>JAIXVE010000058.1 GCA_027483175.1 Verrucomicrobiaceae bacterium | reverse complement strand
CGCTCATGGGACGGTCAACTCGCCGCCGTCCGCGTCCCCTATCCAGACGACGACTGCCCGGACTTCTCGTGGTTCACCTACGACGGGGTCCCCTCATGGTCCGCCGCCCTCCGCCCAGGCACCACCCCAATCGATACCTTCCCCGCATCCACCATGCGCAAGGTCCGCCCATGGCATCTCCTCAGCCGCCCCGAGGATGTCCAGAATTGTCAGTACAACGCCGCCTTCAACGACGGCACCTATCGCTTCGAAGGAGCCCTCGTCATCGACGGCCGGGTCTACGACCACATCCACTACCGCGTCAAAGGCCAGAACAGCACCTACAACACCGGCAAGAATAAATGGAAACTCCGCTTCAACCGCGGCCACCTCCTCGATCTCCCTGACAACTACGGCCGCTCCACCAGCACCGTCAGAACCCTCAACATCTCCTCCGTTCCCGCCCCATGGGCCCCATGGAACCGCGGCATGCACGGGCTCGACGAAGCCATGGCCTTCCGCCTCAGCAATCTCGCCGGCGCCCCCGCCCCCAATTCATCCTACCTCCACTGGCGCGTCATCGACGGCGCCGCCGAATCCGGTCCCTCACAATTCGATGGCGACTTCTGGGGGCTCTACCTCGCATTCGAAAACACCGACAATCTCTTCAAAGAAGGTCATGATCTCCCCGATGGCAATATCTTCCGCCTCCAGATCACCGGTGCCGGCAACAGTGTCCTCTGTCAGGGCAAGGGCCTCCCCGGCGATCTCTCCGACCTCAACGCCTTCACCAGCACCACCACAGGCTACCGTCTCGGCACCGGCACCGCCACCGCCGCTCCTCCCCTCTCCTCCATCCAGCCGGAATCATGGTTCCGCTCCAATGTCGATCTCCCCGAATACTTCAACTGGCGCGCCGTCACCGAAGCCATCAATCAGACCGACCGCCGCGAACAGGAGAATGTCGTCTACTTCCGCCGCCCGCCCGCCCCAGCCGGCGACGGCCGCTGGATGATCCTCCCATGGGACTGCGATCTCCTCTACGAAAACTTCGACCGCTGGGGCCCCCAGTCCGTCCAGACCGCTATCAACTTCCAGCAGTACGAGCAGATCTCCCGCGCCCTCCTCCACCCTGCCATCCTCACCGAATTCCAGAACCGCGCCCGCGAACTCCAGGACCTCCTCCTCAACCGCGACCAGGCATGGAAACTCGTCGACGAATTCCTCAGCCTCATCACCGACGAATCACCACGCGTCATCCCCACCGGATCCCCCATCAATGACGGCTTCGTCGAAGCCGAACGCCGCCGCTGGGACTACCACCCCACCAACCCAGTCCCCCCTCGCGGAGCCGCCGCCACCGGCAACTACTACCGCTCGCCCTACCCCATCGCCAACATGACCAACGGCCCGCCCCAGCCGTACAACCGCATCCTTGCCAGCCCGGACCTCGAAGGCATGGTCCAATGGGTCAAGGATTTCATCGCCTCCGGCCCTAACGGCGGCGCTCGTCTCACCCGCATGGCCGAAGGCCGCACCGCCCCCTACTCGCTCGCCTCCACCCCAGCCATCACCATCCCCGCCACCCCCGTCATCTCCTACTCCGGCCCGCCCGGCTTCCCACTCAACCAGCTCCGCTTCTCCTCCACCCCATTCAATCCCGCAGGCGGTCTCGAATTCGCCGCCATCCAATGGCGTCTCGGCGAAATCTACGACCCCTCAGTCCCCGGCTTCTCCCCAGGCAACCCATGGCGCTACGAAATCGAAGGGCCCTTCACTTCCGCAGAATCCACCACCTTCTCGGACTCTATCAACATACCCGCCACCGGCCTCGCCCCCAACCGCACCTACCGCGCACGCGTCCGCCACAAGGACCGCAACGGCCGCTGGAGCCACTGGAGCGATCCCCTCCAGTTCACCACCTCCCCTCCCATCCCCGGCGATCTCTCCACCCACCTCGTCATCAGCGAAATCATGTACAACCCGCCGGCCCCCCAGGGCAGCGACGCGGAATTCATCGAACTCCTCAACACGCACCCCACCGCCCCGCTCGACCTCACCGGAGTCAGCTTCACTAACGGCATCTCCTTCTCCTTCCCTCCCAACACTTCCCTCGCCCCAGCCACCCGCCTCGTCCTCGCCGCCAATCCCGCCGTCTTCTCCGCCACCTACGGCCCAACCATCCCCGTCGCCGGCCAGTTCTCCGGCAATCTCAGCAACAACGGCGAACGCATCACCCTCAGTCTCGGAGCCGCCACCCCGCTCCGCGACTTCACCTACGGCACCTCCTCCCCATGGCCTTCCTCACCCGACAACAACGGCGACAGTCTCGTCCTCATCGCCCCGCAATCCAACCCCGACCACGCCAATCCGCTCAACTGGCGCGCCAGCTCCCCGCCCAACCCCGGCTCCTCACTCTCCGCCTCCTTCGCCGCATGGCAATCCGCTAACCAGCAACCCGACCCCGCCGCCGACTCCGATGGCGACGGCCTCAACGCGTTCGCCGAATACGCCCTCGGCACCCTGCCTAACTCCCCTTTCCTCGCCGACCTCCCCACCCTCACCTTCAACCCCGACCGCTCCCTCACCTTCACCTTCTCCCGTCTCATCACCGCCGACGACGTCGCATGGCGCATCGAAGAATCCCCCGACTCCCTCACATGGTCCCCTGTCTCCGGCACCCTCATCGACCGCCAGTTCTCCGCCGACCGCGAATCCCTCTCCTTCCTCCTCCCCGCCACCACCGCCCCCCGCCGCTTCATCCGCCTCCACCTCTCCGCCCAGTAACCCCTCCGTACCAGCCCCCCCACAACCCTCCGCCTTCCCGCAGGGACGACCGGTTAGCACCATGGCGCAATGCCCCAAGTTCAACCCATTCACCCTGCGATGCCCCTACCCACCCACCCGCCCCCTCCGGAACGGCAACTCCAGCAGAAAGAAAAACACGCCCGCCACCAGCAGCAACCCGCCGATGTAATACGGCCACGGCCCCAGCGCATCCATCAGTGACGCCGCCCCGGGCTTCGCACACAGAAACCCATAGTTCGCTCCCGTCACCTCATTCACCGCCGCCGCCGCCACCGCATACCCCAGCAACCCCGCATACGCCCGCCGCGCCGCCCCGGGCCTCGGCTTCAACCCAGCCCCGTACACTAGATAAATCGCCGCAGCCACCACCCCGCCATGCTGCAGGAAAAACTGATGGTATCGCAGCGATGGAAAATCCGCCTGCAGATTCGGCGTCAGCAACCCGTTCAAGGTCCCCGCCAACCCCCAGAACCACGCCAGCTCCGCCAGCACCACCCGCCGCAACAGCAACCCCAGCGCCGACACCACCGCCGCCCAATCGCACAAGTGCATCGGCAGCACCGGCCCCGCCACCAGCGTCCCGTCCACCACCTGCACCAGCAGCGACAGCGGATAGCAAATCAGCAGCAGCGCCGCCAGTCCCCGCTCCGCCAGCGCCGGCCTCCCACGCCGCGCCGACCGAATCATCCACGCCGCAACCAACCCGGTCACACCCAGCGCCACAAGGTGAGACGGCCCGAAAATCTGAAAGGATGTCTGCGTATTCATGACGTTCCGGCTTGCACCGGCAGGGTTTCGCCACCCTTTCACTTCGCTGCCGTCCCTGCAACCAGTCTTCCCTACGCCGTCATGCTCCGCCGCCTCGCTCTCCTCGCCCTCCTCAGCACGGCCCCCCTCCCAGCCGCAGACCCATGGCTCCACTTCGACGGCACCGAAGGCCCCGGGAAAGGCAAACATGTCGTCTTCCTCACCGGCGACGAAGAATACCGCTCCGAGGAAACCGCCCCCATGCTCGCGAAGCTCCTCAGCTCCCGTCACGGCTTCAACACCACCGTCCTCTTCTCCATCAATAAGGAATCCGGCGACATCGACCCCAATACCCCCGACAATATCCCCGGCATCGCCGCCGCCAGCTCCGCCGACTACCTCGTCCTCCTCCTCCGCTTCCGCGAACTCCCCGACGACGCCATGCAGCACGTCGTCAATCACTTCAAAGCCGGCAAACCCGCCCTCGCCATCCGCACCAGCACCCACGCCTTCGCCTACACCACCAACCGCGAAAGCAAATTCGCCAAGTGGGACTGGCAGAGCGCCTCATGGCCCGGCGGCTTCGGCCAACAGATCGTCGGCGATACATGGGTCCGCCACCACGGCGACCACGGCTCTGAAAGCACCCGCGGCATCATCAACCCGGACTTCGCCTCCCACCCGCTCCTCAAAGGGGTCTCCTCCATCTGGGGCCCCACCGATGTCTACGGCATCGACAAACTCCCGCCCACCACCCAGATCCTCGTCCGCGGCGAGGTCGTCGCAGGCATGAAAGCCGACGACCCTCCCACCAAAGGCCCCAAAAACGATCCGCTCCAACCCCTCATCTGGCTCCGCGACTACCAATACGAAGACGGTAAACCCGGCCGCATCATCGGCTCCACCATCGGCGCCGCCGTCGACTTCGAAAACGCCGGGCTCCGCCGCTTCTTCGTCAACTCAGCGTACTGGGCCACCGGCCTCGAATCCCAGATCACCGACTCCCTCAACGCCGACCCGGTCGGCGACTTCAAACCCAGCCCCTTCGGCTTCAATAAATTCCGCAAGGGCACCAAGGTCGACGACCTCCGCAAGTAACCTCGCCCATGCGCCTCCTCGCCCGCGGCCGCTCCATCACCTTCCCACGCCGCCCGCTCGTCATGGGCATCGTCAATATCAATGACGATTCCTTCTGCGGCGACGGCTCCCTCGACCCGGCCACCACTCTCGCCCAGGCCATCTCCATGGCCCGCGATGGCGCTGACATCATCGACGCCGGCGCAGAATCCGCCCGCACTAACCGCCCCCCAGTCTCCATCGCCGAGGAATCCGCCCGCTTCCTCCCCTTCATCCACGCCTTCAACGAGTGGTCCCTCTCCGCCGCCTCAGAACCCCCACCCGTCCCCGGCCAAGTCTGGCCCCCGCTCCTCTCCCTCAATACATGGCGCCCCGAAACCGTCGCCGCCATCCTCCCCCACGGCGGCCACCTCCTCAATGACATGAGCGCCCTCCCGGACGACCGCAACGCCCGGCTCTGCGCCGCCCACGGTGCCGCCCTCCTCATCATGCACTCAGTCGGGCTCCCCAAGGAAAAACACACGCACGTCGCGTGGCCCGACATCATGGCCGAACTCGACGCCTTCTTCACTAACCGAATCGCCTCCGCCACCGCCGCCGGTCTCCTCCCCGACCAGATCATTCTCGACCCTGGCATCGACTTCGCCAAGCAGGCCCCGGACAATCTCGCCATCCTCCGCCATTGCGACCGTCTCCTAACCTTCGGCCGCCCCATCCTCCTCCCCGTCAGCCGCAAAACCGTCATCGGCGATACCCTCGCCCTCCCCAACCCTCTCGACCGCGACCCCGGCACCATCGCCTGCCTGACCGCAGGCACCCTCCGCGGCATGCACATCTTCCGCGTCCACCACGTCCCCGCCGCCGTCGCCGCCCTCCGCGTCCTCGATCCCCTCATCGACCACACGCTCCCTGACTGATCCCTCCCGCGACCGTCCTCCTAACCTTTCTCGCCCGCCAGCGTCGCCCGCGACGCCACCAGCTGCTTCCGCTGCTCTTCCCCCACCTCCGGAAACTCCAGCTTCAGCGAATCCAGCGCGTCAATCACCGCCGCCGCCACCACCACCCGCGTGAACCACTTGTTGTCCGCCGGCACCACATACCACGGGCTCTCCTCCGTCGCCGTATTCCGAATCATGTCCTCGTACGCCGCCATGTAGTCATCCCACCGCCCCCGCTCCTTCACATCCCCAGCAGAAAACTTCCAGTTCTTCGTCTTGTCATCAATCCGGTCCAGAAACCGACGCTTCTGCTCATCCTTCGACACATTCAGGAAAAACTTCCGCACCAGCACCCCATTCCGCCCCAGGTACCGCTCAAACCCATTGATGTCCTCAAACCGCTCTTTCCAGATCCGCTTCCCCACCACCTCCGGCGGCAGCTTCTGACCAGCCAGAATCTCCGGATGCACCCGCACCACCAGAGTCTCCTCATAGTAACTCCGATTGAATATCCCAATCCGCCCCCGCTCCGGCAGGCGCTTCGTGCACCGCCACAGGTAGTCATGATCCAGATCCTCACTCGTCGGTGCCTTGAACGAATGCACCTCGCAGCCCTGCGGATTCACCCCCGTCATCACATGCTTGATCACCCCATCCTTCCCCGCCGCATCCATCGCCTGAAATATCAGCAGCACCGCCCACTTGTCCTGCGCATACAACTTCTCCTGCAGCGCCGCCATCGCCGCCACCCCCTCACGCAACGCCTCCTTCGCCTTCGGCTTGTCCTCCGACCCCAACCCCATCGTGTCCCCAGGATCAAAATCCCTCAGCCGAAATCCCTTCCCCTTCGTGACCCGATACGGCCTCGAATACTCCCGCGCCATCTCTGTCAGGGCTTTGCTCTTCATCATCCCCAAATCTGCCCCCACCCACCCCTCCTGTCACGAAAAATCAAAGCGCCCCTCTCCCCACAAGCCCCTCTCCCAACCCGCCCCCATTTACTATTTACTATTCACCATTTCCAATTTCCCCCCGCCCCCACTCAAGCCCCCGGGACCGCTGAGCCCCAACTCATCTCTCCAAACCCGCCTTCTCCCCACCAGCTCATTCGTGTCCATTCGTGAAATCCGTGGTTCAAAACCCCATACGCCCCTCTCCCAACCCGCCCCCTTTTACTATTTACTATTCACTATTTCCAATTTCCCCCCCGCCTACTTCCCCCGCTCCCACCCACCCCCCAGCGCCCGGTACAACTGAATCACCGCATTCAATTCATCCAATCGCGCCCGCGCGTTCGACAACTCCGCATCAAACAACTCCTGGTCGTTGTACAGCACCTCCAGATAACTCGACACCCCGTTGTCGTACCGCTGCCAGATCAGATTCGACGCATCCTTCCGCGCCACCACCACCCGCTCCGTCGCCGCCACCAGCTCCGCATTCTTCGTCCGCGCCACTAACGAATCCGAAACCTCCCGCATTGCCGTCAGCACCGACTTCCGGTACGTCGCCTCCGCCTCGTCCCGCACCGCCTGGCTCCCCCTCACCCCAGCGCGCAGCCTCCCACCCGCAAACACCGGGACGTTCACCGCAGGCCCGATCTGCCAAACCCGCAGCGGATCACTCAGCAGATCCGAAAACTCCCGGCTCTTCAACCCAGCCCCCGCCGTCAGCGTGAACGCCGGCAGCAATCTCGCCTCCGCCACCCCGATCTCCGCCGTCGCACTGATCAACGCCTGCTCCGCTCCCCGGATGTCCGGCCGACGATTCAGCAAGTCCGACCGCAACCCCGCCGGCACCGACGCCAGCAGGTTCGTCCCCGTAAACGCCGTCCCCCGTCTCACCGCCCCAGGCACCCGCCCCGCCAGCACACTCAACTGATTCTCCAATTGCGCAATCTGCCGCTCAATCCGGCTGATCGCCGCATCCACCTCCGCCACCAGCACCTCCGCCTGCCTAACCTCCGTCAGTGAACTCTGCCCGCCCTCCTGACGAATCGAAATCAGCTTCAACGACCGCACCCGCGTCTCCTTCGTCCGCTTCGCAATCTCCAGTTCATGATCCTGCTCCCGCAACGCCACATACGTCCCCGCCACCGTCGCCACCAACCCAACCTCCACCATCCTCTTTGCCTCCGCCGTCGCTAGCAGCTTCGCCCGCGCCGACTCCGTCGCCCGCCGGATCCGACCCCAGAAATCCACTTCATACTGCAGCAGGCTGATCCCCACCACGTTCTGCCTCACATCCAGATCAATCGGCAGCTCCAGCGGCCCAGGCAGCGTCAACCCATTCGTCTGCGACCTGCTGTAATTGTAACTCGCACCCAGCGCCGGATAAAACTGCGACCTCACCACGTCCAGATTCGCCTGCGCCTGCATCACCCGCGCCGCCGCCGCTTCAATGTCAGGATTCGCCGCCAGCCCAGCCTCAATCAGCTCCCGCAACGCCGGATCACGATACACCGTCCGCCATTCCAGTTCCCCGATACTCTCCGCCCCGCTTCCCCCGAACCGGAACCCGCCACTCCCGCCAACCTCCGGACGCACATACCCAGGCCCCACCTTGCAGGCCGCCAAGCCCGCCACCCCGACCATTCCCAGCACAATTCGGATACAGTTCACAGCAGTCGATTTCAGGTCAGCATTCACTTCGTCTCCTCCGGTTTCTTCCGCCACTCCGACAGCCGCTGCACAAACACATAACACACCGGAATGATGAACAACCCAGCCACCGTCGCCACCGACATACCGTACACCACCCCAGTCCCCATCGTACTCCGCGACGCCGCACCCGAACCCGTCGCCAGCATCAGCGGCACACAGCCCAGAATGAACGCAAATGACGTCATCAGAATCGGCCGCAACCTCAGCTTCGCACCCTCCAGCGCCGCCTCCAGCAGCGGCACGCCTTCCTCACGCTTCATCTTCGCAAACTCAATGATCAGAATCGCATTCTTCGCCGCCAGCCCGATCAGCATCACCACCCCCACCTGCGCATACACATTCAGATCATAATGCCTCAGGTACAATCCCACCAGGGTCCCCAGAATCACCGTCGGCACCGACAGCAGCACCGCAAACGGCAGCGACCAGCTCTCATACTGCGCCGCCAGCAGCAGAAACACAAACAACACCGCCATCCCGAAAATCACCGGAGCCTGTCCCTCCGCCTTCTTCGCCTGCAGGGTCAGCCCGGACCACTCATATCCCACCCCAGCACCCATCGACTTCACCACCTCCTCCATCGCCTTCATCCCCTGCGCCGCACTGTACCCGGGAGCAGGCACCCCCGACAACTCCACCGCAGGATACAGATTGAACCGCGTCGCAAAATTCGGCCCCGACATCTTCGACACATTCACCAGCGTGTTCAGCGGCACCATCCCGCCCGCATTGTTCCTCACAAAAAACTTCCCGATGTCGTCCGGCGAATTCGTATGCTCCGGCTC
Source organism: Verrucomicrobiaceae bacterium (assembly GCA_027483175.1). Taxonomy (GTDB): domain Bacteria; phylum Verrucomicrobiota; class Verrucomicrobiia; order Verrucomicrobiales; family V1-33; genus V1-33. The sequence goes on along the minus strand of JAIXVE010000058.1, from coordinate 81,771 downwards.
CGCCTGCAGAAACACCTTATACACCCTCCCGAACTTCACAAAATCATTCACATACATCCCGCTCAGATACGCCTGCAGGGTCTGAAACACGCTGTCCACCGGCACCCCCAGCGCCCGCGCCTTCTCCCGGTCCAGCTCCACCTTCACCTGCGGAGTCGCCGGCTGAAACGTCGTGATCACCCGCGCAATCTCCGGCCGCTTCGTGCACTCCGCCACCACCCGCTCCACATGCCCCCCTAACTCCGCAATACCCCCGCCCGCCCGGTCCTGCAGCTGCATCGTGAACCCCGACACGTTCCCGTAACCCGGCAGCGGCGGCGGCCCGAACGCAAACACCCGCGCGCCCGAAATCTGACTGAACTTCCGGTTCCACTCCAGCGCCAGCGCCTTCGAATGCAGCGCCGGATCCTCACGATCCTTCCAATCGTCCAACCCGATGAACATCAGCGCCGAATTGGGAAAACTCAGCGAATTCAGGATGTTCATCCCCGAAATCGCTAGCGCCGACCTCACCCCCTTCGTACTCCCCACAATCTCCTCCACCTGCTTCAGCAACGCATCCGTCCGCTGCAGCGATGTCCCGTCAGGCAACTCCACCGCCACAAACAGATACCCTTTGTCCTCGTCAGGAATAAACCCTCCCGGCACACCCTTCCCCAACGCGTAAATCCCTCCCATCACCGCAGCCAGCAGCAGCATCGAACGCGCCGCCTTCCGGATCAATCCGCCCACCACCACCCCATACACATTCGTCACCCAGTCAAAGCACTGATTGAACTTCCGGAAAAACCACGCCAGCGGCCCGCGACCAGGCACTGGCTTCCTCAGCATCATCGCCGACAACGCCGGACTCAGCGTCAGCGCATTGATCGCCGAAAACACCACCGACACCGCAATCGTGATCGCAAACTGCTGGTACAACGCACCCGTCACCCCACCCATGAACGCCACCGGCAGAAACACCGCACACAAAATCAGCGCAATCGCCACCACCGGCCCAGCCACTTCCTTCATCGCCTGCCGCGTCGCCTCCACCGGACTCATCCCATGTTCAATGTGGTGCTGCACGGCCTCCACCACCACAATCGCATCGTCCACCACAATCCCAATCGCCAGCACCAGCCCGAACATCGTCAGCGTGTTCACACTGAAACCCAGCATCGGAAACACCATGAACACCCCCAGCAGCGACACCGGCACCGTCAGCATCGGAATGATCGTCGCCCGGAAACTCTGCAGAAACACAAACACCACCACCAGCACCAGCACAATCGCTTCCACCAGCGTATGCACAATCTCCTCCATCGACGCCTTGATCGGCAGCGTCGAATCCAATGTAATGCTGTACTCCATGTCAGGCGGAAACTTCGCCGCCGCGTCCTCCAGAATCTTCTTCACCGCATCCGCCGTCTCGATCGCATTCGCCCCAGGCGCTAGGTAAACCCCAATCGCTCCCGCCGGCGACTTGTTCAACCTTGCCCGCAAATCATACGTCTGCGCCCCCAACTCCACTCGCCCCACGTCGCTGATCTTCACCTGCGACCCATCCGACGCCGCCCGGATGATAATGCTCTCAAATTCCTTCGGCTCCTTCAGCAACCCAGCCGCACGAATATTGTACTGCTTCGCCTGCCCCGCCGGTGCCGGCTCCGCCCCGATCCGCCCAGCCGGGGTCTGCGCATTCTGCTCCTTCACCGCACTCGCCACCTCAGACGGCGTAATCCCATACGTCGCCAGCTTCTCAGGATCCAGCCAGATCCTCATCGCATAATCCTGCGCCGTGAAGTTCCTCACATCCCCAACCCCCTTCACCCGCTTGATCTGATCCACCAGATTGATGTCCGCATAGTTCCCCAGAAACACGCCGTCGTACGTCCCCTTCGGCGACGCCAGACCAATCGCTAGCAGAATGTCCGGCGACGACCGGTTCACCACCACTCCCTCACGCTTCACCGCATCAGGCAACTGCGCCTCCGCCTGCCCCACCCGGTTCTGCGTGTTCACCTGCATGATGTCCACATCCGTCCCCACATCAAAGGTCACATTCAGCGTCATCTTCCCGTCGTTCGCACTGTACGACTGCATGTACAGCAACTGATCCACCCCGTTCACCTTCGACTCAATCGGCGTCGCCACCGACTCCATCACCGCCTCCGCCGCCGCCCCGCGATACGAACTCGTCACCTGAATCAGCGTCGGACTAACATTCGGATACTCCGATACCGGAAGCCGCGACAGCGAGATCAGACCAATGATCACCGTGAGGATGGATATCACCATCGCCACAATCGGCCTTCGGATGAAAAAGTCAGCCATCGCTCAATATCCTCAGGTTCAGGGTTTCTTCGGCACCACCGCCCCGCCACCCGCACCGCCCGGCACTTTCGCCCTCAACTCGTCCAGCGCACTCTCATCCACCTTCCCCTCCGCCACCGTCACCACCACCCCGCTCCGCACCTTCTGCACGCCCTCGATAATCACCTGATCATTCTCCCCCAACCCCTCCGTCACCACACACAGCGACCCGAAATGCAGCCCGGTCTTCACCGCCCGCATCTCCACCTTCCCATCCGCTCCCACCACAAACACATTCTCCCGCCCCTGCAGCTCCACCACCGCATACTCCGGCACCAGCAGCGCCCCCGGCAATGTCCTCAACAGCGCCCGCACCCTCAGAAACTGCCCCGGCCGCAGCACTTTGCCAGGATTCGGAAACTCCACCCGCAACTTGATCGTCCCAGTCGCCGCATTCACCGCCCTATCCAGAAACACCAGCTTCCCAGGATGCGGATGCAGCGCCCCATTCGCCAGCACCGCCGAAAACACCGTCTCTCCTCCCTTCCCCAATCGCTCCGCACTGTTCAAATACGCCACCTCACTCACATCCAGACTCGCCCAGATCGGATCCACCGGCGAAATCGTCGCCATCACCGTCGGCTCTCCCTTCCCCACCAATGCCCCCAGATCCACCTGCTTCGACCCGATGATCCCCGACACCGGCGCGTTGATCACCGTATAACCAAGATCAATCTCCGCTCCCCGCAACGACGCCTTCGCACTCTCCACCGCCGCCTGCGCCTGCGCCTGCGCCGATGTCGCCTGGTCCAGATCCTTCCGCGGCACCGCCCCCACCTTCGCCAGCGGCTTCAACCGCTCCACATCCAGCTTCGTCTGCGCCAGCGCCGCGTCCACCTGGCCCAGATTCCCCTTCGCCACCTCCACCCGCTGCTCAATCGGCTTCCGATCCAGCAAAAACAACGGATCCCCCTCCTTAACCTCCGTCCCATCCGCAAACAGAATCTTCTCCACCGTCGCCTCCACCCGCGCCCGCACCTCCACACTCGCCACCGCTTCCGTCCGCCCGATCGACTCCGCCATCATCGGCACATCCGCCTTCAATGGCCGGGCCACCTCCACCAATGGCGGCGGCATCACCGGCATTGCCGGCACCGCCCGCTTGCACGACGAAACACCCAGCCCCGCAGCCAGCACCAGCACTGGCCACCCGGTTAACGCACGTCGGTTCTCTTTCTTCATGTCAGCATCAGTGTTGGCATCCGGAATCAATCGATCCTCAGCGGCGACGCATACCACCATCTCGCTCCGCCACGCAAGTGTTCGCACACGCCATGCCAGGATTAATCCCAACCCCCATTCCCATTCCCATCCCTCAGTTCATGATCCGGTTGAACCACGCATCATAACGCTCGTCCCGCCCCTGCTCCCGAATCTGCCGCCGGTCCTGGTACTTCTGATACCCCTCATTCCGCGCATCCACCCGCTTCTGCACCTCCTCATTACTCGCACAGGAACTCAGCAGCACAGTCAACATCAAGGAACTAAAAACAGAGAAACGCATAGTCATAAATTGAATCGGTAGATCAGCACTCAGCCGCCTCCCCCCACATCCATGACTCCCCACCTCCGGTCAACCCCCGATCTCCCTCATGGCCCACCCGCCACCTTCACCGCCGCCACATCCACATCGTCCACCTGCTTCCCGTCACGGTCCCATCCCACAATCCGACCCTCCGCACTCCCCGCAAACACCCGCGTCCCATCCGCCCGCGCCGCCACACAATACAGCGACGTCCCCGACCGCCCCATCGCCTTCTCATTCCCCGTCTCCGAACTCTGCGCCCCCGTGTGCGCCTTCAAATCCCCATAACGCATCAGCGCCCCGTCATCCGTCGCCGCATACACCGCCCCGCCCCCCCACACCACCGCATTGAACGCCGCAGGCTTGCCCGACAGCGTCACCGTGCTCTCCCGGGTCTTCACATCCCACACCTTCAACTGCCGGTCCGCTCCGCCCGTCACCAGTTGCGTTCCGTCCCCATTCAACGCCATCCCCAGCACCTGCGTCCCGTGCGCCTCCACACGCATCGTCTCCCGCCCGCTCCCCACCTCCCAGAACTTCACAAACTTGTCCCCTCCCGCCGTCACCACCGTCTTCCCATCCCCCGTCAGCGCCATCGCAAACACCGTGTCGTCATGCGCCTTCCACGACCGCTCCAGTCCCCCCGTCGCCACCCCCATCAACCTAACCATCCCCGCCTCGCCAGCCAGCCCGTCCGCCACCAGCACTCTCCCTCCCTCCACCAGCGGCACCAGCGCCGTCACCCGATCCGTCAATCCCTCCGTCACCTCCCGCTCCTTCACCAATCCCTCCACACCCCACACCACCACCCGCCGGAACGCCCCGCTCACTAACCGCCCGTCACCCAGCCACGCCACCGACTGCACCGCATCCATCTGCGCCACCGCCCTCGCCTTCAATTCCAACCCTCCATCCGTCACCGCAAACACCAGCACTTCATTCCCGCACCCCGCCGCCAGCCGCATCCCATCCGGCGAAACCGCCAGCGCCATCACCGGCCGGTAACCCGCAGGCAATGCCCCCAGCGTCACCGGCCGCACCGTCGCCGCATCCGGTGCCAGCGCCGCCGCATCCCACTCCATCCCGCCCCGCACCCATTCGCTCAAAACCGCCACTTCCTCCGCCGTCAGTTGCCGCTTCGGCGGCATGTGAGGATCCGCCCCCGCCGCCAGCAACCCCACCAGCGGGCTCTCCTCCGGCTTCCCTTCCTTCACCACCGCCCCGTTGCTCCCACCCTTCAGCATCGCCTCCCGACTCCCTAACACCAACCCTCCCTTATGCTTCGACTCACTGTGACACCCCAGACACTGGCTCCGCAGCAACCGCATCGCCGGCACCGGATCCGCACACGCCACCCCGCTCACCATCACCGTCATCAGGATCACCACTCTCATCTTATTTCAGGTAAATGAATTCACTCGCCCCCAGCAAACCATGCGCAAACTCCACCCACGCCGCTTCCCCAGCCCCACCCTCCGCCAGCGCCCGCATCTCTCCTAACGACTCCATCGCCGCCACTTCCTCCTCCTTCGTCGGCAGCCGACTGAACGCCCACCCGAACAACCACCGCACCCGCGCCGCATCATCCCCCTCCGGCACCGCCGCCACCATCCTCCTCACCCACACCTCCGCCTGCTCCCGTACCATCGGATCATTCAGCATCACCAGCGCCTGCGCCGGTACATTCGTCACATTCCGCCTCCCCACCGCACTGAACGGCACCGGATAGTCAAACGCCAGCATCATCCCCGACAGAAAATTCCGCCGCACCGACGTGTAAACACTCCGCCTCCCACCCCCATCCAGCGGCCCGCTCACCCCAGGCCTCCCGCGCCCCACAATAAAATCCGTCAGGTGCACCGGCACCGGAACCCCGCCCACCGTCCGATCCAACCGCCCCGACACCGTCAGCAGCGCGTCCCTAATCGCCTCACCCTCCAGCCGCCGCACCGGCATCCGATGCCACCACACATTCATCGGATCCTTCCCCTCAGTCTCCGCATCCGCCGCCACACTCGCCCGCCCGAACGCATCGCTCAGCACCAATCGCCTAACCATCCGCTTCACCGACCACCCATCCTCCATCACAAACTGCGCCGCCAGATGATCCAGCAGCTCAGGATGCGTCGGCCGCTCACCTAACCACCCGAAATTATCCACCGTCGCCACAATCCCCCGGCCAAACACATGGTGCCAGATCCGATTCACCATCACCCGCGCCGTCAGCGGATTCCCAGCATCCGCCACCTGCTCCGCCAGCGCCGCCCGACCACTCCCCTCCATCTCCCCGATCACCGGATAACCAAACGCCTCCGGCATCCCCCGCGCCGCCACCACCCCCGGTTTGCTGTACTTGCCTCGCTCCATCACCCGTTCATCCACCCCGCTCACTTCCCCCCACGAAACCCCCAGCGCCGACTCCCATCGCATCCCCCGTGCCATCTCCTCCAGCTCCCCCGCTTCCTTCGCCCCAGCCTCCCGCACCACTCCGAAATCAACTCCCATCAACCCGCCATTCCTCACTAGCCAATCCGCCGTCGCCAATTTCCCTTCGGGCAAAGGTCCGCCCGACGCCATCAACTCCGCCACAGCACCTATCTCATCCCGCCATCCCTTCACCACCGCCGCCAGCGTCCCCTTCCCACCCATCGGCCGCCACCGCTCCCACGGAAAACCCTTAGGCACCTCCGCCGCCTCCACCACCATCGCCACCTCCAGCGCCGCATCCCCCGGCGCAGCCATCTCCAGATGCGCCCGATGCCCCTCATACTTCCCAAGCTCATGCGTCACCCACCGCCACTCCCCAGCCGTGTCAAACTCCGCACGCATCCCCCCATGCAACCCGCCCGTCAGCATGATGTGCCCATCCACCCCCGCATAAACCTGCGCCCGCCCCCGCATCAGATAATGCAACCGACCGCCCCCGATCGTGAACTTCGGCGTCAGCAGGGTCTTCCCCGCCCGCCCCGCCGCTCCCAATTCCCCCGAATCCATCTCCGTCCCCGCCGCCAGCGCCAACCGATCCCAGAATGGGTCCCGCACCGCCGCACCGCCTAACACCAAACCACTCACCGGCCGCCCCTCCGGCCCGAACACCACCTCGCCCGCACGCTTCACCCCCACCCCATACACCGGACCGTCCACCCGCCACACCGTCGCCCCCGCCCGACTCCAATCCGCAATCACCCGCATCCCCCCGGCATCCCATCTCTCACCAACCGGAAAACACTTTCCTATCAACTCCGGCACATTCACCCCATCCCCCGCCCCGGGCTCATGCATCAGCATCGCCACACCATGCAGCGGACTCCCCCCCGCACCCACCGCCGCCTTCACCGCCGTCAGCCAACCACCCACCACCCCACCATCCAATCCAGTCTCCGCCGCCACCGTCTCCACCGCTTCCCCGAACAACACCCGCCGCGCCGCCAGCAGCAACTCATCCACCCGCCGCACCTTCCCTCGCAATTCCCGCCCCATCGCCATCAGCATCCGCGGGCCCTGCGCCGCACGCAACGCCGCCACTTTCCCCGCCGCCACCCCATGCGACTCCATCGTCTCATACCTCACCTGACGGAACGCCGCCCCCTGCACCAACCCGCTCAACGCATAATAATCCCGCTGCGTCACCGCATCAAACTTGTGATCATGACAACGCGCACACGCCACCGTCAGCCCCAGAAACGCTTTGCTCAGCACGTCAATCTTGTTATCAATCCGCTCGCATTCATCCTGACGGATATCCACCGGATTGTGCACCTCCTCGCCCAGAAACGCCCAGCCCGTCCCCAGTACCGACTCATTCTCCCCGCCCGGCCCGCGCCTCGGCTCCAGCAGATCGCCCGCCAGGTGCTCTTTCACTAGCCGATCATAGGGCACATCGGCATTGAACGCCCGGATCAGATAATCCCGGTACCGCCACGCATTCGCGATCACAAAATCATCCTCGTGACCGCGCGACTCCGCATACCGCATCACATCCATCCAGTGCCGCGCCCACCGCTCCCCGAAATGTGGACTCGCCAGCATCCCGTCCACCACCCGCTCCCGCGCCTCCCGCGACGCATCCGCCGCAAACGCCTCCACTTCCTCCAACCCCGGCGGCAACCCCGTCACCACAAAACTCACCCGCCTCAGCCACGTCCGCGCATCCGCCGCCCCCGCCATCCGCAACCCTCTCTCCCGCATCCCCGCCTCCAGAAACCGATCCACCTCCGTCGCCCCGCTCCCCTCCGGCACCTCCCGCATTCTCGGCCGCTCCCAGATCCACCCCATCCGCGCCTTCCTCGCCGCCAGATCAAAGGCCTCCGCACACACGCCCTCCCCAGCAGCCCCCGCAAGGACCGCCACCACCACCAGCACTGCTCGGAATCGCTTCATCTTCTCAATCTCAAGGCCGCATCGCCCGCCTTCCTACGCCCGCGCCACCCGCAGGTTTTCGCCGCGTTCACCCCCATCACTCCACACCCAGCTCCACCCGCACCCACCGGTGATCCGATCCCGCCTCCGGCCCAACCCCATACGCCCGCACCCTCAACCCCTCCGACACCAGCACGTGATCCAGCGGCAAACCCCACGGCAATCGCCCCGGATACCACGTCGACTCCAACCCGTACCCGCGCGACGTCTCCCGCAATCCCTGCCCCGCCAAAAACCCCCGAAACGTCCGGCAGAACGGGGTCGCATTGAAATCCCCCGCCACCACCCGCAACGGTTCCCCCAGTCGCGCCAGCATCCCCGGCCACGCCGCAAACGCCTCGCGCCACATCTCATAAGCCTCCGGCCGCATCGGCGGCATCGGATGCACCCCCAGCACCCCCACCCGCTTCCCCGCAACCTCCACCACCGCCGCCACACACGGAAACCCCGCCGGATCATACTCCACCTTCGCCCCACTCAGCGGCACGCGACTCGCCAGACAAATCCCAAACGGTCCCGCCGTCGCTTCCGCCACCCGATGTGGATATCGCCCCCACAACTCCCGCCCAAGCTCCCGATCCCATTCCTTCGTAAACTCCAGCAGCACCAGCACATCCGCATCCGCCGCCGCCAGCAACGCACTCATCCTCCCCGGCTCTCTCATCTCATACAAAAGATTGCACGAAACCAGCGTCAGCCTCCCGCCCGATTCCTTCTCCGCACTCTCCGCCGCCTTCTCCTCCTTCATCCCCGGACTACGCTTCCACTCTAACAACGGCCATCCCTGCCAGCCCGCCAGCACCAGCGCCGCCACCACCCACCACCACCGCATCCGCAACCCCAGCGCCAGCAGCCCCAGCACCAACCCCGTCCCCGCTCCCCACAACCGGAACTGCCGCAGCAACTCCATCAGCCACCCGTCCACCGGCACCTCCACCGCCACCACCACCAACGCCATCAGCACCACCAGCACGCTCACGCGCCGCCCCAGCAGCCCGCGCACGCGCTCGCCTAACCGCATCTTCCCCTCATTCATCGTGCCCCATTCATCACGCCAGCGCCGTCACGTCCAGCCACCGGCCCTCACGCCACGACCTCAATCCCAGCTCCGCCAGCTGCACGCCCTTCGCCGCCTCCCGCAAGGTCCACCGGAACGGCTCCCCACCCACCACATGCCTCAAAAACAACTCCCACTGCGCCTTGAACGCATTGTCATATCCACCCTCAGCATCCGGCACTTCCGTCCAGCCCGCAAAGAAATCAATCGGCTGCACAATGTCAGGATTCCACACCGGCCGCGGGGTCTCCCGGCGGCTCTGCGCATAACACTTCCTCAGCCCGAACACCGCACTCCCCTCGGTCCCGTCCACCTGGAACGTCACCAGATCGTCCCGCCGCACCCGCACACACCATGAGCTGTTCAACTGACACATCACCCCGCCCTCCAGCTCAAACGTCCCGAACGCCGCATCATCCGCCGTGCACGCATATTCCTTCCCATCCTCCCCCACCCGCACCGGCAAATGCGTCGTCCCCACCGCATTCAGCCGCTTCACCCCGCCAAACAAGTCATCCAGCAGATACCGCCAGTGACAGAACATGTCCACCATGATACCCCCGCCATCCTCCTCACGGTAATTCCACGACGGGCGCTGCGCCGGTTGCTCCGCATCCTCACCCGTAAACACCCAGTACCCGAACTCACCACGCACACTCAGAATCCGTCCAAAAAATCCCGCATCCCGCAACGCCCGGAACTTCACGATCCCCGGGAGCCACAGCTTGTCCGCCACCACCCCGTTCTTCACCCCCGCACTCTCCGCCACCCGCGCCAGCCGCAGCGCTTCCTCCAGATTCGTCGCCGTCGGCTTCTCACAGTAAATCGCCTTCCCCGCCGCCGCCGCCGCATCCACAAACTGCCCGCGGTACAAGGTCCCGCTCGCATCGAAAAACACCTCCATGTCCGGCCGCGCCAGCACGGACGCCAGATCCGTGCTCATCTCCACCGGCACACCCGCCTTCTCCGCACACGCCCGCAGCTTCTCCTCACTCCGCCCCGTCAGCACCACCCGCGGCATCACCGTCTCCCCACCAACCCTCACCCCACCCTGACGGATAATCTCCGCCACCGACCGCACAAGGTGCTGGTTCGTCCCCATCCGACCCGTAACGCCATTCATGATGATCCCGATTGTTCGCATAGTGCTGGAATTTGTTATTTGCTTTTGTCAACGGATCCCTCCGCAGAAATCTTCGTCATCTCACCCGCAGTGCCTCACCCACGCCGCCACCACTTCCTCTAGCCACACTTCCTGCACCTGCGCCCACCGCCGGTCCGAAAAAATCTCCACCTCGCTCGGCCCCGTAAACCCAGCCCGCTCCATCATCCCCCGAATCCCCGCCAGATCAATGCACCCCTCCCCCATCAGCCCGCGGTCATTCAGCAGATCCTCCGTCGGCAGCCGCCAGTCGCACACATGATAGGAAAACAACCGCCCCGCCTCTCCCGCACGCGCAATCTCCACCTCCAGCGCCGCATCCCACCACGTGTGATACACATCCACCGCAATCCCCACCTCCGCAGGCGATCCCAGCACGTCACACAGATCATTCGCCTGCCCCATCGTCACCACCGCACTCCGGTCACCCGCATACATCGGATGCAATGGCTCAATCGCCAGCTTCACCCCAGCCGCCCGCGCATGACCCACACACTCCGAAATCCCCTCCGCAATCTGCTTCCGGCTCTCCGCCAGCGGCTGACCAGGCACCGCCCCGCACACCAGCACCAGCACCGGCGCACCACACGCCGCCGCCTCGTCAATCGCCCGCAAGTTGTCCTCCACCGCCGCTCTCCTCCCCGCTGCCTCCACCGCCGGAAAAAAGCCCCCACGAGCCAACCCGCAGCACTCCAACCCAGCCTCCCTCACCCGCCTCCCCACCGCCGCCGCAGGCAATCGCTCGAAATCCCGCCGCCACAGCGTGATCCCACTCACCCCAGCCGCCGCATATTCGTCAATGCAACGCTCCACCGGCCACGGCTTCGTCGTGATCGTATGCACCGCCAGCCCGGGAATCGCTTCAGCCATGCTCGCTGTCTCCTGTTCTAACGTCTCCTCAATCCCCGACTCAATGCACCAGCTTGTTCAGCGCATACTCAATGATTCCCTCCGCACCCAAAGCCTTCAGCGTCGGAATGATCTCCCGCACCACCGACTCATCAATCACCGTCTCCACGCTCAGCCAATCCGCATCCGTCAGATGCGCAATCGTCGGCCGCCGCAGGCTCGGCAGGCTCGTCACCAATTCATCCAGCTTCGCCTTCGGCAGATTCATCTTCAATCCCACCTTCCCACGCGCATTCAGCGCCCCCTGCACCAGCAAGGCAATCCGGTCAATCTTCGCACGCTTCCAAGGATCCGCCGCCGCCCTCCGACTCGCAATCAACTGCGGGTAGCTCTCCATCAGGGTGTCCACAATCCTCAGCTTGTTCGCCCGCAATGACGACCCGGTCTCCGTAATGTCCACAATCGCATCCACCAATTCCGGCACCTTCACCTCCGTCGCGCCCCACGAAAACTCCACCTCCGCTTTCACACCCTTTTTATCCAGATAGTGCTTCGTCAATCCCACCGCCTCGGTCGCAATCCGCTTCCCTTCCAGATCCTGCACGGTCTGAATCTCCGAATCCTCCGGCACCACCAGCACCCATCGCGTCGGCCGCGTCGTCGCCCGGGAATACGGCAGCTCGCAGATGTACTCCACATCCGCCCCGTTCTCAATCACCCAGTCCCTTCCCGTAATCCCCGCATCCAGAAACCCGTGGTCCACATACCGGCCAATCTCCTGCGCCCGCAGCAGCCGGATCTCAATCTCAGGATCATCAACCGCCGGCCGGTAACTCCGCGCCGCCCCCGTAATGCTGTAACCAGCTCGCTCCAGCAAAGCCAGCGTCGGTTCCTGCAGACTGCCGCTCGGCAGCCCGAGCTTGAGTTTCGGTGTTTCGGACATAGCCAGCCCCACTCACGGCACCCTCCCCCGTTTGCAACCCGGAACTCATCCCGCCACTCCCTCAACCGCTCTCCCCCGCAGCCACACCGATACCCCCCACGCCACCGCAAACTGCGCCCCGCCCGCCAGCGCAATCGCCGCCGCCGACGGACAGTTCAACCACGCCCCAAGGTGAATCCCCGCCACACTCGCCGTCACCGCAAACACCACCGCCAATCCATGCAGTCGCCCCATCCGCCGCGCAAAAAACTGCGCCGTCGCCCCAGGCAGCACCAGCAGCGCCGCCACCAGCAACCCCACACTCTCCAACGCCGTCACCACCACCACCGACAACAACGCCATCAATCCATAATGGACCGCCCCAGCCCGGATCCCCACCGACCGCGCAAACCCGCCATCAAACGACGTCACCAGCAGCCACCTCGAAAACACCATCAGCAATCCCACCGTCCCCACCGCCATCCCGCCCGCAATCACCACCGGCATCGGCACCGCACCAAGACGCCCCACCCGCAACCCCGACGGCTCCGCCAGCGGCACATACTCCAGCTCCCCGAACAGCACGCAGTCCGCATCCAGATGCACCCGCCCCGCATACCGGTTCACCAGAAACATCCCTAGCGCAAACAGGGTCGTGTACGTGATCCCCATCGCCGCATCCGTCTTCAACCGGCTCCGCCCCGTGATGAACTCAATCAGCACCGTCGTCACCAGTCCCGCCACCATCGCTCCCCCCATCATCGGCAATGTCCCCAGATCACGGAAAATCAGATAGGAAATCACCAGCCCGGGCAGCACGCTGTGACTGATCGCATCTCCCGCGAGCGCCATCCGCCGCAACATCAGATAATTCCCCAGCAGCGCACACGGCACTCCCAGCAGCACCGCCATCAGCACCATCCACACCGTCGCATCCGCATACCTCGTCCACGGCGCAATCAGCACTTCCTCCACGTCAAACCGCGGCACCATCAACCCGCCAAATCCTGTCATCAGCTCATTCATGGCGCGCCGCACTCGTTTCAATCGTGTCCCCCGCCCTCGGTATCCGCCTCCCGTGCGGATCCCGATCCGGATGCCCCAGCACCCCCATCAGGTGCGCAATGTTCTCCTCCGCCAGCAGATGCTCCATCTCCTCCGCCGCATCATGCACATGATCCTCCGCAAACCCCGCCCGCCGCGTTAGGTACAACTCCCACAACCGGTGATTCCTCACCACCCGCGCCGCTTCTCCAAACCCTCTCTCCGTCAGTTCCCACCCGCCACCACTAACAAACCGCACCATCCCCCGCCGCTCCAGCGACCTCACCATCCGCTCGCTCAACCCGCTCTCCTCCAGCCTGAACCCAGCCCCGCTGAACCCCCGATCCTCCAGCACACGATACACACCCTTCAACCCATCCTCCCGCCTCACCCGCCTCCCGTGCCGCAGCACCGACACCATCCGCCGCGCCATCCCATACCGCGGACTCAGCAGAAACGCCCCGCCAAACATCACCCCCGCACACAACACCAGCGTCGGCCCCATCGCCATCCCATCCCCCGCAAACGACAGAAACGTCCCCATCACCGCAGCCGCCATCCCCAGCAGCGCCGCCAGCACCAGCACCCGATGCAACCGCGCCGAAAACAACCACGCCGTCGCCCCGGGAATCACCAGCAGCCCAGCCACCAGAATCACCCCCACCGCCTGCATCGACACCACCACCGCCAAGGTCGTCAGAAACATCTGCAGCAGATGAAATCCCTTCACCGGCAACCCCGCCGCCCGACCATACCCTGGATCAAACGACAACACCAGAAACCCGCGATACCCCCACCAGATCACCACCACCGACAACGCCGCAGCCACCGCCAGCAGCATCGTCTCCCCAGCATCCAATGCCGCCGCCTGCCCATACAGAAACCGATCCAACCCAGCCTTGGTCCCATCCGGCAGCAGCTTGATCATCACAATCCCCGCCGCAAAAAACACCGTCAGCACCACGCTCTGCGCCGCATCCGCCTTCAACCGCGTCGTCCCCAGGATCCACCCCGTCACCAGACTGCTCAACACCCCCGTCACCAGCGCCCCGCACAGCAGCGCCGCCGGATGCTTCGTCATCGTCCACAAAAACCCCGCCGCTATCCCCGGCAGCACCGCATGCGACAGGGTGTCCCCTAACATCGTCAGCCGCCGCGCAATCAGGAGGGTCCCCAGCAACCCGCAGTTCAACCCCAGCAGCACCACCCCAGGCAGCGCCGCACGCACATGCCCGTCCCTCAACATCACAAAATCCACCGCCCGCTCCCCACTCACCACCCCACACCCACTCAACATCATCACCCCCACCAACCCAACCACCCACCCAAACCACCGCCACACAGACATCCCCGGCAGCCCTCGCCACCTCAGCTTTTCCAGTTGTCGTCGCCCTGTAGTCAAGGCTACAAATTTAAGCACAACCCACGCCCAGCGCAAGCCCGCTTTCCCCCCGCCACCCTCAAATCCCAACCCCACACCCCACCACCACTCCCACGCAACCCACCGCTAGTCTTGCCATTTGCATCGTCTCACCATTAGTTTCATCCTCAAAACCAACAGTCTCCACCATTCGACGCGCCGTGCCTCGCCTCCCGTTCGTCCTCTCCTCCCTCCTCCTCGCCGCCGCCGCACGGTCGGAACCCGCCCCCCCCGTCTCCTACAACTTCGCCATCCGCCCGCTCCTCTCCTCCAAATGCTTCGCCTGCCACGGCAGCGACTCCAACGCCCGCAAGGCCGACCTCCGCCTCGATCTCCGCGACAACGCCATCGCCGCCTCCGCCATCGTCCCCGGCAACCCTTCCGCCAGCCACCTCATCCAGCGCATCCGCCACTCGGACCCCGATGAGGTCATGCCCCCACCAGAAAAACACGCCGCCCTCTCCCCCGACGACATCTCCCTCCTCGAACGCTGGATCTCCCAAGGCGCTCCCTACGAAAAACACTGGGCCTTCATCCCCCCGCAATCACCGCCCCTCCCAGCTCCTCTCAAAGACGAACACCCCATCGACTCTCTCATCCGCGCCGCCGCCACCACCCGCAACCTCCCCCTCGCCCCGCCCGCCTCTCCCTCCGACTGGCTCCGCCGCACGTCCTTCGCCCTGACAGGCCTCCCGCCCGAACCCGCCGCCGCCGCCGCCTTCATCGCCAATCCCTCCCCAGCCGCCCGCAGCGCCTTCGTCGACCAACTCCTCAATTCCCCTGCCTTCGGCGAACGCATGGCCACCGACTGGCTCGACGCCGCCCGCTTCGCCGATACCTACGGCCGCCACGAAGACGCCGACTCCACCGTCTGGCCATGGCGCGACTGGGTCATCCGCGCCTTCAATAACAATCTCCCCTACCACCAGTTCATCACATGGCAAGTCGCCGGCGATCTCCTCCCTGACGCATCCACCGACCAGATCCTCGCCACCGCCTTCCAGCGTCTCCCCGTCCAGTCCAACGAATCCGGCAGCGACCCCGACGAATACCGCTGGGACCAGGTCTTCGACCGCGTCCACACCACTTCCTCCGCCTTCATGGGCCTCACCTTCGAATGCGCCCGCTGCCACGACCACAAATACGACCCTTTCTCCACAAGGGATTACTATCAGTTCGCCGCCTACCTCAATAACATCGACGAACTCGGGCTCTTCGCCCGCTACTCCAACGGCATCCCCTCGCCTTCCACCTTCGCCTACAAAGACCAGCAGCAGGAAACCCACGCGTCCCTCCTCGCCGCCATCACCGCCGCTGAAAAACACCTCGCCGCCACCCGCGCCGCCGCCCAACCGCGCTTCACCTCATGGCTCGCCGCCAATTCTCCTCCCGGTTCCCCTGAAGGTCTCTGGAACGCCCTAACCTCCCCCTCCGCGCGCCGCCCTCACTCTCTCCCCGCTCCCTCCACGCACCTCTCCTTCGATTTCCTCGACCCGCGCGACCGCCGTCTCATCGCCGACTCCCGCCCCGATGTCCTCACCGAAACCACCATCAACGGAGCCGCCAACCGCGAGGGCCGCTTCGGCTGGTGCGCCACGTTCCCCAGAAAAATCACGCTCCCAGCCACCGGCAGCGTCACCCGCTCCCAGCCGTTCTCCCTCTCCTTCTGGCTCAAAATGCCCTCACCCCCAGACCGCGGGGTCCTCCTCCACCACTCCCGCGCAGGCCTCGACGCCGCCAACCGTGGCTACGAAATCACCTTCGAAAACGGTAAACTCACCGCCACCCTCGCCCACTTCTACCCAGGCAACGCCATCCGCATCCAACTCAAAGACTCCCCCGACCTCTCCAACTGGCACCACATCGGCTTCTCCTACGACGGCTCCTCCCGCGCCGCAGGCATGTCCCTCTTCCTCGACGGCATCCCCCAACCCGTCACCATCATCCGCGACCACCTCACCCGCGACATCACCTACCTCGAAGCATGGGGCGATCTCGACTCCATGCGCGTCGCCGACGCCGACTACGCAGACCCAGTCACCCTGACACTAGGCTCCCGCACGCTCGACGCCAGTCTCCGCTCCGGAGCCATCGACGAACTCCGCTTCTACCCCGCCGCCCTCTCCACCGCGGAAATGGCCCTCCTCGCAGGCACCCAACCCGAAGATCCCGCATGGTTCGACTGGTTCCTCCGCGAAATCGACCCCGACTACCGCGCCGCCCTCACAAAACTAGCCGATGCCAGACGCGCCGAAAACGACTTCACCATCCCGCTCACCGAGGTCATGGTCATGCGCGAACCCAAAGGCCCGCGCCGCCCCACGCCCATCCTCAACCGCGGCGACTTCCGCCAGCCCGGCGATCCCGTCCAACCCGGGGTCCCGTCCGTCCTCCTCCCGCTCCCTGACAACTCCGCTCCCAACCGGCTCGGTCTCGCCCAATGGCTCACCCACCCGGACCACCCACTCACCGCCCGCGTCGCCGTCAATCGCATCTGGTCCGCCTTCTTCGGCTCAGGCCTCGTCCCCACCCCGGAAGACTTCGGTCTCCAGGGCCAACCCCCAGCACTCCCCGAACTCCTCGACTGGCTCGCCGTCCACTTCGTCCAGTCCGGCTGGAACGTCAAAGCACTCTGCCGCGAAATCGCCCTCTCCCAGACTTTCGCCCGCAGCTCCGCCATCTCCCCCGATTCCCTCGCCCGCGACCCATCTAACCAATTCCTCGCCCGCGGCCCGCGCTTCCGTCTCCCCGCCGAACAACTCCGCGACGCCGCCCTCGCCGCCTCCGGTCTCCTCGTCCCCACCATCGGCGGCCCTAGCGTCAAACCATGGCAACCCGAAGGGCTCTGGGAAGAAAGCGGCACGCAGCACTCCTACACGCCGGATTCCGGCCCAAGTCTTCACCGCCGCAGTCTCTACACGTTCTGGCGCCGCACCTGCCCGCCTCCTCTCCTCTCAGTCTTCGACGCCCCCACCCGCGAATTCTGCAAGGTCCGCCGCGACTCCACCCTCACTCCTCTCCAGTCCCTCGCCTTCCAGAACGATACCGGCATCCTCGAAGCCGCCCGAGTCCTCGCTGAAAAACTCCTCGCCGCCTCTCCCTCCCCGCCCGACGCCTCCGCCCTCGCCGCCACCGCATGGCATCGCCTCACCTCTGGCAATCCTTCGCCCACTCAGCAATCCGCCCTCGCCTCGCTCTTCTCCGACTCTCTCCTCCACTACCAAGCCCACCCGGATCAGGCCGCCGCTCTCCTCAAATCCACCGGCACCGCCCCCCACACCCCTAACCTCGACCCTCCTTCCGTCGCCGCCGCCGTCGTCACCATCCGTGCCATCCTCAATAGCGACGCCTTCCTCGTCTCCCCCTGACTCTTCCCATGACCCCGGCCATCTCCCCTCACTCTTCCATGCTCCGCCGCTCATGGCTCCGCTCCACCAGCGGCACGCTCGCTTCCCTCGCCCTCGCATCCCTCGCCAAAGGCATCCCCTCACCCCCCGCCCTCCCTCACTTCCCCCCGCGCGCCAAACGGGTCATCTGTCTCTTCATGAGCGGCGGCTTCTCCCAGCTCGAATCCTTCGACCACAAACCCACCCTCCTCAAACACCGCAGCCAACCCATCCCCGACTCCATCTTCAAAGGCCGCACGCCCCTCGGGATGTCCCGCCTCCAGTCCGCCTTCCCCGTCCAGCCCTCCCCTTTCCCCTTCCAGCAGCACGGCCAATCCGGCGCATGGATCAGCGACCGCTTCCCAGCCCTCGCCAGACACGCCGACCGGCTCTGCTTCCTCAAAGGCATGGTCTCCGACGCCGTCAATCACGACCCCGCTATCATCTTCATGAATAGCGGCAACCAGCTCCCCGGCAGGCCCGTCATGGGCTCATGGCTTAGCTACGGTCTCGGCTCGGAGAATCACGACCTCCCCGCCTTCGTCGTCATGGTCACCCGCAAAACCGCCGACCAGCCGCTCTCCTCTCGTCTCTGGGACTGCGGCTTCCTCCCAGCCCACCACCAGGGCATCCCCTTCCGCGCCGGCCGCGAACCAGTCCTCTACCTCCGCAACCCAGACGGGCTCCCCCCAGAACTCCAGCGCCGCTCGCTCGACGCCCTCCGCTCCGTCCAACTCGACGAACTCGCCCTCCGCGGCGACCCCGCCACCGCCGCCCGCCTCGAACAGCACGAGCTCGCCTTCCGCATGCAGCGCGCCGTCCCGGCCCTAACCAACCTCTCCTCGGAAGATCCCAAAACCCTCGACCTCTACGGCCCAGACTCCCGCAACCAGGGCTCCTTCGCCGCCAATTGTCTCCTCGCCCGCCGTCTCTGCGAACACGGGGTCCGCTTCGTCCAACTCTTCCACCCAGGCTGGGATCAGCACGGCGAACTCGAAAAAGGCTTCGCCTCCTGCGCCTCGGAAATCGATCAACCCATCGCCGCCCTCCTCGACGATCTCAATCTCCGCGGTCTCCTCGACGACACGCTCGTCCTCTTCCTCACCGAATTCGGCCGCACACCCTACGCCCAGGGCGGCGCCAAAAACCTCGACCGCTTCGGCCGCGAACACCACCGCAATGCCTTCACCTGCTGGCTCGCCGGTGCCGGCATCCGCCCGGGCACCATCGGAGCCACCGACGACTTCGGCTTCGACGTGGTCGACGGCCGCACCACGGTCAACGATCTCCACGCCACTCTCATGCACCTCATGGGCATCCATCACGAGCAATTCACGTTCCCATTCCAGGGACGCGACTTCCGCCTCACCGACGTCGCCGGCAATCTCATCTCCCCAGCCCTCCTGTGAAACGGCTCCTCGCTTCCTTCCGCCCCTCCGATCTCTTTACCCTCTATGTCGTCGTCGCCCTTGCCCTCCCCGCCGCCTCAAGCTTCCTCCAGAAGTGCTCCCACCACTCCAAATCCTCTAACGAAGACCGCGCCTCCCGCAACAAGCGCAAGGAAGCCGCTCTCCTAGAATCCACCCACCGCTCCCAGCGCGCCGTCCTCTCCTTCGTCACCAATCTCCGCTCCCAATTCGCCAACCCACCTCCCATCCCGTCTCAACCAGACGCCCGCCGCGACCACTTCCTCAATCTCGCCCGGCTCATGAAGGAAGCTCTCCCCCCAGACCTCCCCGACGATCTCGCCGACCCATGGCGCGACCTCACCGCCGCCGCCGCCTATCTAGCCGATTCCACCGATCTCCCCGCCCCTCCCCTCCCGGCTCCGACGCCGCCGCCCGTCTCAACGCCGCCCTCGCCGCACGCGGCTTCCCGGATCTCCGTTTCTAACAATCCCCATCAGACGGTCCGCCGCGCCCGCGCCGCCTGCGCCCGCAACGCCAGCTCGCTCAGCACCGTCAATCGCCCGCCATAAG
Source organism: Verrucomicrobiaceae bacterium (assembly GCA_027483175.1). GTDB lineage: Bacteria > Verrucomicrobiota > Verrucomicrobiia > Verrucomicrobiales > V1-33 > V1-33. Next base: position 61,653 of record JAIXVE010000058.1, on the reverse strand, counting down.
TCTTCTGCAGCAACTCCGCCGTAAACACTTCCTCCACCGGCCCAGCCGCTACCAATCTCATATTCAGCAGAATCACCCGGTCAAAATACTCCGGCGCTGTCGTCAGATCATGGTGCACCGCCACAATCGTCCCGCCCTTCGCCCGCAATCCCTCTAACAGGGTCACAATCGCCCGCTCCGTCGCCGCATCTACCCCCGTAAACGGCTCATCCATGAAATAAAGATCCGCCTGCTGCGCCAGCGCCCGCGCCAGAAACACGCGCTGCTGCTGCCCGCCTGACAACTGCGAAATCTGCCGGTCCGCATACGGCAGCATCTGCACCATCTCCAGGCTCTCCCGCGCCAGCTCCCGATCCGCCGCCGTCGGTCTCCGCCACAACCCAGCCTTCCCACCACACCCCATCAGCACCACATCCATCACATTCACCGGAAAATCCCAGTCCACCGTCGTCCGCTGCGGCACATACGCCACCCGCCCTCTCACTTCATCCAGCGGCCGCCCGAACATCCGCGCCCACCCGCCCTCCACCGGCAGCAATCCCATCGCCGCCTTGATCAGGGTCGACTTCCCAGCCCCGTTCGGCCCCACAATCCCGCACAGGCTCCCGCCCGGCACCCTCACATCAATCCCGTAAAGCACCGGCTTCCTGTCATACGACACCGACAGATCATGACACTCGAATGCCGGCGGCTCCATCTCTGAATTCGTTTCCATAATCGCTAACGTAAAGCCCGGACAATCGTGTCCATGTTGTACTCCAGCATCCCGCCCACCGTCCCCTTGTCCACCAGCCGCCCGCCCGCATCCACCATCTCCCCGGGCGCTCCCAGCGCATCCGAACACAACTCCCCGCCCAGCACCGCCCCAGTCTCCTCACTGATCCGCTTGATCGTCGCCGGCGACACGCTGCTCTCCACAAACACCGCCTTGATCCCGCGCGACCGAATCACCCCGGAAATCCGCGCCATGTCCGCCAGCGCCGCCTCGCTCACCGTCGCAATCCCCTGCACCGACAGCACCTCAAATCCATACGCCCGTCCGAAATACCGGAACGCATCATGACTCGTCACCAGCACACGCCGTCCCTCCGGCACTTCCTCCGCCCTCGCCTTCAACCGCTCATGCACCGCCCGCAGCGACGCCACCACTCCCTCCCCGCGCCCCCGCACTTCCTCCGCCCTCGCCGGAAAATACCCCGCCAACCGCTCCACCGCATACGCCGCCGCATCCGCCCACATCGACGCATCACCCCAGATGTGCGGATCATGCGCCCCATCCGCCTCAATCACACTCCCCTCCCGCAACCCAGCCGACACCGCAAACACCCGCCCCCCATGCCGCTCCATCCGCTCCAGCATCTCCGCCATCCTCCCCTCCAGATGCAACCCTCCATACATCACCACCTCCGCTCCCCTCAGCAACTGCACGTCCCGCTGCCCAGGCTTGAATAAATGCGGATCCACCTCCGGCCCCATCAGCGCCGCCACCTCCACCATCCCCACGCCTAACGATCTCGCCAGGTCCGCCACCATCGTCGTCGTCGCCGCCACCAGCGGCAACCCGCTCTCACCCCATCGCCCACCTCCACCCCCATCCCCACACCCCACGCCAACCAACGCCACACCACCAGCAGCAAGCTTCATCATCTCTCGGCGGGTGAACATCATGCTCCGTAATGTAGCATCGCGTACAATTCAATCCCGTTCTCTCGCCTCTCCACGTCCTGCCTCCTGCCTCCACCTCCTTCCCACTTCTCACTTCTCACTTCTCACTTCTCACTTCTCACTTCCCGCCCTCGGCGCAAACACAAGGCTCACCGGCTTCCCGCAAGTCGTCTTCACCGGCCCACCCTTCGCCTTCAACTCCCCACTCGCCGCATCAAACGAAAACACCTGCACGCTGTTCGACTCCTGATGCGCCGCCAGCAGCCACTTCCCATCCGGCGACAGCGTGAAACTCCGCGGCACCTTCCCACCGCAAGGCACCGTCCCCTTCAACGTCACCGCCCCTCCCTCCGCCGCAAACACCGCAATGCTGTCATGCCCGCGATTCGACGCAAACACCCACTTCCCACCCGGATGCACCGCAATCTCCGCCGTCGAATTCCCTTGATGCTCGCCCTCCAGCGTCCGCACCGGCTTCCCCGCCGTCAGGGTCTTCGCCTCCCCATCCCACGCCATCGGCGTCACCGTGCACGCCATCTCATTCAAACAGTAAAACACCTTCCCGTCCGGCGAAAACACCCCGTGACGCGGCCCCGCCCCGGGATTGATCACGCCCTCGCCAATCGGCTTCTCCGCCAGCTTCCTCCCAAACGAATCCACCGCATAAATATACACCCGGTCCGTCCCCAGATCGTTCACCAGCACATGCTTCCCATCAGGCGATAGCACCGCCCCGTGCGCATGCGGCGACTCCTGCCGCCCTTTGTCCGGCCCACCCCCCACATGCTGGATAAACCCAGTGCGCGACTCCAATCCCCCATCCTCCCCCACCGCAAACGTCGACACACTCCCACCACCGTAATTCGCCGTCACCAGGATCCCCTCCGCCTCCACCAGACACAAATGACACGGCCCCTGCGCCCCCTTCTCCCCCACCGGCACCTGACTCAACTGCTTCAGCTTCCCAGTCGCCCCATCCACCGCAAACGCCGTCGCCGCCGACGGCCCCTCGTTCACCGCATACACAAACTTCCCATCCGAACTCACCGCCACAAACGATGGATTGTCCGACACCGCCGCCGTCCCCCCCGACTTCAACACCCCACTCACATCATCAAACGTCAGCAACCCCACCCCCTCCGTCTTGCTCCCCTTCGCCGTGTACGTCCCCACATAAATCCGATGCTCCGCAGCTCCCGCCACCGCAATCGTCGTCATCAGCGCAACAAAGGTCATGTTCTTCATCCCCCCACCATGGCAAGCCACACCCCACCCGTCAATTTCCTTCAACACCCCCATTCTACCCCCTCCCCACGAGCCTCGTCCCCTCAAAACCAGCCCATCTCAAATCTCAAATTTCAAATCTCAAATCCCCAGCGCGCCGCAGGCTCTGGACTGCTGGGAGAATCACAGCTCTCAGGGCGCACGGAGTGCGCGCGGCCCACTCTCCGTTCAATCCCGGGCACGCGAGGCTCCGTACTCGCGCCTCTCCGATCAAGCCCACCTTCCCACAAACAAATCGCCCTACTTCTCCTTCACAATTCCCGACCTCGCCAGAATATCAAACATCTCACCGGCAACCCTCGCGTCCCTGAAAAACATTAAATCCCCATCTACCACCACCCCTCCGCCCTCCATCCTGTATTTGCCTTTCCGCAGCGAAACCCTATCCGAGCACAAAACGAGACACTCACTCGGACTCAGCAGAACAATCCACAACCAATCAGCAGACGTGCTTACCCTCAGCGGTTCGAGCTGACTCATCGACGCCAACAACCCACCCGGAACCGGAACCTCGCCACACTGACGCAATTCATCAACGCCCTCTCTGCCAGAAAATGGATCACCAACGTGGTGGCGATACTGATACACCGCACAATTCCGCGCCGGCTCGACATTCCTGCAGCCTGACGCAAGCAGCAGCATCGGAAACAACCAGATCAACGTTCTCATAAACAGACAATAACTCAAACCCCAAGATTGTCCGACTTCAGCAGCTTGATCAGATATCGAAGACTCTCGTCGCTCGCCGTAACGGACTCACTCTCGACGAACGAAAGCACCCCCACTCCATTGACCTCCGCCTCACCAGGCTCCTGCCCGCCCTTCAGAAGCTCCAGCCCCAATTCCCCGATCGGATGCACTAGTCGCATTCCTCCTTCCTCCACCTCTTCAATCCATGACGCGAACATTTTTTCATCAGCTTCAGCTCTCGCCGCCGCCTCACCCTCGGAATTCAATCTGGAATTGGCTTTAGCTCCCGCTTCGCTCAGACATCGATTCGCCCCCATCCACAAAAGCATCACAATCAGGCATCTCATAACGATTTCTTTCTGCTCGACCTTGGCAGTCTCAACATTAACGGATAACGAGTTTACCGCGAAATCGACGGCGGGTCAATGAGAGCGGTAACGACCCCCATCTCCGACATCGAAGACCCACGAGCAACTCATGAGTAAAGTGAGAACACAGTTCACCCTCTCGCACAAGCGCAGCCATGAACCAACACGCACCCTCCGAACAAGCCCGCCGCAGGCTCTGCCCTGCTTGGAGAATCACAGCTCTCGGAGCGCACAGAGTGCGCGCGGCCCGCCCCTCCCCACTAGCCATCCTTCGCGCCTCCGCATCAGCCCCACCCCTCCCAACAAGCCGCTCCCACACGCCCACCTCACCGTCCCAAATTTACTATTTACTATTTTCAATTCTTAATTTCCCCAGCACCGCCTCCAGATTCCGCGTCATCCACCCGTCCGCCCCGCGCTCCCGCGCCTCCGCTAGGCCCGCCTCCGCCTCCGCCCGACGCCCCGTCAGCGCATAGATCAGCGCCCGCTCGCACAACAAAGTCAGATCCGGCCGCTCCGGCCTCAGCCGGCCCTCAATCTCCACCAGCGCCTTCGCCAGTTCCTCCATCGCCTCCTCCTTTCGTGGCACCTTCAGCAGCGCCCGCGCCCGCCGAATCCGCCACGCCGCCTGAAACCGGCACGTCGCAATCTCCGCCTCGATCTCCGGCAGCACCTCCGCCGTCCGCCCCGCATCGATCAGCGCCTCGATCCACGCGATCCTCAGCACAATGCTCTTCAGCTTCCCCGCCGCCTCCGCCAGATCCCGCACCCGATCCTCATGCTTCCCCAGCCGCCGCTGCGCCTCCGCACGGAACAGGTACAGATCTATGCTGATCTCCTCCGACGCCTCAATCCCCTTCGCCGCCGCCGCCAGCGCTTCCTCGTTCCGACCTTCCTTCAATAACAAATCCGCCAGCGCCGCACAGCAGCCCGGCACATGAAACGCCGCCTCCGCCGGAGCCCCCGCTAACAGCTTCTTCAGCCGCTCGATCCCCTCCGCACGCTTCCCCGCCTCCGCATCCATCCGCGCCAGCTCCCTCCCCGCCGGCAGAAACCCCGGTCCCAGCATCAGCGCCTTCGCAAAATCCGCCCGCGCCTCCGCAACCTTCCCGATCTCCCGGTAATTCACCGCCCGCTGATAGTACAATTCCGGAATCTCCGGGGTCTTCTCAATCTGCGCACTCAACTCCGCAATGCTCACCTCATGCCCGGGATCCGCCCGCAACTCCCCCGCAGCACTCAGCAGCACCACCATCCCCGCCACCAGCAACCCGCGCACCTCTCTCATGTCACGGTTTGTCAGGCACCGTCGCTCCAGGAACCACCACTCGACTCTTCATCTTCAATGGCCCCTCCGGCACCCCTGGAGGCTTCGGCGCCGCAATCTTCCCCGGCACCGCCTTCGCGTCCTTCACAATCTGCACCGTGTCCCGCTCCTTACCATCCGCATCCAGCATCATCGCCGTCAGGGTCCGGCCATTCACATTCACCAGCACCGATCCCCATTCCGTGATCGTCTTCCACATCACCGGACTCGGATGCTCCTTCCGCGACAGCGCCTGCCCGCCATGGCCCGCCACAATCTGCACCGTCCCGCTATTCGCCACCAATCCCGGCATCTTGTGATAGGGCCCACCCTTGAACGGATCGCCCGGCCCGTCATCCAGCACACCGTTCGCAGCCACCGTCGGCGTCCCGTACGCCCCGTTCAGCAGAAACGACCGCTCGTAAACATGGCTGTGCCCCGTCAGCACCAGATCCACCCCGCCCGCCTCAATGATCGGCAGCAGATGTTCCCGCACCTCTATCAAATCCTTCTCCTTGTCCGAATCATGCGACCCCTTCGTGTACGGCGGATGATGCCAGTACGCGATCACCCAATCCGCCTTCGTCTTCTCCAGATCCGCCTTCAGCCACTGCGCCATCGCCCCGTCCGCCTTCCGCGGCAGATCATGCGAATCCAGACACACAAAATGCGTCCTCGCATAATCCCACGAATAATACGCCTCCGTCCCACTAGCCAATCCCCCGGCCTCACCCTTCGCTGGCGTCACATAAGCATCGTAATACGGCCCCACCCCTGTGCTCCCATTCGACGTGTTCCCCTCGTGATTTCCCATCGCCGGCCAGCACGTCAGCCCGCGCAGTGTGTCCGCATACACCTCGAAAAACCCGAACTGAAACTCCGCGTCCCGCCCGAAATTGTAAGCCATGTCCCCTACATGCACATAAAAATCCACGTCCTTCTTAGCCTTCGCACGCCACGCCTTGAACGAATTGTGCACCGCCTTCTGACTGTCACTCCCCGTCCCGCTGTCCCCCACCACCCAGAACGAAAACGGCCGCGCCGCCCCCGGCTCAGGGTTCGTCTGCAGCACACAACTCCCATCCGCAGGCGTCACCACTTTCCCGCCATCCAGAATCTCATACACATACTTCGTGTCAGGCTTCAGCCCGCTCACCGTCGCCTCATACTGCCACGTCCCCGCAGGCGCAGAATGCAGCACCTTCGCCCCCGCACTCGATCCCCCATCCCCCGCCAGCCGCCGCACCGTCATCTTCTCCGCCGGCACCTTCACCACCGACGCACCACTCTTCAAGCCAACCCTCACCTCCGGCACCATCGCCACCCGCGTCCGCCACACAATCGTCACCGTCGTCGGCGTCGCCATCTGCAAATACGGCTGCCGACTGAACACCCCGCCAGAATCACCCGACTGCGCAGGACTCACCGCCACCGTCAGCAGCAGCGAAACAACAGAACTGAGAAGAATACGTGTCATGCAGTGTCAGCGCCCGGTTGAATTCCAGACCCTCACCCAACCAACGACCGCGCCCCCACCCACGCCACAGAAAATCCGCCCAAATTCGCGGAATTCCTCCCATCCCGCCCACTCTCCCGTCACGGGCCGCCCAACCCCTCCGCCCCCGGCACCACCACCCGACTCTTCAACTCATACGGCCCCTCAGGTTCCCCCGGAGGCTTTGGTTCAGAAATCCTCCCCGCCACCGCCTTCGCATCCTTCACAATCTGCACGGTGTCCCGCACTTTCCCATGCACATCCAGCATCGTCGCCGTCAGCGTCCGCCCATCCACATCCACCAGCACAGACCCCCATTCCGTAATCGTCTTCCACATCACCGGACTCGGATAATGCCTCCGCTGCAGCACCTGCCCGCCATTCCCAGCCACAATCTGCACCGTCCCGCTGTTCGGCACCAACCCCGGCACTTTGTGATACGGGCCTCCCTTCAACGGATCACCCGTCCCGTCATCCAGCACCACGTTCGCCGCCACCGTCGGCGTCGCATACGCCCCGTTCAGCAGAAACGACCGCTCATAAACATGACTGTGCCCCGCCAGCACCAGATCCACCCCGCCCGACTCAATGATCGGCATCAGATGCTCCCGCACCTCCGTCAGATCCAGCTCACCATCCGAATCATGCGACCCCTTCGTGTACGGCGGATGATGCCAGTACGCGATCACCCACTCCGCCTTCGTCTTCTCAAGGTCCGCCTTCAGCCACTGCGACATCGCCCCATCCGCCGTCACCGCCAGGTCATACGTGTCCAGACACACAAAATGCGTCCGCCCGTAATCCCACGAATAATAAGCCTCCGTCCCGCTCGCCAACCCTCCCGCCTCACCCCGCGTCGGCGTCACATACGCATCGTAATACGGCCCCACCCCGCTCCTCCCGCTCGACGTGCGCCCTTCGTGATTCCCCATCGCCGGCCAGCACGTCAATCCCCTCAAGGTCTCCGCATAAACCCCGAAAAACCCGAACTGAAACTCCGCGTCCCTCCCGTTCTTGTACGCCATGTCCCCCACATGCACATAAAAATCCACGTCCCGCTTCGCCTTCGCACGCCAGGCCTTGAACGACTCATACACGCCCTTCTGACTCTCACTCCCCGTCCCGCTGTCCCCCACCACCCAGAACGAAAACGGCCTCACCGCCCCAACCTCAGGATGCGTCCGCAGCACACAACTCCCATCCGCAGGCGTCACCACTTTCCCCCCATCCACAATCTCATAACCATACGCCGTATCCGGCTTCAACCCGCTCACCGTCGCCTCGTACTGCCACGTCCCCGGCGGCGCTGAATGCAGCGCCCTCGCCCCCGCACTCGATTCCCCATCCTCCACCAGCCGCCTCACCGTCATCTTCTCCACCGGCAACCTCACAACTCCGTCCCCACCCTTCTCCCTAACCCTCAACTCCCCCTGCATCGCCACCCGCGTCCGCCACACCACCGTCACCGTCGTCGGCGTCGCCAATTGCAGATACGGCTGACGACTGAAAACACCCGCCTCCCCACCAGTCCCCGCACGCGCACCCGCCACCGTCACCAGCAGCGAAACCATCGTTCTCAAAACTACACGCGTCATCACCAGTCAGCGCCCGAATCAATTCAAGGCACTTCCCACTCTAACCCACTCCGCCAACCCGCCGCCACAGAAATCCCACAACGACCCCAGGAATCTCCGCGCGGCATCAACTCACGAAAACCGCCGCACCAGCACCGTCGCATTGTGCCCGCCAAACCCGAAACTGTTGCTCATCGCCACATCCACCTTCGCCTCCCGCGCATGATTCGGCACACAATCCAGATCACACTCCGGATCCTGATCCTCCAGATTGATCGTCGGCGGAATAATCCCGTCCCGAATCGCCAGCACACTCGCCGCCAGCTCCACCCCGCCCGCCGCTCCCAGCAGGTGCCCGGTCATGCTCTTCGTCGAACTCACCAGCAACCCGCGCTTCGCATACTCGCCAAACGCCAGCTTGATCGCCTTCGTCTCCGCAATGTCCCCCAACCCCGTCGACGTCGCGTGCGCATTCAGATACTGCACGTCCTCCGGATTCACCTTCCCGTGCCGCAATGCCATCATCATCGCCCGCGAAGGCCCACTCCCGTCCGGCGACGGCGCACTCAGGTGATTCGCATCCGCACTCACCCCATAACCAATCAGCTCCGCATAAATCCGCGCCCCGCGCCGCTTCGCATGCTCCAGCTCCTCAATCATCATCACCCCAGCCCCCTCACCCATCACAAACCCATCACGCCCGCGGTCAAACGGCCGCGACGCCCGCTCCGGTTCATCATTCCGCAGCGACAACGCCCGCATGTTCCCGAATCCTGACAACCCCATCGGCAGAATCGACGCCTCCGCACCACCCGCCAGCATCGCGTCCGCATCCCCGAACTTGATGATCCGCCACGCCTCCCCAATATTGTTATTGCTCGTCGCACAAGCCGTCACCACCACCATGTTCGGCCCCTGCAGCCCGAACTCCATCGAAATAATCCCGCTCCCGATGTTGCTGATCATCATCGGAATCACGAACGGCGACACCCGAGACGGCGCCTTCTGCAGCAGCACGGTGTGATTCTCCTCCAGCGTCGCCAACCCGCCAATCCCGCTCCCCACCATCACTCCCACCCGCGTCGGATCGATCGCATTCAGATCAATCCCCGAATCCTCCAGCGCCATCTTCGACGCCGCCACCGCCAGCCCAGCATAACGATCCACCCGCTTCCCGTCCTTCGGAGTCCGGAAATACGGCACATAGTCGAAATCCCTCACCTCTCCCCCGATATGACAATGGTACGCCGATGTATCAAAGGCCGTGATCTGCCCAATCCCGCTCCGCCCCGCCTTCAGGCTCTCCCAGAACGTGGCCACATCATTCCCCACGGGCGACAACACTCCCATGCCGGTAATCACAACTCTGCGCTCGCTCATAGATGGTCAGGTAAATGCTCGAATTTTGGGGGACGAATCCCCCCAGCCGCCGACATCACGCCAGCCTCCGGGGGACTTCATTCGGGCGGTCCTTAATCGCGTGATTTCAGGCTGTCAAACCCGAGGGACGCCCCCACCCGCCTCCATCTCGCCCACCAGAGGCCCTCAAAGCTTCTGAATCTTCAGATTCCGGAACCGGTACGTCGCTCCCTTCTCCCCGTGATGCTGAATCCCAATCACCCCGCTCGCATCCACCCCATCCTCGCAATCCGTCGTCACCACCCCGTTCACCTCAATCGTCAGTTTCTTCCCACGGCACGTGATCCGGTACTTGTTCCACTCGTTCCGCTTGAACGCATCCCCAGCCCGCGCCCGGAACGCCGCCTCATCCACCTGTCCCACCGCCGCCGCTCCCGCCGCCTTCTTCGGATCCGCCTTCACCGGACTGATGAACCACGCCCGCCGTCCCTCATCATACAACCCACCCGACCACTTCCGCTTCGCATCCCCATCCACCTCCGCCTGATACCCGAACACCCGGTTCTTCTCCACATGCGCCCGGAACATGAACCCGCTGTTCGCCTGCCCCTCCGGAAGATGCACCTCCCCCTCAAACACAAAATCCCCGTACGTCTCCTTCGTCACCAGAAAAAACTTCTTGTCCGCCGTCAGATGAATCTCCCCGTCCTTCACCTCCGCCACACCCCACTCATAAGGATTCGTCCACCCCTCCAGCGTCTTCCCGTCAAACAACGCCACCATCGCCGCCTCCTCACCCACCACAGTTCCACTCATCACAGAACCCGCCGCAGCAGCAGCAGTCATCACAAATAGGTCACGACGTGTCATCATCCCCCCTTAAAACGGGTCCACTCCCCGAAATCAAGCCCCTTGTCACCCCTTTACCCCGTCCCCCCCACACCCCGCCCATTCACAAAATCCGCGGTCCCCCATCTCCTCTCCCCACCAGCCCCCTCTTACTATTTACCATTTACTATTCACTATTTCCAACCCTCCCACCAGCCCCTTTTACTATTTACTATTTTAAATTCTCAATTTCCCCCGCCGCCGCCTCCACAAACGCCGCATGCGCCCGCACCCGACGCTCAAACTCCATCTCCGACGGGGTCTCGAATGTCAGGGTCACCGGAACCCCCGCCCGATACAGCGCCACCGCCTCCGGCAACCCGGGCAATGCCGGCACCCGCCGCCGCTGAATCACCCCGCGATCCGCCCGCCGCCCGTCAATCGTCCTCCTCCCATCCCGCGGCACCCATTCCTCCACCGACCCCAGCAACCGATCCGCCAGCCTCAACCCCGCGTCCTCGTTCAGCTCATAACAATAACATCCCTCCGCATCGTAATCCTCGTGCAGGCACACCGCCGCCCCGTAACGCCGCCCTTCCACCACCCGCCACCACGACCCCATCAGCGGATCCTCCCTCAAATGAAACATCCGGTTCAAATCCCGGCCCTCCCCGTCCAGCCGCGTGTTCATCCGCAACCCCGCAGGATTGAACACCGGCACCACCGTCACCGCCTGCCGCCTCAGGTAATCAATCCGCGCCTCCGCCCACAACAGCAATCCCGCCGCCGCCGCCGCCTCATCCCCATGCACCCCCGATGATAAATACAACCCCGGCCCGCCCGCACCCCTCCCCTCAAGGCACAACACTCGCCCGCCCTCGCCCGTCCCCAGCTCCCTCACCTCCATCCGCGCCGCCCTCGCCACGCGCAACCACCGCGCCTCGTACTTCCCCGCATCATGCGCCTCGCACAACCGCATCGGCCGCCACATCATCTCATTCTTCTCGGGTCTCATGCCCGCCCTCTACTCCCCTTCCGGCAGCAGTTCCAGCAAGTACCGCAACCGATCCTCCAATGATGCCATCCCCAGCAATGGCTGCCGCTGGTCCGGCTCCGACACAAAATTCGCCGCCACAAAATCCGCCAGAATCTCCGGATTCTCAATCCCCGCAATCCGATCCGCCATCTCCCCAGCCCCGCCCCGCCGCAACACTCCCGTCGCCCGCTCAATCAACCCAGCACTCAATTCCACAATCTCCCCCTCCCTGCACAAGGTCGTCTCCACCGCACTCACCGACGCAATCCGAAACGGCTCCCGCTGCTCCCACGCCCCCAGCCGAATCCTCTTCACCCCCTGCAAAACCAGATGCGCCGTCCCATCCCCGTGCCGCACACACGCCCTCACCAATCCAGCCGTGCTGTACTCGTCAATCGTCTCGTCACTCTCCCGATCCCCACGCACAAACCCCAGCGCAAACATCCGGTCGCACTTCAGCGCATGATCCAGCATCGCCCGATACCGCGGCTCAAATATAAACAGCGGCAGCATCCCGTGCGGCATCAGATTGCAGCGGGATAACACCATCACAGGCATAACTTCAGGAAGGCTCACCACAGGAAAATACGGTAACAAGGCAGATCAGGAAACGCTCCCCAGCCTCCCCGCGGATGCCCAATCACGTCCCACGTCTTGCCGCAGACGTATCCTCCCTGCAACCCCCTCGTTGACACCCACCTTTCACCCAACTACACATCGCTTGTGAAAAATTTCACAAAGTCCCCCGCCGCCACCGCCCTCCGCTTCCCCTTCCACCTCATCGCCGACCACCTCGTCGACGTGGAAGAACAAATCCGGCTCCAGGCGCGCTCCTTCGACCCAGCCGTCGAAGGCTACGTCACCACCGTCCTCGGCTCAAGCGGCAAACGCATCCGCCCAGCCCTCGCCCTCCTCGCCGGCGGGGCCTGCAGCTCCCCAGACGCCGATCACGCCAAGCTCGGCATCGTCCTCGAACTCATCCACCTCGCCACCCTCGTCCACGACGACATCATGGACGGTGCCGAAATGCGCCGCGCCGCCCCCACCGCCGCCGCCCGCTGGGGCAACGCCCTCTCCGTCCTCCTCGGCGATTGCCTCTTCGCCCACGCCCTCGAACTCGCCGCCAGCTTCGACAGCACCCACATCAGCCGCAAAATCTCCCGCGCCTCCAACGAGGTCTGCTCCGGCGAAATCCTCCAGACCCAGCGCCGCTTCGACCTCGGTCTCACCATCCCGGAATACTTCCGCATCATCCGCATGAAAACGGCCGCCCTCTTCTCGGCCGCCACCGAACTCTCCGCATGGCTCAGCGGTGCCAGCATCCCCGTCCAGGACAGCATGCGTCGCTACGGCGAACTCCTCGGCACCGCCTATCAGGTCTACGACGACTGCCTCGACCTCTGCGGCTCCGAAAAAGAAGCCGGCAAAACCCTCGGCACCGACCTCGTGAAAGGCAAACTCACGCTCCCCATCCTCTATCTCATGGAGGACGCCACCGACTCCCAGCGCAGCCAGCTCAACACGCTCATCCTCCGCCAGGAACCCATCGACCTCTCCGTCCTCGCCGGCATCGCCAACTACGCCGGTGCCGTCACCCGCGCCGTCTCCACCGGCCGCCAGATGCTCGTCGACGCCCGCTCCGCACTCGCCATCCTCCCAGCCAACGATTACTCCATCGCCCTCGGCAACATCACGGAATACCTCGACTCGCTCCTCGACGGCTGCCGCGCTCGCTAACCGATCGCCCGCTCCCGGCTCACAGCCCCAGCCGCACCGCCACCCGCAGTTGCTGCCGCCCGCTCGCGCTCACACTCAGCGGCGACCGCACCCTCACGCGCTCAAGGTTCTCCGCCAGCGGCGTCACCGACACCGTCGTCACCCCCGGCGCGCCCTCCGCTCCCAGATCCACCCACGCGCCATCCCCATTCCGCCACTGCACCACCACCGCCATCCCCGCCACCCCGCCCCGCCTCACAAACTCCACCGCCACATACTCCTCCCCACCCTCCACATGCCGCAACGCCACCGGCAGCACTCTCCCCGCATCCGCCACCTGAGGATGCCCGCCTAACGCACACTCCAGCACATTCACCACCCCATCCCCGTCCGCATCCGACCCCGGCTCACTCGCCACCCCGGCACCCACTTCGAAAAACCGCGCCACCCATTCCGCATAGCTCGCCACCCTCGGATCCACCTCCACATCCCACGGCTCGCTCCCTAGCGCAACCAGCACTTCGTGCGCCCCGCTCCCGTCCATCCGCCCGCGACTCACCCCCTGGTCCCCCACCGTCCCCGGAAACCCGTTCGTCCCCGTGTCCACCCAGTAAACCCGACCCGCCGGCACATCCAGGGTCAGTCCATGCGGGGTATCCAGATTCCCATAAAGGGTCTGCACCTTCGTCCCGTCCAGCGCACTCACCGGCAAGTCCACCAACCGACACCGCATCACTTTCCCCGCATTCCGATTCACCCAGTACAACCACCCCCCAGCCGCATCCACACAAACCCCGCGCGTCTCCAGATTCCCCGTCACCACCGTCTCCCGCCCGCTCCCATCATAATTCATCCGGAACACATTCCCCGTATTCGCCGAAACCCCGTCAAAATCACCCCAGTAAATTTTCCGCCCCACACCATCCAGATCCAGATAATACGGCTGCGACACCGCATCGCTCACCAGCACCACCGGATTGCTCCCATCCAGCCCCACCCGCCTCAAATGCGCCTTCTGCTGGTCACAATAATACAAATGCCCCGCCGCCGCATCCACCCGCACATCCGCCGGAAACGCACTCGGCCCCACCGACAGCACCGTCACCCGGTCACTCCCGTCCAGATTCATCCGGTATAACAAATCCGCCCCGTTGTCCGCATAGTAAATCCTCCCGCTCCCCAGCTCCAGCGCCAGCCCCCGCACGTTCGTCCCCGCACTCGACCGCACCGTCGCCCGACCCACCCCGTCATACCGCGCCCGCTCCACCAGCCCAGCCCCGCGATTCGTCCAGTAAATCCCCCCGCCCAGTGCCGTCGCACTAGCCATCCCCAGCACCATCATCGTCACTGCCGCTCGCTTCATCCCCTTCCCATATCCCATCCCGCCCACCTCAGGATACCATTTTCTTCACACCACCACCGTCCGCCCGAACACCCCCGCCCCGAACCCATCCTCGCTCAACCCAGCCGCCGCACGCGCCGCCGCCAGATCCGTCACCGGCTGCTCCATCCCCTCATCTGTCAGCTGCCACGTCCCGTAATGCATCCCTAACGACCGCTTCGCCCCCAGCTCCCCGTGCGCCCGCACCGCCTCCTCCGGATTCATGTGCATCGTCGCCATGAACCACCGCGGCTCATACGCCCCGATCGGCAGCAACGCCAGATCCGGTGCCCCGCATCGCTCCCGAATCGTCCCGAAAAACGGCGCATAACCCGTGTCCCCCGCAAAATAAATCCGCATCCCCCCAGCCTCCACCACAAACCCGCCCCACAAGGTCGCATTCATCCCATTCCCCCCGCGATTCGACCAATGCTGCGCCGGCGTGAACGTCACCCCCAACCCACCAACCTCCCGCCGCTCCCACCAATCCAATTCCACCGCCCCAGGCATCCCCTTCCCCTCCAGAAACGCCCGATTCCCCAACCCCGTCACCACCCGCGGCATCCACCGCTCCTGCAATCGCCTCAACGTCCCCACATCAAGGTGGTCATAATGATTGTGCGATAACAACACCACATCAATCTTCGGCAGCGACTCAAACACAATCGCCGGTCGCCTCACCCGCTTCGGCCCAGCCCAACTCACCGGACTGCACCGCTCCGACCACACCGGATCCGTCAGAATATTCATCCCGCCCACCTGAATCAGCCACGTCGCATGCCCCACCAGCGTCACCGCCGCTCCCCCACTCCCCACCACCGCCCCCAACGCCGGTTCCTCCAACCCTCCACCCTCCGAAGGCCACGCCACCGGCTTCCTCGTAAACCGCCACTTCCACAAATCCACGCCCGATTTCTTCGACGCCCCCCACGGATTGAAAAACACCCGCCCGTCAAAATGATCACTCACCGGCCCCTTCCACCCAGGCCCAGCACTCAACCACTCATCCCTCCCCACCACCATCACCCCTCCACCCAACGCCGTCCCCCCAAGCCACTTCAGCAACCGCCGACGCTTCAACCGAATCCGGGTCAACATACTCATCCCACAACCTACGCCCCCCACCCCACCCCCCGCCACCAATTTCCTTCCCCACTCGCCCTCTCTCCGAACACGCTCACTCCGTTCGCATCCCGGAGGGATGTCGGCTTGTAGATGGTCGAGCGAGGCCACGAGCGATGACCACCGGATAACAAACCAATAACATCGCACCCTGGAGGGGTGCCGGCCCCTCTCCGTTCAAGCCCCCCTCCGAGCCAGCAGCCGCAGGCCCTGGCCTGCCGTTGGAATCGCAACTCCCTCCGCTAACGAAGTGCGCCTGCCAGCCCTCCCAACAAGCCCGGGCACGCGAGGCTATGTACTCGCGCCTCTCCCAACACGCCCCACTCCCCTCGCATCCCGTAGGGATGCCGGCTTGTAGCCGGTGGTCGAGCGAGGCCACGAGCGATGACCACCGGAAAACACACCAAATAACATCGCATCCCGGAGGGATGCCGGCCCCTCTCCAAACCAGCAACCGCAGGCCCTGGCCTGCCGCTGGAATCGCACTCCCTCCACACACGGAGTGCGCCTGCCAGCCCTCCCAACAAGCCCGGGCACGCGAGACTCTGTACTCGCGCTCTCCCCAAACGCCCTCCTTCACCATCCAGCATTTTACTATTCACTATCTACCATTTCCAATTTCGCCCCCACCACCCTTCGCGCCCTCTCTCCGTCCAAGCCCGGCACCCCAGCGCCAACGGCGCGCCCTAACGCAGCCCAGGGCAGCGCCCGGGGTCTCACCCACCACACACCAAGCCCTGAAAGGGCGCCCTACCCTCTCCCGGGGCATCGCCGCGGGAAACACCACGCCCCACATCCGAACTCGCGCCTCTCCCCACACGCCATTCTCACTTCTCACTTCTCACTTCCCCCACCCCCTCACCTCAAACCTAAATTCTTCTCCGACTCCCCCTGCACCCAGATATCCGTCGTCTCAGGATTCGCCTTCAACCGCTTCAGCACCGTCCGAATGCACCCCAGCGCCTTCTTGTTCATCCCCGGCTCACACTGCACCGCAATGTTATGATGATCCTCATCCGTGCCGCCAACCCCAATCACTTCCCCCGCCTCGTGCTCCTGAAGCTCCTCATCAATCTCCTCCCCAATCTCCTCCACCTCGGTCAACTCCATCCGCTCTAACCCCGACAACCAGATCTCATAAACACACCCCCGCGTGAACACCGCCACCTCCGGCAGCGCCTCCACCGGCGAAGCCAACTGATCCTCCCTCGGCGTGATGATCTCAAATTGCCCCAAATTCGCCTTCACATACGCCACCAGTTCCTTGTGCTTGAACCAGACAAATTCATGGTACTGCGGAAGCTGATCTTCCTCCACGTAAAACTCCACGTAGTCGTACGTCGTCACCCGGTAGGGTGCGGGCACCTCCTTATTCGCGACCTGCGAGTCAAAACACTTCTTCCAAGTCGGCGGCCTTTTTCTCTCCGCACCAGACAATTCAATCTGCACCTCATCCACCCAATCGGCCGGAAAACCGGCACTGTCATAATAGAAAAACTTCTTCCATCGCTTAGGAGAAAACAGGCTCCGGTCGCAAACCCTTCCTTCCGTCAGAAAATCATAAACCCAGAACATCGAACTCCCCGTCAGCGACACGGTGTACGCTCGCAATTGACCCACAATCGGAACACTGGTCACCGTTCCTGCCAAGGGAAGCTTTCTGATTTTCGCACTCATCGGATCATTCTGACCCACAAGAAACCCCTCGCCCCATCCCCCTTCAACCGAAAACAACCATCAGATCTCCCGAACCCCAACCCGCTCATCCCGTCATCCTTCCCGCCACCTCCCCACTTCCCCCTCCGAACCCGCCCCATCTCACTTCCCACTTCCCCGCCGCACCCTCTCCCAACAAGCCTTTCTAACTTCTCACTTCTCACTTCTCACTTTCCCCCCACCCGTCTCCAAAGAAAAGCATCCGACGCCATCAACGACGTCAACAGCGCCTTCATACTCCCGTTATTATCCCGATACGCCCTCCACGCCGCCTGGATAATCGGCGCATCGTTGACCGTTTCATTGCGCCCCATCCAGAATCGGAACGCATGCCGGACAAAAACCTGCTGCACCCGCTCGCTGTTAGCCAGCCTGTAGATCATCTCCAACGGATCCTTCACCGGCCCATCCAACGCCGGTTCCCCGCTCAGAACGATCTCGCCGCTCGTGTCCGCAGGCTTGCCGTGATCCTGATCCCTCAGCATCCCCAGATGATTGTACATCTCAAACGGCAGCCCCAGAGGATCCATCTTCTGGTGACAGCGCCAGCATTCGCTTTCCCGGGTCACCCGCATCCGGTGCCGTAGCGTCGCATCCGGTTCATCCGGCAACCTCGCATCCACCGTAATCGGAATGTCAGGCACCGCATCGCCAAGCAATCGCTCCCGAACCCACCGACCCCGCGAAATCGCGTGATTCTCCATCGCGTCCGAGTGCGCCACCAGCCACACCGGGTGCGTCAGAATCCCGACTCTCTCCTTCCTATCCACCGTCGTGATCGCCTTGAGCGCATCCTTCGCAGGCGGGAAAATCCCGTTATCAAACTGCGACTGCCTCACATAAATCGGTCGGGCCGGATTCGGCAGAATGTGGTTCAGCTGATTCCCATTGGTGACTTCGTGCTGCACCCGCTCCTCATCCCCCTTCGCGACAAGCGCCTTGTCGTAAACCCTCACAGGCACGAACGCTTTCCCCCGGTTGATGAAGTAGGCAATGTCCGTCGTCATCCCTCGCTGCAGCCGCACCGACGTGTACGGCTGATAGATCACGCGATCCGTCGTCAGCAATTCCTTCAGCACATCCTTGTCCTCGCGCAGAATCAACTCAATCAGCCCATCCGTATTCGCAATCATGCTGTTGATCACCGCCGGGTGCGACTCGTAATGCGCCCCATTGCCCTCGATCGATTCTCTCGTCTTGCAGATCGTCGCCGCACGGTCGTAGTCGAAATACTCGCGGAAAAACTGTAGAATCCGCGGCTTCCGGATGCTCTCGTCGTCAAGGATTCGAACCACCTCACGCCGCACATCCTCGAGAGTCGTAAGCCGCCCCTCGGCAAGCGCCGTGCGCAGGTGATCACCCTCCGGCCGGATGTAGCAGAATGCAGCATTGATCGCCAGCGCCAGTTCATCGCCCTGCAGCATCACGCGACCATGCTCGTCAGGCTTCCCGCCCTCACAAAGCTCAGGCCGGAACAGCGCATCGCGATCCAGAAAAATCGGCACCAGACCAAGGAAAACCCCTTCCTCTTTGCCAAGCTCACTGATCGATCGCTTCACGATCTCAAGGTAAGTCCCTGTCTCCCCCGCACTCGGCGGTCGCAGCGTCAGCGACTCAAACAGAAAACGGATCACCTCCGTCAGGCGTTCATCACTGACCCCGGGCGTCTGCATCAGTTCATACAACGGAGTCAGCGGCCGGAAGATGCCATTCTTGTAAAAAATGATATTCAGATTCCGATAATCTCCAGGCACCTTCTCGATATCGTCCGCAAACTGATAGGGCTCCGCCCTCGGCCCATTCGCCATGAACCTCAGAACCTTCTCCGCAATCCCCGCAATCTGGAGCGACTCCGCACTGTTGACCGAGTATAGAAACGGATAGTTGCGCAGTCCGTGATCCCTCACCATCGCCAAGGGCGACTGAAACCCGCCGACGCCAGAGTTGTAGGCGTCATTGAAACTCCCCAGATACCCATCCAATCCGAAATACACCTTCGTCTCCCCTTCAAGATTCGACGGAATGTGATCGCCGTGCGTCCAAAGGCCCTGGCGCTCCGGGTCGTATTTGCGCTTCAGACAAATCAGATCGTTCAAGCGGACCATCTGTTCCTGCGGATGAATCCTCCAGATCCGCGCCGGCGTCGACGCCGGTTCCAGATGCTTCAGCTCAGCTTTGAATAGCAGATCATGATCCAGATGATTCCCTTTGCCCGGCCGCAGGTGCTCGGTAAACCCACCCTTCTCCCTCATCGCGCCCTCAAGCCCCGCCGTAATCCAATTCGACAACTCCAGACGCTCCGTCAATTCCGGCTGCTTCGTCTTCTTCCTCGGCGGCATCTCCTTCAACGCCACCTGCTCCCAGATGCGCTTCCACAGCCCCGCATTCTCCGCAGAAACCTCGCCGAGACTCTCAAGAGACACCTCCCCTTCCTGCGTCTCATCGTCATGACAACTCAGACAGTACTCCTCAAAAAACGGCCGCACCCGTTCCCCAAAACCACCCTCCCCCGCCGCCCGCACCTCACTCGCAACGCCAGATCCAAATAACATCGCCAAACCCAGCACTCTCACCCCAAAGCATACCCTCCAGCAATCTGCACCCTCGCCCCCGGAATTCACAGCCACGAAATCCCCCCGCACCAGCCCATCAGGCGCGGCCATCCCCTCACTAATTCCTTTGGCTCGGTCACACATATCCCCAATCCAATCAGTCCCCATCAGATACCACCCAACCCCAAACCCGTCGCCCCCAAATCCCAAAAACCCTGCCTGCACACCTACCCAAAAAATGCCCCCCTCCAAAACCCGCCGGCGTGCTCTCGTCTCAGGTCAGATCACAGCTTTCTCTGCGCCCAGTGTGCGCCTGCCTGTCCCCTCTCAAATCTCAAATTTCAAATCTCAAATCCCCCTCCCCCCAGCCGCCTCATCAGCGCCGCGCGCGACTCCGGCAAACGGTGAAACATCCCCAGAATCGCGTCCGCCGGAGCCACGCCCGCCTCCCCGTGAATCCCCAGCTCCACCGCCACTTCCTTCTCGTAAAACCTCACCGCTGCCGCCGTCGGCTCATGCCCTTCCAGCCAGTCAAGCCCACGCCGCAGCAAATCATGGAACCCGCCCACCGGCGCATCCTTCTCCACCACCAGATCAATCAGCGACGCAAAATACGCCGCACACAGCACCCGCGTATACGATCCCTGAATCCCCTGCCGGTACGCCGTCACCCCAACCTCCCGCAACGCGTGCAGGTCCCCGCGCCGCCCCCGCACAAACGCAATGTCCGCCGAATAAAACAAATCCAGCTTCCCCCCGAACACACTCCCCGGCCGCCTCGCCCCCCTCGCCGCCGTCCGCACAATCCCCTGCTCCCGCGTCAGCCAGTGCACGATCAGACTCGTGTCCGTCAGCAGCGTCCGCCGGATCAGAATGCCGTGCGCCGTTTCCACCACATTCGACCGTTCAATCCGCCCCCGGCAACGCCTTCCCATCCCCCGGCACTGCCTTCCCTTCCTCCTTCGCCTCAGCCGCCGCAGGTGCCACCAGCTCAATCACCTTCTGCGTCGCCGCCACCGTCACCGTCAACCGACTCAACTTCACCACGCCCCCAGTCCCACTCTCGCCCAGCACCATCGCCAGAGCCTCCCCCTTCGGCCCCTTCACCATAAAAGTATACTCCCCACTCTCACCACTCACGTCCTTACTCGTCTTCCCAATCGACATGAACCCCTCACTGATCGGCTCCCCGATCTCCGCCACCACCGCCGGCGAATGCTGCACCTCCGCCAGCGCCGCCTTGTAAACCGGCGACGCCTTCACCGTCGACATCAGCTTGCTGAACCCGATCCACCCCACCACCGCCACAATCGCCACCAGCGAAAGACACCCACCACACCCGTAAAGCACCCACTTGCCCCCACTGCTCGGCGGCGGCGGCTCCGTCTTCCAAACCGGCGGCTCCGGCGCATGCGACGGCATCATTGGCGGCATTCCGGAATTCTCAGGCGGCATCGGCGGCGGATTCATGTCTTCTGGCTCAGTTTAATATTCCCTCCCTTTCCGCCACCCATCGCCTCCACACAACGCCAAAACCCCGCAATTCCCCGCCCCGGAACTTCCGCCTTTCATTTACCCCAATCTCCCCAATCATCCCCCGCACGCGTTCCACACGCAGTACCCGATCACCCATGCGCCGCCCGCTGCTCTGCCTCCTCGCATGGTTCCTGCCAGCCGCCGCCCGCTGCCAGGAACTCCGCGGCTTCTGGGTCGACGCCTTCCACGCAGGCTTCAAATCCTCCACCGAAGTCTCCCAGCTCGTCGCCGACGCCCGCGCCGCCAACTGCAACGCCCTCTTCGTCCAGATCAGAAAACGCGGCGACGCCTACTACAGCAACGGCCTCGAACCCCGCGCCACCGACATCTCCACCGCGTCCTTCGACCCCCTTGCCGACCTCATCGCCAAAGCCAACGCCGGCCCCGAACCGCTCAAGGTCCACGCATGGATCGTCTCCTTCAATATCTGGAACTCCCAGTCTTCCCTCCCCTCCCAATCCTCCCACCCCTACCGCACCCACCCCGACTGGCTCACCCAGCGCAACGACGGGGTCCAATGGGACGGAGCCAACTACGCCTTCGACCCCGGCCACCCCGCCGTCCAGCAATACACGTTCGACGTCGCCATGGATATCCTCAGGCGCTACAATGTCGACGGCCTCCACCTCGACTACATCCGCTACACCGACGCCAACGCCACCATCGGCTCCAACCCATGGGGCTACAACCCAGTCACCGTCGCCCGCTTCCTCCGCCTCAACAACCGCTCCACCACACCCGCCCCTAACGACTCCACATGGCTCCAGTTCCGCCGCGACCAGGTCTCCGCTCTCGTCCGGAAACTCTGTCTCCACGCATGGCAACTCCGACCCTCCATCACCCTCTCCGCCGCCACCATCGCCTACGGCTCCGCACCCACCTCTAACAGCCCCGCCGCATGGCGCGAACGCGACGCCTACGCCCGTGTCTTCCAGGACTGGCGATCATGGCTCGAAGAAGGCATCCTCGACCTCGCCATCCCCATGGTCTACCGCGACCAGACCATCGCCGCTCGCGCCTCCGAATGGCTAGGCTGGACCGCATGGGCCCGCGACAACCAGTTCAACCGCCACGCCGCCGCCGGTCTCGGCAACTACCTCAACCGCTTCGAAGGCACGCTCACCCAACTCCCCGCCGCACGCACCACCAACCCCTCCGGTCGCTCGCTCTCCGGCACGGTCCTCTACTCCTACGGCACATGGGGCCGAACCCAGAACCCTGACTCCACCTACTCTAACAACTACCTCCCGCGCGCCACGTTCCTCGCCTCGCTAACCGACGCCGCCACCGCCCAATCCTTCGGCGGCACCGCCCCCTTCCCCTCCCCCGTCACCGTCCCTTCCATGCCATGGAAATCCGACGTCTCCCGCGGCCACCTCATGGGCTTCCTCCGCATCGCCGACGGCTCTCTCCCCATCGACGGCGCCTCCATCACCCTAACCGGCACCGCCCAGCGCACGCTCAAATCCGACGCCACCGGCTTCTTCGGCGCCATCGACCTGCCCCCGGGCGCATACACGCTCTCCGTCTCCATCCCCGGCTTCCCTCCCGTCTCCCGATCCCTAACCATCTCCGGAGCCTCGGTCTCCTCCGCCAATCTCTGGCTCGACCTCGATCCCTTCGCCATCACCGCCATCTCCCGCAACGCCGCCACCCGCCGCACTTCCCTAACATGGCACTCGCTCCCGGACACCTCCTACTCGGTCCAATCCAGCGACGACCTCCTCTCATGGTCCCCCGCCAGCCCAACCATCTCATCCCAGGGCCCCTCCACCTCATGGACCAGCCCGCCCGACGACCAATCCCGCCGCTTCTACCGCGTCGCCACCATCCCCTGACCTCCCTCCTCTCATGAATCCCCCATGGTGGCACCGCCCGGTGCGCTTCATCCTCGAACGAAAACTCTGCAACCTCCCCGCGCCGCTCTGCCGCTCCTGCTCTAATCCCATCCCCGTCCCGACCACCCTCACCGACGACCTCTGGGACGCACTCGTCCTCTGCCCCCACTGCGGCGCAGGCTGCTCGCTCCTCGCCCTCGGCAATCGCTCGGACGAAACCGCCCTGCCTCCCCCCACCACCGCTCTCCCCCCAGACTCCACCATCTCCGCCGACTCCTCCCCAGCCTCCAATCACTGGAACATCCCCGCCCGAAAACGAATCAACTTCATCCTCGTCTTCGGCACCATCTGGCTCCTCTTCACTTCTATATTCCTCTGGGCCTTCCTCGCCGACAAATCCGATTCCAATACCCCCGGCTGGGTCCTCGGCATCTTCATCTCCGTCTTCGTCGCCATCGGCCTCGGCATGTTCTTCGCCGGCCTCCGCATGGCCTTCATCTCCTACGACCTCACCATCGCCAACGGCCACTTCACCTACTCCCAGCACCTCTTCGGCGGCTCCAAACACATCACCGTCTCCCTCAACTCCATCCAATCCGTCGAACTCACCGAATTCTACCAGCAGAACTACCGCCCAGTCCACGGCATCGAAATCCGTAGCTCCGAAGGCAAAATCCGCTTCGGCAGCCAACTCTCCGTCCCCGAAAAACAAGTCCTCACCGCCCAACTCAAGGCCGCCCTCCTCCCCCAAACACTCCCTCCCATCACCCCCGCCACCGCTCCAGCCTCCCCCTCCACCCACCAACTCTCCCCATCCACCCCGCCCGCCTTCGCCATCCCCCTCGCCCCCGACGGGGTCCTCCGCATCGAATCCCAAGGCCGCTGGCACCCCGCTCTCATCATCGCAGGCCTCTTCATCCTCGCCGTCACCAGCTTCATGCTCTCCCAGGGGCTCCGCATGCTCTTCAATACCGTCGCCCCAGACTCCCCATCGCCCCCCGGAGCCTTCCGCTTCCTCTCCTCCGCCTTCATGATCTTCTGGTGCGCCGGCCCGCTCCTCGGCGTCCTCATCAGCTCCACCCTCCTCTTCCTCGCATGGAAGCTCCGCTTCTCCCACCAGCTCATCGAAATCAGCCGCTCCTCCATCACCCGCACCAAATCCTCCCGCTCCAGCTCCTCCTCGGAATCATGGGACCTCCGCGAACTCCGCCAAACCATCGTCGTCCCCATCAGCGCCTCCAACAACTCACCCTCCTACCGCGGCGAAATCATCCTCAACTCCTCCGTCCTCCCCTTCGGCTGGAACCGCCCCAAACCAGAACTCGACGCCTTCGCCGCCGCCGCCAACCAGTTCATCCCTCCCACCCACTCCCCTCCCCATGGTGAATAAGTCCCAAATTACCAGTTGCCGTTCCTCCGTTCTCTGCCACTTTCGCCCCCTCTTATGAGAAAGAAAATTGCTAGAAGCAAGACGAGGAAAGGCGTCGTGAAACGGTTCAAGATCACGGGAACCGGCAAAATCCTGCGCCGCAAGCAGGGCCGCCGGCACCTCGCTGAGTGCAAAAACCGTAAACGTAAACGCAACCTCCGTAAGGTCGGGCTCGTCGCCCAAGTCGACGTGCCACGCCTCATGGAATGTATGCCGTTCGCCTGACCTCCACCGGCCGGTTCCTCCGGCCAAATCTGCCGCCGCCTGGTGCCCTCGGGCACCTTCGATCTGGTGAGACGGCGCAGATCATCTGAAAACAGCCCGATCAAATCCCAAATAACATGTCAAGAGCTACCAACTCTCCGGCCAGTCGTAAGCGCCGGAAACGCATCATCAAACAAGCAAAAGGCTTCTACGGTAATCGGAGCCGCCTCTACCGCTACGCCAAAGACGCCCTCTTCAAAGCGAAGACATGGGCCACCCGTGACCGCAAAACCCGCAAACGGAACTTCCGCTCGCTCTGGATCACCCGGATCAGCGCTGCCGTCCGCGGTCGCGGCATGACCTACAACCGCTTCATGGAAGGCCTGAAGTTCCTTAACGTCGACCTCGACCGCAAGGCTCTCGCAGACCTCGCCATCAGCAACCCAGCCGTCCTCGACGAGCTGGTCGCTCAGGCCAAATCCGGCCTCGAAGCCAAAGCAGCCGCCGCCACCAAGGCCTCGGCCTGACGCATCGTAACCGGATTCTCCAAAATCCCTTGCCCAGCGGGGCCGCCTCCTCCATGGAAGCGGCCCCGCTTTTTTCTCCCATGGAACAGGAACTCAAGGCCCTCCTCGCCACCGCTCTCTCCGAAATCACCGCCGTCTCCTCCGAGCCATCCCTCGAAGACTTCAGGCTCCGCTACCTCGGCAAAAAAGGCCTCCTCACCGCGCTTTCCTCCAAAATGCGCGAGGTCCCCGCTGACCAGCGATCCTCCGTCGGCGCCCTCCTCAACGAGGCCCGCGACGGCATCTCCTCAGCCATCGATCAGAAAAAATCCGCCCTCCAGGCCGCCCTCGACGCCCTCCAGGCCGCCGGTCTCGACATCACTCTCCCCGGCCGTCCCCTCCCCACAGGCGGGCTCCACCCCATGACTCAGGTGCTCGACCGCGCCGTCAGCATCCTCCGCCGCATGGGCTTCGCTCTCGCCACCGGCCCCGAAGTCGAAACCGAATGGCATTGCTTCGACGCCCTCAATACCCCCGCCGATCACCCGGCCCGCAACGAAAGCGACACGTTCTACTTCAGTAACGGGCTCCTCCTCCGCACCCACACCAGCAGTGTCCAGGTGCGCACCATGCAGCAGCAAGCCCCACCCGTCCGCATCATCGCCCCAGGCAGTGCCTTCCGCCGCGACGAAATCGACGCCACCCACCTCTCCGCCTTCAACCAGCTCGAAGGGCTCTACGTCGCCCCCAATGTCAGCCTCGCCGACCTCAAAGGCACGCTCTCCCACTTCTTCCGCGCCCTCTTCGGCCCCAATACCGAAATCCGCTTCCGCCCCCACTTCTTCCCCTTCACCGAACCTTCCTACGAGGTCGACGTCAAACTCACCCCGAAAGGCCAGGCCCCACGCTGGGTCGAACTCCTCGGCTGCGGCATGGTCGACCCCGCCGTCTTCGAAGCCATCTGCAACTCCCGCAACGACGAGGTCTACCACCCGGACCGCGTCACCGGCTTCGCCTTCGGCATGGGCCTCGAACGGCTCGCCATGCTCCAATGGGGCATCCCGGACATCCGCCATCTCATCGAAAACGACGTCCGCTTCCTCTCCCAGTTCTCCGCCTGACCCCCTCCCTACCCATGGCGATTCCCCCCGCGGCCCCCGTCCCCGAGCCCAATTGGGACGCCGTCCGCTCGTCCTTCCCGCTCCTCATCTCTGGAGCCGCAGAATCCCCGGAACTCCTCTACTTCGATAGCGCCGCCTCGTCCCAGAAACCCGAAGCCGTCCTCAACGCCCTCGACAACTTCTACCGCCACGACAACGCCAACGTCCACCGCGGTCTCTACGCCCTCTCCGCTCGCGCCACCGACGCCTTCGAAAACGCCCGCGCCACCGTCGCCTCATTCTTCGGCGCAGCCTCCCCGCGCGATGTCGTCTTCACCAGCGGCACCACCGCCGCCATCAACCTCGTCGCCCACTCATGGGGCCGCGCCAACCTGAAACCCGGCGACCGCATCCTCCTCACCGAACTCGAACACCATAGCAATCTCGTCCCGTGGCAGCTCCTCGCCGCCCAGACCGGTGCCCAGCTCGTCTTCGTCCCCGTCCTCGGCCCCTGCGGCACGCTCGACGAATCAGCCCTCGACGACCTCCTCACACCCGGCGTCAAGCTCTTCGCCTTCACCCACATCTCTAACTCCCTCGGCACCATAAACCCCGCCGCCGCATGGTGCGCCCGCGCCCGCTCCCTCGGCATCACCACTCTCGTCGACGGCGCCCAAAGCGCCGGCCACATCCCCGTCAATCTCTCCTCCCTCGGCTGCGACTTCTACGCCTTCTCCGGCCACAAAATGTGCGGCCCCACCGCCATCGGTGCCCTCATCGCCCGTCCCGGCCTCCTCGACGCCATGCCCCCTTTCCTCGGCGGCGGCGAAATGATCGAATCCGTCTCGTTCCTCCAAAGCTCATGGCGCGAAGCCCCATGGCGCTTCGAAGCCGGCACCCCACCCATCGCCCAGGCCATCGGCCTCGCCGCCGCCTGCCGCTACCTCGACTCCATCGGGCTCGACCACATCGCCGCTCGCGACGCCGCCCTCACCGCCGCCCTCAAATCCTCCCTCGCCTCCATCCCCGGGCTCCGCATCGTCGGCCCACCCCACGAACGCGGCTCGCTCGTCTCCTTCGTCATGGACCAGGCCCACCCCCACGACCTCGTCACCTTCGCCGGCGAAAAAGGGCTCTGTCTCCGCGGCGGCCACCACTGCACGCAGCCGCTCATGCGCAAACTCGCCCTCCCCGGCACGGTCCGCGCCAGTCTCTACTTCTACAATTCCTTCGACGAAATCAACGCCGCCACCCGCATCCTCGCCGACGCCGGCCGCTACTTCGCATGAACCCTCTCGACGATCTCTACCAGCAGGTCATCCTCGACCACGCCAAACGTCCGCGGAACCACGGGCCCCTCGCAGTCCCCCCTGCCGTCCACTCCTCAGGCGTCAACCCTTCCTGCGGCGACGAAATCGAGGTCTGGGCCGAATTCTCCCCGGACGATCGTCTCTCGCGCATCCACTTCGCCGGTCAAGGCTGCGCCATCTCCCAGGCCGCCGCCTCCGTCATGACCGCCCGCTGCACCGGGCTCTCCCGCGAAGACGCCCGCGCCCGCATCGCCGAATTCTCCGAAATCCTCACCGGCACCTCCGAACCCGACCTCTTCGCCCTCGGCGAGGTCGCCGCCTTCGCAGGGGTCCGTCGCTTCCCGCAGCGCGTCAAATGCGCCATGCTCGCATGGCGCGCCCTCGAAAAACTCCTCGCCTCGTAACCCCACGCGCACACCCCGCGATTCCGCACTCCCGGACCCGCTCCGGCTAAAAGCCCTTGCCCCTCCGCCCCCTGCTGCTTTGCTCCATCGTCCGCCCCGCGGACGTCCCTCCAGTTACCCTATCATCACCCCATGTGGAAAGGCAGATTTCAGCAGGAAACCTCCGGACTCGTCCAGCAGTTCGGTGAAAGCATCTCGTTCGACTGGCGCCTCTACCCCCACGACATAGAAGGCTCCATCGCCCACGCCACCGCCCTCCACGAAGCCGGGATCCTCACCAGAAAGGAACTCTCCCAGATCACCACCGGGCTCAAATCCATCCGCGCCGACATCGACGCAGGTACCTTCGAATGGAAGTCTTCCCTCGAAGACGTCCACATGAACATCGAAAGCGCCCTCACCGCGCGCATCGGCCCCGCCGGAGCCAAACTCCACACCGCCCGCAGCCGCAACGACCAGGTCGCCCTCGACGTCCGGCTCTACTGCCGCGCCGAAATCACCGCCATCCTCTCCCTCATCCGCAATCTCCAGCGCGCCCTCGTCTCCTCTGCCCTCGCCCACAAGGACGTCATCATGCCGGGCTACACGCACCTCCAACGCGGTCAGCCCGTCCTCTTCGGTCACCACCTCCTCGCCTGGATCGAAATGCTCGATCGCGACGCCGATCGTCTCACCGATGCCCTCAAACGCGTCAATGTCATGCCGCTAGGCTCCGGCGCCCTCGCCGGTTCCACCATCGCCCTCAACCGCGAGGGCGTCGCCGAACGCCTCGGCTTCGACCGGGTCTCCCGCAATAGCATGGACGCCGTCGCCGACCGCGACTACATCGCCGAAATCCTCTTCTCCCTCGCCCTCACCGGCACCCACCTCTCTCGCTTCAGCGAGGACATCATCCTCTGGGTCTCCGCAGAATTCGGCTTCGTCTCCCTCAGCGACGCCCACACCACCGGCTCCAGTCTCATGCCGCAGAAGAAAAACCCGGACGTCGCCGAACTCACCCGCGGCAAAACCGGTCGTCTCTACGGCAATCTCCTCTCGATCCTCACACTCCTCAAAGGTCTCCCCATGACCTACAACCGGGACATGCAGGAAGACAAGGAACCGCTCTTCGACTCCATCGACACCATCAAAATCACCCTCGAGGTCTTCGCCGAAATGATCGCCGGCATGCAGGTCAACGCCCCACGCGTCCGCGCCGCCGCCGCCGATCCTTTCCTCCTCGCCACCGACCTCGCCGACTGGCTCGTCCTCAAAGGGGTCCCCTTCCGCAAGGCCCACGAAATCATCGGCCAGCTCACCGCCCACAGTCTCTCCACAGGCACCGCCTTCCCAGACATCCCCCTCGAGACCTACCAGCAGCTCTCACCAGTCTTCGACGCCTCGGTCTTCTCTGTCCTCACGCTCGACCAGGCCCTCAAAGCACGCACCGCCACCGGCGCTCCCTCCCCAGCCAACGTCGCCCGCGAACTCGCCGCATGGAGCCGGAAACTCAAGCCCGCCTCCTCTCCCCGCCGCGCCCGCAAACAGGCCTCCTGACCCCATCCCCGCACCTCCCCGGCCTCCCCACTTCCCATGTTCTTCGCCCCTCTGCTGAAGCTCCGCGACCAGATCGCCCGGAAACGCAACCAGCTCACCATGGACGAGGAAAAACCTTTCCTCTCCCACCTCGAAGATCTCCGCAAAACCCTCACGCGGATGATCCTCACCCTCATCACCGGGGTCATCCTCTGCTTCGCCTTCAACGAGTGGTTCTTCGCCATCGTCCGCGACCCGCTCCGCCGCGCCGGCCTCGAAGCCCCGCGCGAACGCAATCTCCCCGCCGTCGTCGCCGCTCTCCCCGAAAGCCAGCAGCAACCCACATGGTGGCGCATCCACAACGCCGCCCGCGGCGCCGCCGCCCTCGAAGGCCCGCAACGCCAGCTCTTCCTCGACTCCGTCGCCCCCACCCCCCTCGACCGCCAGCTCACCAACGCAGTCCTCCTCCACCACACCGCTTCCATCCTCCCGGAAGCCGACCGCAAAGCCTATCTCGCCAAAGCCACCGCGCTCCTCCTCCCCGCAGAAGACGGCCCCAAGGTCCTCGAATTCACAGCCCAGCTCGTCGCCGCCAAAACCTCGCCCGACCTCGATGTCCCCGCAGACATGGTCGAAACCGAGGCCTTCGCCCCCGCCGAAAGCTTCATGCTCTCCATGAAGCTCTCCCTCGTCGCCGGCATCATCATCTGCTTCCCCCTCCTCTTCTACTTCCTCCTCGAATTCATCCTCCCAGGCCTCACCGAACGCGAACGCCGTCTCCTCTGGCCCTCCCTCGTCATCGGCTTCGGGCTCTTCCTCTCCGGCGTCCTCTTCGCCTTCTACTTCGTCGTCCCCCGCGCCCTCGAGTTCTTCCACGAATACTCCAACAGCCTAGGCATCCGCGACCGCTGGCGCATCGGCCAGTACATCTCCTTCGTCACTACCTTCAGTCTCATCTTCGGCCTCGCCTTCGAACTCCCAGTCGTCGTCATGGCCATGGTCAAACTCGGCCTCCTCGAGTCCACCACCATGCGCAGAACCCGCTCATGGGCCGTCGTCATCATCCTCGCCGCCTCCGCCATCCTCACCCCCACCGGCGACATGCTCACCATGTCCATGCTCGCAGGCCCCATGATCATCATGTACGAGGCCTGCATCTGGCTCGCCGTCCTCCACGAGAAAAAAGAACGCCAGCGCGAGGAAGCAGAACGCGCCAACGACATGGCCCGCCGCGCCGCCCTCGTCGGCGTCGCTTCCGTCCAGGCCCGCTCCCCATCCGATCCAGACCCGCACGCCCCCTCCGACCCCTACCACGGCTCGGACGCCTACCACCACGACCACCACAGTCAATACGGTCAACACGGTCAATCCGGTCACGACCCCCACCACGACCCCGACCACCACTGGCACCCCCACCACCCAGACCCCGATTCCAAAGGCCCAGACGCTGAATACGAACAGTACCTCCGCGAACACGCCCACCTCTACAACGACGCCCACACCCACCCGGAAAACACCCCCGTCGAAGACCGCTTCCCAGAGCCATCCCCCACCCCAGACCTAACTCCGGAACCAATCCCCGCCCCGGAACCAGTCTCCGAACCAGCCCCAGCCCCAGCTCCGGATCCAGCTCCTGCCCCACCGCCCGAGCCCCCCGCGCCCCCCTCGGCCTGACACCCACCACCAAGGCCACCATCCATTCCGCACCCGCTTCCGCGTCGACAAGCGCTAGCGAGTTAGCGGAAGCCCGTGCCCCCCATGCCCCTCCCGCACGCACCTCAACCTCCCTCCCCACTCTCCTCCCCGCGCCCGTCTCACGCTCTCAATACATCCGGTCCGTCGGCGTAAACCCCGCCGCCCGATGCCAGTTGCTCGTTTCCCCACCGTGCCGCCGCGCGAGCGGATCCCGGCCCAGCACCCGCAGCACCATCCCCGTCGGCACCACCACCAACACATAAATCCCCACCAGCAGCACCGCCGATACCACCGCCCCAATCCCCTCGCCCACCCGCGTCACCACCCGGCCGCTCCGCTCCGCATACGCCTTCGACCCCAGCGCCCAAACCAGATGCACCAACCCCGGGACCACCACCCACCACCCACGGTCCCAACCAGCTCGCCCCGCCAGCATCCACACCACCACAGCCAGCGACACCGCCGTCGCCGCCGCATGCACCCGCCAGTACCCGTCCGTTCGTCTCAGTCGTCCTGACATAACCGTGGCAATGCCTCCCGTGGACACACTTCCTCCCGCTGCCGCCCCCGCTCCACCCAGCAGTTCCCCATCACCAGCAACGGCAGGTTCGTCCCGCAAAAACAGCGCCACGCATCCTCCGGCGTCGCCACCACCGGCTCCCCTCGCACGTTGAACGATGTGTTCACCAGCACCGGACACCCAGTCAGCCCATCAAAATGCCTCAGCACTTCATGCAGCAGCGGCTGCCTCCCACGGTCCACCGTCTGCAACCGCGCCGACCCATCCACATGCGTCACCGCCGGAATCTCAGAACGCGCCACCCCCGCCAGCCCCAATCCCCGCAACCCCGCCCCAGGCTCCACTAGCCGCTCCCGCCTCACCCCCGCCGTAAACAGCATGTACGGCGACTCAAATCCCTCCGGCACCTCAAACCACTCATGCACCTTCTCCGCCAGCACCACCGGCGCAAACGGCCGGAACGACTCCCGGAACTTGATCTGCACATTCAACCGCCGCTGCATCCCCGGATCCCTCGGATCCGCTAGGATCGACCTCCCGCCCAGCGCCCGCGGCCCGAACTCCATCCTCCCCTGAAACCATCCCGCCGCCCGACCCCCTGCCAGCCACTCCGCCACCCGCCTCGCCAATTCCCCCGCCTCCACCACCTCATACACCGCCCCCACACGCTCCAGCACCCGCCGAATCTCCTCATCCCCAAACGCCGGCCCAAGCATCGCCCCTCCCATCAGATCACCACCACCCCCCAACTCCACCTCCCCGCGCTCGCTCGCCACCGTCAGCGCCGCTCCCAGCGCCGCCCCCGCATCCCCAGCCGCAGGCTGCACCCAGATCCTCTCAAAACCCGACTCCCTCAGCAGCCGCCCGTTCGCCACACAATTCAACGCCACCCCGCCAGCCAGACACAACGCCCGCTCCCCTGTCCGCTCCCGCACCGTCCGCGCCATCCGCAGCATCATCTCCTCCGTCACTTCCTGCACCGACCTCGCAATGTCCGCATGCCGCTGCTCTATCGCCTCGCCCTCCCGCCGCGGCGGCCCCCCGAACCACCCGTGAAACGCCTCACTCGTCATCCGCTCCCCGCTCAGAAACCCGAACGCCTCGGGAACCAGATGAAACGACCCATCCTCATGCAG
The DNA here is from genome assembly GCA_027483175.1 of Verrucomicrobiaceae bacterium. Classification (GTDB taxonomy): domain Bacteria; phylum Verrucomicrobiota; class Verrucomicrobiia; order Verrucomicrobiales; family V1-33; genus V1-33. The sequence goes on along the minus strand of JAIXVE010000058.1, from coordinate 28,368 downwards.
CTTCATCACTCTCTCCAGGATCATCCCCGCATACCTCGCCTCCCCATACGGTGCCAGCCCCATCAGCTTGTACTCCCCCGAATTCACCCGGAACCCGCAGTACCCCGTAAACGCACTGTATAACAACCCCGGCGAATGCGGAAACCTCATCTCCAGCAGCGGCGTCAGCACGCCATCCGCACCCCGCGCCACCATCGCCGTCGCCCACTCCCCCACCCCATCCACCGTCAGCACCGCCGCCGTCCGCATCCCCGACGCCAGCCACGCACTCGCCCCATGCGACTGATGATGCCCCGCAAACAGCACCGGACACTCCCGCCGCAATCCCGCCAGATTCCTCCGCACCGCCGTCGGTACATCCAGCTTCTCCCTCAGCCAGCCAGGCACCATCCTCACAAATCCACCCAGCCCCCACGGCACCGTCGCCATGAAGGTCTCCAGCACCCTCGCAAACTTCCGCACCGGCTTCTCGTGAAACACCACTGCGTCAATCTCCCCCTCTCCCATCCCCGCCACCTCCAGACAACTCGCAATCGCCCGCCCCGGAAACCCCGCATCGTTCTTCTTCCGGCTGAACCGCTCCTCCTGCGCCGCAGCCACCACGCGCCCATCCCTCACCAGCGCCGCCGCACTGTCATGATAAAATGCCGAAATGCCCAGGATCACACTCACACCGTCACATGAATGGATACAGCAGCGGCGACAGCGCCGACCCGGATCCCGCCGCCGCCAGCAGCCCCAGAAACAGCAGAATCAGCAGCAGCGGCACCAGCCACCACTTCTTCTCCTCACGCAGAAACTGCACATAATCACGCATCAGTCGCCACATAATCACTTCGTTAGGGTTGCTTGTTGAGTTCCCGCAGCAGGCGCTCCGCCGCCGCATTCCCAGGATCAATCTCCAGCGCCCGCCGCAGAAACGGCAGTGCCTCCGCTCCCCGCCCGCCCCTCACATGCAGCGCCCCGGCATTCACCTGCGCCGCCGCATCCCCCGGCAGCAATCGCGCCACCGCCTCATAATGCGGCACCGCCTCCCCCATCCGCCCCGCCGCCGTCAGCATCCCCCCTAGCGCATAATGCGCCGCCACATCCTCAGGATTCACCGCCACCACCGCCCGATACTGCTCCTCCGCCTCCTTCTCTCGCTTCGCACGCATCAGCAGCGCCGCCAACCCGCGCCGCGCCTCCCCGTAATCCGGCGATTGCCCGATCGCCCGCCGGAACGCTCCCATCGCCTCTTCCTCGCTCCCCACATGCGCTAACGCAATCCCAAGGCTGTTCCACGCCGCCGGAAATTCAGGCCGCAACGCCAGCGCCGCCCGCAGCACCGTCACCGCCTCCCCATACCGACGAAACCGGTTCAGCGTCGCCCCCTGCTGCTGCAGCACACTCTGATGCGGCATCTTCTCCGCCGCCCGACCCATCAGCACCATCGCCCGCTCATCACCAACCGCCTCCAGCAGCACCCCAGCCTGCACCGCCACCCGCCAATCCTCAGGATGACCCTCACTCACCCTCACCACTTCCTCCACCCATCCCACCATCGCTTCCTTCGTCGCCGCTCGCTTCCCCGCCGCAATCCTCGCCTCCAGCGCCGCCACCCGCTCCGCATGCCCGCTCTGACCCGTAAACGGAGCCCTCCGGAACCGCTCCCGCATCTCCTCCAGCAACCGAGTCTCATGCCACGGCGTGAACCCTAGCCGCTTCAGACACTCCGCCTCCCCAGGCCACTCGCCACCACCCGCCAACCCCAGCACCACCGCAATCTCCCCCGCAAACATCCGCGCCACTTCCCACGCTCCTCGCGGCGTCAGGTGCACATGCTCATGAAATGACTCCGCCCCAGCACTCCCTCCCCCAGCCGCATCCAGCTTCGCCTGCACATCCACCACCCGCACCCCAGCCTTCCCAGCCACCGCCACCGGCAACGCCGCCTGCATCACCCCGTCACACCGAAACCGCAGGGTGTCCAGATCCCTCGCCCTCCGATACCACGCCGCCGCCTCCACCCCTCCCGCCTCCCGCCCCGCACGCCACGCCGCCAGCGCCTCACTCCCGCCAAACGGCGCACAATCCTTCAAATTCACCGCCGCCGCCGCCATCACCACCGGCCCGCTCCCCCGCAGCACTTCCGCCACCCGCCCCGCATTCACCCCGAATCTCTCCCGCACCCTCGCCAACCCCTCGCTCCCCTCCGCCACCTCATGCTTCAGAAACATCTCCATCCCCCCCCAACTCGCCCCCTCCTGCTCCTCGCGCCCACGCCACCACTGCCCAATCGCACTCCGCCTCATCCCCACCACCAGCGGCACCACCCACCCAGGCGGAGCCTGCACCCCAAACACCGTCCCCGCCCCAAACGGCCCCACCACTTCGTTGTTCCCCATGTATACCACCGACACATCCGCCCCCAATCCCGACAACTCCCCCGCAATGTCCGCCACCGCCCACGAATTGATCGCCGTCATCGCCGCATTCACCACCTCCCACCGCTCCCCAGGATAACGACCCTCCAGCATCACCTCCAGCATCCGCGGCAATCCCACCGCAGGCTCCGGATCCCCCATCGCCGCCGACTCCCCATACACCACAATCCGCCTCACCCCTCCCTTCTCCCGCACCACCCGCACCGGCTGCTGCGCCCGCGCCATCGCCGCAGGAAACCACGTCCACGAATACCGGTAATCATCCTCCAGCACCCCGCCACGCTCTCTCAAAAATCCCGTCTCCCGCCTCTCCCCGCGCCACCGCAACCACCCCTCCACTCCCCAAGCCACCACCACCACCGCCAACAGCGGCGTCAGCACCGCCACCACACGCATCCACCCACGACCGCGCACTCGCCGCGCCGCCGTCGCTTTCTCAACGGGCTGATTCTCCAACAACACCATCTCGATTCCAATTCAGGGGGAATCCCACCCTGCCGAATCCCCCCTCCTCCCCGCAAGCCAATTTTCATGGTTAATTCATCTTCCCCACCCCCCACACCTACTCCACACCACTCTCCGCCCCACCCTCCCCCTCCCGCTTCCGATCCTCCAGCTTCCGCCTGATCACCCTGCCCGCCTTGTCCAGCAGCTTCTCAATCACCTCCCCCTTCTTCACCCCACTCTCCCCGTCCCCGGAAATCTCAACCCGCATCCCCTCCTTCCGATCCTCCCTCTCCACCACCTCCGCTCCGCCCCCGGAAAACCGCACCCACATCACCACCACGAAGACCACAACCCCCGCATACACCAACCCCAGCGACACCATACTCACCCGCTGCCAGATCGACCTGTCCCACTGCCCCTTCAGCTTCCTCCTCGCACCCGGATCAAACGCCGCCATCACTAACAGGAACAGAAACACCACCGCCTGCACCGTCAACTCGACGAGCAACGTCACAAACGTCACCACCAACTCAAAAAGCGCCTCCATATCCCTCCAAAACAACACCTCCCTCCGCCCCTGAACAACAGCGCACCTTCCACATCGGGCTGAGCTTCCACCGGCTCTCAATCCGCCAGCAGTCCGACCACTGCGGTCGAAACCTCGACAAACCGCTTCTCCGACTCATGGGCAAACGGAGCCCAACGCTGCACACGGTGATATCGCTCCCCATCCCGGATCTCAAGGATCATCGTCGCGCCATCCGTCCCATCCTCGTACGGCTGCCTCGAAGAAATGCTCCACGGATCATGCTCCCGCACAGCATCAGCAAACTCCCCCCATCTCTTCGCATCAATGCCATGCACCACCGGCACCCCCGACCGTTTCGGCCCAGACCCTCCAGCCCCTCTGTACCTGAACTCAGTAATCGTTGCCCGGCCAAACGAGTCCTTCTGCACCAGATACTCCACCGGCGGATCAAACGCAGGCCAGACAGATAACCGGCACTCAAACGAAACACCCGGTCCATACGAAACCCTCTGACTAACACACGCCGGAAGACTCACCAGAACAACCGCCGCAGTCAGCACCTTGAAAAACCCTCGCCTCCCGCACCACATCAACCCGCACCCACCAAACTTCACCCCCGACAGTGCCTCCCGCCCAGCCGGAACCCGCGACTGATTCCCCTTCGATTGGTGAGTCATGGAGGCGATCGTCACTGCACTCCCCGGGATAGCTTGTAGCGCACCTCCATCAGCGCAAATCCAAGCAGATTGAGACCCCTCCAGCGATCTGGCCGACTAGCATCAGGCGAATCCGCCGACAATCCAATGCCCCATATCCGATCCACCGGACTCGCCTCAACCAGAACACGCTGCCCAGTACCAAGGAGGAAATCGGCTAACTCTGAATGCTGGGAAAACTTCGCATGGTTGCCTGCGACCACATACTCAAACCGATGCGCGAGCCATACAGCTTCGTCAAAGCCAGCCACCGACCGACCAAGGTCCTTCGCCTGCTTCGGATGTGGTGCCGCAAGAATGCGCTCAAGTGTCACTGCATCGCCAAACAATCGCGCTTTCGACGCCATCATGAAGTGCTCGGCTGTCCGATACTCAATCCCATCTGCGGTGAATGGCGCCATCCACCACTGACTGAAGCATGCCTTCGTGACTCTGCCGTCTGATGATGGCTGATGGCCCCAGAAGAAAACGAACTTCGGATCAAAACCCGCACCAATCGCTGCCTCCAGCTCATCGACGGACTTCGGCGGAATCATGGTTTCAGCAGCATGCAACACAATCAGAACCATTCCGGATCCAACCGAATTTGCAAGGGCCGGAAACAACCACCAACCATCAATCCCACACCCGCCACCACCCCACCCCTGACACCCTCACCCTCATTCACCCAACAAAGCCACACCCGCCTCCCGCCCATCAACCGCCACCATGCGGGACATCCGCCGGAACATCAGCCGCCCGGCCAATCCTTGCCAATACCACAGCAACACAACATTGATCAGGATCGCCCACTCAAAAATCGTCACCCCCGCATCCCGCAGCAGAAACATCAAAGTGGTACCGCAACAAAACGCAAACCCGGGCAGCCCAATGATCAGGAATGACACCGGAGACCGGTAGAACTCCCTCACAGCACCCACAGCCTCAACACCCTTCAGCTTCCTCTCGGGCCGATGCCGCGTCGACCATTCCCAAAACGACGCCGCCTGACTCTCGCGCGTCCACCCCGCCCGTGCGATCACATAGTCCACCACCACAAATACCACCCAAATGCCAAAGAGCCCCACACAATCCAAGAGTGTCGTTTCTGCCAGCATCATTCCTGTTTCTCCCTCCAAAGAAACACGCCATCCGCCGAATGTCAAAAGCCTTCATCCCCGCGCACCGCCCACCACTCCCCTCAGCTACGCTCCCTCGAACGCTCTCCCACCCTCACTCCTTTTCAAGCTCGGCCAGACGCCGCCGCAACTCGGCCTTCTCCTCCTCCACACTTCGCTTGGGCCGGTCTTCCACAATCTCGTCGTTCGTCAGATACACCCCACTCATCATCGACGTCTTCACGTGCGCCCGATGCACCCGCCCCTCACGGTCCCGATACACAACCTGATAGATCCTCGCATCCTTCTCGCCAAACCACCCAGGACCAAACGGATCCCAACTCTTGTCCAGCAACTCGCATCCCATGTCGCGAATGTATTGCTCGACACGGTCCCCATCAAACGAGCCCGCGATGACACGGCTCACGATCGCAAAAGTGACACCCAGAAAAATGACGACTGCTATCTCCATGGTCTGCTTGGTTTCTCTATCGTTCTCATCTCACACGCACCACCGCCATCGGCAGCACTCACCGCTTCCACGTAACTATCCACTCCCAACTAGCCTGCCTCCGCGCCTCCGCTTGAGCCCCTTCTCCGACCAAGCCCCCGTCCCGTAGGGACGACCGGTGACTAGCCGGGGGTGCCGCGAGCCACTCGCGGTACCCCCGGTACCCAACACAATACCACAGGACCCCGTAGGGGTCCGCCCCTTCGAACAAGCTGGCCGATGGCCCTTGGACTGCGGAAGCCTGCTGCCGCTTTCCCGGAGCCAGCCCGCTGGCCCGGCACCATTCAAGCCCCTCCCCACAAGCCCCTCCCAACAAGCACCGGGCACGCGAGGCTCCGTACTCGCGCCTTCTCACACGCCCCCCCCGTACCAGCCAGCCGCAGGCTCTGGACTGCTGGGAGAATCACAGCTCTCTCTGCGTGCGGAGCACGCCTACCCGCCCTCTCCGTACAAGCCCGGGCACGCGAGGCTCCGTACTCGCGCCTCTCCCCACAAGCCCTCTCAAATCCCCCTTCCCCCTCCCCCCTTCGCGTCAAAACACCACTCTCCGTTCCCGCCCTTGCCCCGCCCCATCCCGTCGCCCCCCAATCCCAACGGGGTTGCGTCCCCAACACCACCCTCACATTTCAAAAACCACTTTCCGCCACAATCTATTCCCTCCCTGCCACCGGCACCACCTCCCGCCAGATTGTTCAAGGACAACCAGTCAGCCACGACCCGCGATTGCCATCATGGCACGGCCTGGAAGAAATTCCCGTTCGAAAAAGGATCGGATGCTCCGTCTGACTCCATCCACTCCTTGAACCATTCGAAAAAGGAGGCGCCAACAATGCGATCAGGCTCCACATACGGGTCATCATCCTCATCGATTACCCCGCGATCCATGCTAATCACCCGCCACTCCATGGTCCCCGGCGCCTCAAGCCAAAGCCCATACTGCGTCGCTTCCCTTTCATACTGTTCACCAAAGCGGAAGGTACGCATGGGGCGGTCCAGAAATTCCCTTCGCTCGTTGATTTCTTCGATGATTTTGTCCTCAGGCCAGAAATACAAGGGATAGGTCAAGGTGACGGCGAGCGCTTTTTCGTATTTTTCGAAAAATGCGATGAAATCAGGAGGCAGCGGATGGCGCACCAATTCCTGCAGTCGACTCAGCCCATGCCCGGGTATTGCAGCATAACTAGTTGCCTCGAAAATGCAGTTTCCAAATTCATCCGCTCCCTGTACGATTCTTGCCGCAGGAGAACCGGATGCATCATTTCTGATTTCCTCCGATCCCAGCAGGACATCGTAATGATACCCCTCAATTTTCTAACATTACACAACGATTTTTCGAAGAAGTCGTAGTCAGGTTTGCTTTTCATCGCGCCTCCTTTGTCATGGTCCGGCCTTTCAGTCCACCAGATTGACCCCATTAATCATGAAGCGGCAACCGAACTTGTGCGCCCACTTCCGGAACTTCGCCGCACGCATGATGCCCGCGCCTTTCATGACAGCCAGCGCAGCGTGCTCGTAATCAAAGCCACCGACTTCTATCCACCCAACGCCCATCCGCAAAATGCCAGGCTCAGTGTCACCGGCGGGGCAGGATGATGCGTCGAATCGCGACTGGCGGGAGACTCGCGGTGTTGCTCCCTCAGAGCTTCTTCAGCCGAAAGATCACGGGCTTTGCCTTGTCACCCTTGTAGCTTTCAGCTCCGCCAAAAAAAAATTGCGGCAGATTTTCAAGCTGCTCGGGTGTTGCATTCTTTAAGTCAAAAATGTTCAGCAGCCGATCAGGCGCTTTCGCGATTTGTACTCTCTTAGAGTCCCGCACTTCCTCTGCATATCCGGCTGGAGGGTAGACGGAGATGCGAAGAGCCGCCGCCTTGATGTTCCGTATTTCGAAGTCACCATGGGGAGCGGATGATAAAACATTAACGGGGGATTCCTGCGGACCGATGAAAGGCCACGAGCAACGTATGTCAGCACCCACGACAGGCTGATCAAATTGGTCCAACACTCGTCCGTAGAACTCTACCGGAGTCTTTAGCATTATCTTCAACTCATCTTCAGTAGGATACATTTCCTTCGCTCGCTGTTTTCTCAGGATCTCCTCCCGCCGACTCATGATCTTTTCCTTCTGCTCCGGCGTGAGAACGTAATCAGCGGGCAGATTAGCCTCAGCCTTGGCTATTGCGAAAATGTCAGGCTCTTTCTCGGCAGGTCCTGAAGGTCCGACTTGTTTAGCCACACCAGGTTCGGTCACATTTGGCTTAGGCCTCTCCTCGCGGCTGAATACGTAAATCGCCGCGATCACCGCCAGTAGGCAAGTTCCGGTCAATATCTGCGTTTTCATGGCGCCTTTGTTGCGGCCAGATTCAGGCTACCCCTGCCTTGCCACTGCCCCAGCGAAGCAGCAGCAGCACCCTCAAACCAACGACCTCCACAGGAATCCGGAAACAGCCCCATCCCCCCAACTCACCTCACCCTCGGCTGCATGAACCCAGGCATCGCCGACCGCGCCGCCGCATCCCCGGCCACCGGCACCACCTGCCCGCTCGCATCCACCGGAAACGCATCTGACCCCCAGCCCTCACACAACCGGCTCACCAGATCCTCCGCCGCCCGCAGCGACGCATCATCAATCCCCTGACGCTCCGTCAGTTGGAAATTCGGGTCAAGGAACAGCGACGTCGACCCATTCGCCGTCCCCCGCATCAGCACCGCCCCAGTCCGCGTCTCCACCGTGTAGTCAATCCAGACCCGCAACTCCAGCTCCCGCGTCCGCAAACTGTTGTTCCGTGCCGAACGCAGCTGCCGCCGGTCAAATCGCGTGATCGTCCCCTTCAGCACCGCATCCGCCAGACTCGAATCCACCAGCTTGTACGTCCCGTCATTGTGCAGCAATCTCACCACGTTGTTCGACACAATCGACGACGCCCTCGGCTCCAGCGTGTTGTTCCGGAACAACGGCACCGCAAGCGTCTTCACGCCCTCCATCGCCGCCGGCCGACTCGCCCCCATTTGATACCCGGCACAATTCGAAAATACCACCGCCACCACAGCAAACACCGCAGCACGCACAAAACCAGTATAAGATATCATGGAGTCAATTCGGAAAATCTAACCTCTCTCACTCGGCCTTCTTCTCGCCCTCACCCTTCTTCTCATCCGCAGGCTTCTCCCCGGTACCACTCGCCGGAATCTCCGGCGGCGATCCCCCATCAGGCCCCAGACTCGGCGGCTCCAACCCAGGCGTCACCGGCGGCGGCACCGCCGCACCAGGATCAGGCAACGGCACACTCCCCGGATTCAGCAGCGAATCATCAGGCTTGCCAGCCTTGTCACTCCCCGTCGGCAACTCCGGTTCCTCAATCGGCGTGATCGGCACCGAATCCCCCTGCCTCATCCCCGGCCGCTTCACCTCACCACTCTTCTTCGCTCGCCCACTCGCCAGCATCGGCGGCCCGAAATACTCCGCACGCCCCTTCACATCACTCGCCGCAGGCACCGCCAGCTCCGTCGTGTTCACCTTCAAATCCCGCACCGAATCCATCAGCTTCGGATCCCGGCTGCTCATCTCGTTCACCCGGTCCCGCACCTCCTCATAATGCGTGCTCCCAGGAGCCTTCAGCACCTCCGTGTAGTACATCATCGCCGCACGCAGATTCCCGCGCTTCTCATAGTACCGCCCCGTCTTGAACGCACTCTCCGACGCCGCCTCGTCAATCTCCGTCTGCGTCCCGCCCAAATCCGCTCCCGGATCCGGAAACAATCCCATTGAGTTCTCCGTCGCCACGCGCGCCTCCTTGATGTTCGATTCATCACGGCTCCCGTCCTTCACCTTCCCGATGTAATTCTTACTCACCCGCATCTGCGCCTCCTTCGCCAAGGGGCTCTGCGGATAATCCTCCGTCACCTTCTTATAGGCCGCAATCGCCAGGTCCGGCTCTTTGTCGTCATCATAAATCTGCCCGATCTCAAACTGCGCCTCCGCCGCGTGGCTCCCCTGCGGCGCGTTCGCAATGATCTTCCCGAACATCCCAATCAGATCCGTCGCATCCACCTTCCGAGGTATCCCGAAAAACGACCCCGTCCGCTCCGTCCGGCTCTGCATCGCAATCCCATACTGCCGATCCAGCGCCTCCGCAAACTGCGGGGTCTTCCGGTACGTCTCGATCAATTCCTGATACGCATCAAACGCCTTCGGCAACTTCCCGTTCTGCTCCAATGACGCCGCCAGCCGGAACTGCGCCGCCGGTGCCGCATTCGTAAACGGATAATCCCGCACAATCCGCCGGTAGCTCTTCTCCGCAGCCCCAGTCTTCCCCGCAGCCTCATCCGCCGCCGCCTCCGCAAACATCCGCGACGCCTCAGCCTCCGCTGCCTTCAACTCCGGCGCAGCTGGCACAGACTCAGCCACTTTCTTCTTAAAAGGATTCGGCAACGCCACCGCGTCCACCACAGCAACATTCTGGACAAGCGCCACGGCGGCAACCAGCAGGCGGCAGGAGGGGGATTTCATCGGCGAACTATAAAAGACCTTTCCCAGCCGTCAAGCCACTCCACCCACACCCTCTCCCCCACCCCATTTCGCAAAAAACCGGGAAAAACATTGATCTTTCGCAAATCTTAACTAAAACCACTTTCGCACAAAAACCATAATTACCGCGGTTTCTTCTATTCCGATTGACCGAAATTTCCGAAGACTTAACTTCTAAGTTCTCTTTCTCAACCCGCTCCTCTGCCAGCTTTTCATGCCCTCGGCCCCTGATCCCGCAGCGCCTCCCTCCCCTCATACGGAGCGGCCCAACCGCGGGCTCACCATCCCTCCCACTCCCGAGGGACCCTCTAATTACCACCTCCCAGTCATGCCAGACGAGGTCGTCGCCGCCCTCGCCCCACGCCCCGGCATGACCATCCTCGACGGGACCTTCGGCGGCGGAGGCCATTCCTCCCGTCTCCTCGCCGCAGGTGCTTCCGTCATCGCCATCGACCGCGACCACGACGCCATCGCCCAGGCCGCTCCCCTCCAAGCCGCCTACCCCGACCGCTTCCGCATCTTCCACGCCCGCTTCGACCAGTTCCCAGAAATCCTTCAGCGCGAAGCCATCGGCCCCCTCCACGGCATCCTCCTCGACATCGGCGTCAGCAGCCACCAGTTCGACGACGCCTCCCGCGGCTTCTCCATCCGCTTCAACGGCCCGCTCGACATGCGCATGGACCAGTCAGACGCCATCAGCGCCGCCTCCATCGTCAATTCATGGCCCGAATCCGAAATCGCTGACACGCTCTACCGCCTCGGCGAAGAACACGCCTCCCGCCGCATCGCCGCCGCCATCGTCCGCCACCGCGAATCCCAACCGTTCTCCTCCACCACCGAACTCGCCGACGTCATCGCCTCGGTAGTCCCTAAAAAAGGAGCCCAGCACCCCGCCGTCAAATCCTTCCAGGCCCTCCGCATCGCCGTCAACGACGAACTCGGCTGCCTCCAGCGCGCCCTCGCCGCCGCCCCTCCCTGCCTCCTCCCCTACGGCCGCATCGCCGTCATCACCTTCCACTCCCTCGAAGACAGAATCGTCAAACTCTGGATGCGCCACCTCAGCGAAACCGAAACCGATCGCCCGGAGTGGCCCGCCCCGCGCCCCAACCCCGATCTCTGCCTCTCCCTCCCCTCCCGACGCGCCATCTCCCCTTCCCCAGCCGAACTCGCCGCCAACCCACGCTCCCGCAGCGCACGCCTCCGCGTCGCCGAACGGCTCCCCTCAGCCTGAACCCTCCCACTCCCATGGCTCGGCCCTCTCGCTCCAAACCCCGTCAGCAACCCCTCCCCGCCGGCGTTACCTTCAACGTCATCGCCGCCTGCTTCATCGTCGGCAGCATCGGCTTCGCATGGGCATGGGTCGTCCATCGCAAAAACTCCCGCGGCCGCGACATCGCCACCGCCACCCACGACATCGAAATCCTCCACAAGGAAATCGATGCCCTCCGCAAAAAACGCGACACCGACTCCAACGACGCCACCCTCAAAAAACGCGTCGCCGACCTCGGCCTCGACCTCGTCTCCGCTCCCACTCGCAAAATCAAGGTCCTCTCCGCCGCCGTCCCCGGACGCGCCGTCCCCACCCGCTAATGCCCTCCCAACGGCCAGCTCCAGACGAACCCAGCGATGCCCCGCTCAGGCACCGCGCCGTCTTCCTAGCCGCCGCCATCACCACCACCTTCGGCGCCCTCTCATGGCGCCTCGTCCACCTCCAGTCCACCGCCGCCCCCAAATACGCCGCCCAGGCCGCCGCCAGACACTCCTTCACCGACGAACTCCCCGCCCCCCGCGGCACCATCACCGACGCCCGTGGGGTCGTCCTCGCCCGCGACGAAAGCGTCCAGCAGCTCGTCTTCGACCTCGGCTTCCTCCGCGAAACCCGTCTCCTCGCCTACGCCCTCGAAGACTCGGAACACATCGATTCCTCCAAACTCCTCAAGCTCCTCAGCCCGGACCAGCTCCGCTCCCGCTACCTCCAGCGCGTCTCCGCCATCCTCGCAGAAATCCTCCACCGCCCAGCCGCAGAAATCGAATCGGAAATCTCCTCCCGCTTCGCCATCCGCCGCTCCGGCGAGGTCGTCCTCGAAAAACGCCTCGACTACGGCATCGGCAATCTCGTCTGGCAGAAACTCGAAGCCGCTAAACTCGGCCGCTATCAGGAACTCCGCCGCCGCATCGGTGGCATCGTCATCAAAGACTACTTCGAACGCACCTACCCCTCACCCACCCCAGTCGACCTCATCGTCGGCCGCTTCGCCGTCCCTCCCTCCAAGGACCCGAACGCCATCCTCCCTCCCACCGGGGTCTCCGGCATCGAAAAAACCTTCCACTCCGACCTCACCGGCTCCCCAGGCTCCCGCACCGTCGAAATCGACGGCCACGGCGACGAACTCGCCGCCTACCGCGGCTCCACCACCCAGCCCACCGAAGGCCGCTCCATCCGCCTCACCATCGACACCGGTCTCCAGGAGGTCGTCCAGCAGGAAATCGATAACCTCTCCCCAGACGGCCCGGACGCCTTCAGCGTCGCCCGCATGAAACCGGACGCCGTCATCGTCGTCCTCTTCGAACCAGCCACCATGGCCCTCCGCGCCCTCGTCGGCAGGGACTTCACCAGAAAGGCCTCCGACGCTCCCTCGTCCATGAACTACCTCGTGGACTACCTCTACGAGCCAGGCTCCACGATCAAAATCGCCACCGCCGCCGCCGCCCTCGCAGATCGCAAGGTCCGCCCGGACCAACCCATCCCCGTCGACCCCGACGGCGACAAAATGTACTCCGATAAAGAGGTCCGCCGCATCAACGATAAAGGCTCCTACCCGGAACTCACCCCCGCAGGCATCCTCGCCAAGTCCAGCAACATCGGTGCCTACATGCTCGCCCGCCGCGTCGGCCTCCAGCGCTTCCGCGAGTACTACACCGCCTTCGGCCTCAGCGAAAAAACCGGCATCGCCCTCCCCTTCGAACGCAAAGGCGCCATCGCCGGCAAATGGAACCAGCAGACCATGTCCCGGGTCTCCTACGGCTACTCCTGCCAGGTCTCCCCGGCACAGATGTGCTCCATGCTCGGCTGCATCCTCAACAACGGCATCTGGCGCCCGCTCGCCCTCGCCGACGCATGGACCGATTCCTCAGGCACCGTCACCGCCCCCATCAACCCGCCGGAAGGCCGCCCCGTCATCCCCCCTAACGTCGCCCAGGACGTCTCCCGCATGCTCCTCGGCGTCGTCGAAAAAGGCACCGCCAAATCCGCACGCAGCGATCTCTTCGAAATCGGCGGCAAAACCGGCACCGCCAAAAAGGTCAACGAAAAAAACCCCGCCGCAGGCTACGACGAAAACCGCCGCGTCGTCTCCTTCCTCGGCTACATCAGCGCCGCCTCCGGCCCGCGCCTCGCTGGCATCTGCATCATCGACGAACCCAAACTCGCCGAAGCAGAAAACTACGGCGGCCACCTCGCCGCCCCCCTCTTCCGCCGCATCGCAGAAAAGGCCATGAACTACTACAAGGTACCCCCTCAGTTCATCGCCACCACGGCACCACCCTCTCCCAAAGGGCCTTCCGCCCCGCGGACCAAAAACATGTCAGGAAAGCGAACATCGAGATGAACCTCAAAGAAATCCTCGAAGGCGTCCAGCGCGTCAGCACCTTCGGTCCTCTCGACCGCGAAATCAACGCCATCTCCGTCGACTCCCGCGAGGTCGCCGAAGGCACGCTCTTCGCCGCCATCCGCGGCGAAAAAGCCGACGGCCACGACTTCATCTCCAAAGCCCGCGAAGCCGGCGCCTCCGCCATCATGGCCGAACAGGATGTCCCGGAACTCTACCGCGATACATGGCTCCAGGTCCCCGACAGCCGCAAGGCCGTCGCCGAAGCCGCCGACGTCTACTACGGCCGTCCCTCCGACGCCATGCTCGTCTCCGGCGTCACCGGCACTAACGGAAAAACCACGACCGCTTTCATCCTCCAGCACCTCGTCACTCAGGCCCGCGGCCGCTGCGGGCTCCTCGGCACCGTCAAATACGACACCGGTCTCGGCCAACTCCCCTCCTCACACACCACCCCGGACTGGATCGCCCTCCAGCGTCTCCTCTCCGAAATGCGCGCCAACGCCTGCAAGGGCGTCGCCATGGAAGTCAGCTCCCACGCCCTCTCCCAATCCCGCGTCCACGGGATCCGCTTCGACTCCGCCATCTTCACTAACCTCACCCAGGACCACCTCGACTACCACGGCACCATGGAGGACTACTTCATGGCCAAAGCCTCCTTCTTCGAACACCTCATCTCCCAGGGCGGCCCCAAAAAACCCACCGCCGTCATCAATATCGACGACCCATGGGGCAAACGCCTCGCCCGCTCCCTCGAAGGCCGTCTCCCCGTCCTCAAATTCGGCATGGGCGTCCAGGCCGACTTCCGCGCCTCCGCCATCCGCGTCTCCATCCAGGGCACCCAGTTCACTCTCCACGCCCGCGGCCGCGAATTCCTCGTCCGCACTCCCTACATCGGCCGCTTCAACGTCTTCAATGTCCTCGGCGCTCTCGCCGCCGCATGGTCCATGGACCTCAATCTCCGCGAAGCCATCACCAGCATCCTCCGCGCCCCCCAAATTCCCGGCCGCATGCAGAGCGTCGCCGACGCCAAACCCTTCCGCGTCTACGTCGACTACGCGCACACCCCAGACGCCCTCGAAAACGCCCTCCGCACCATCAAGGAACTCGAACCCCGCAGCATCATCACCGTCTTCGGCTGCGGCGGCGACCGCGACCGCTCCAAACGCCCGCTCATGGGCGCAGCCGCCGAATCCCTCTCCACCTACACCATCCTCACCAGCGATAACCCGCGCTCCGAAAACCCCGAAGCCATCCTCGCAGAGATCCGCGCCGGCATGCGCGGCGACCGCTGCGAAATCATCCCGGACCGCCAGGCCGCCATCGCCCGCGCCATCGACCTCGCAGGCGCTCGCCCCGGCGGCGGCGATGTCGTCCTCATCGCCGGCAAAGGCCACGAACAAGGCCAGATCGTCGGCAACTTCACGCTCCCCTTCGACGACGTCAAAGTCGCTCAATCCATCCTCCGCAACTGGGTCATGCCCGACCGCTCACGCCCATCCCAGCGCGACCACGACAGATGAAACCCATCGACGCCGCCACAGTCGCCGCATGGTCCGGCGGAACGCTCAGCTCGGGCCCCACCGACGCGATCGTCTCCTCCGTCTCCACCGACACACGCTCCCTTCCCCCCGGCGCCCTCTTCGTCGCCCTCGCCGGTGAACGCTTCGACGCCCACACCCTCGCCGCCGACGCCGTCAAGGCCGGGGCCGCCGCTATCCTCGCCTCCCGCCCGGTCGACGTCCCCGACGGCTTCCCCGTCATCCTCGCCCACGATTCCCTAGCCGCTCTTCAGCAGCTCGCCGCCTCATGGCGCCGGGTCTGGGCCGGCCGCATCACCGGCCTGACCGGCAGCAATGGCAAAACGTCCACAAAGGACATCACCAGCGCCATCCTCTCACGCCAGTTCCCCACCGCCGCCACCAAAGGCAATCTCAATAACCACATCGGCGTCCCCCTCACTCTCCTCGCCATCAACCCGGAACACGCCGCCGCTGTCGTCGAAATGGGCATGAACCATCACGGCGAAATCGCCCCCCTCGCCGCCATCGCCGCTCCCCAGACCGCCATCATCACCAACATCGGCACCGCTCACATCGAACACCTCGGCTCCCGCGAAGGCATCGCCCTCGAAAAAAGCGCCCTCGCCTCCGCCATCGCCCCGGACGGCACCGTCATCCTCAACGCCTCGGACGACTTCACCCCCTTCATCATCTCCCGCACCTCCGCCCGCATCCTCACCGCAGGCATCGGCATCGGCGATATCCGCATCGAAAACCTCACCGCCTCTCCAGAAGGCTCACGCTTCCACCTCCACTTCCCGGACGGTCAGCACACCCCCGCCTCCCTCGCCCTCCCCGGCCGCCACATGGCCGCTAACGCCGCCCTCGCCGCCGCCGCCGGCTGGTCCCACGGCATCCCAGCCGAAGCCATCGCCGACGGTCTCGCCAACGTCGCCCTAACCGCCGGTCGCGTCCAGCTCCGCTCGGTCGCCGGCCTCTCCTTCCTCGACGACTCCTACAACGCCAACCCGGACTCCATGGTCGCCGCCCTCGAAACCCTCCGCGGTCTCGAAACCAAAGGCCGTCGCATCGCCGTCCTCGGCCGCATGGGCGAACTCGGCCCTCACTCCCCGGACGGCCACCGCCGCACCGGTGCCGCCGCCCACTCCTCAGGCATCAATCTCCTCATCGTCGTCAACTCCGGCGACGCCCACCTCATCGCCGACGGCTTCCTCGCCGCTGGCGGCTCACCCTCACAAGTCCACCTCGTCCCCGACGCCGAATCCTGCGCCGCGCTCCTCCGCCAGTCCGCCTCCCCGGACGACCTCATCCTCCTCAAAGGCAGCCGTTCCGCAGGCATGGAACGCGTCCTCCACTCCCTCTCCGCGCCCTGACCTATGCTCTACCGCTTCTACCAGTTCATGGAGGCCGCTCCCGGCTCCGCGGAACACCTCGCCGCCAAACTCGCTAACGTCTTCCAGTACCAGACGTTCCGCAGTCTCGCCGCCTGCATCACCGCCTTCGCCCTCAGCATCCTCCTCGGCGACCGCGTCATCCGCAAACTCATCTCCCTCAAAATCGGTCAGCCCGTCCGCACCGCCGAAGAAGTCCACAAGCTCTTCGAACTCCACGGCAAAAAGGCCGGCACCCCCACCATGGGCGGTGTCCTCATCATCGGCGCCCTCGTCGCCGCCAGTCTCCTCTGCTCCCGCTGGGACAATCCCTTCCTCTGGGTCGTCCTCGGGGTCACCCTCGGGCTCGGCGCTCTCGGCTACGCCGACGATTACCTCAAGGTCAGCAAGAAAAACTCCAAAGGCGTCAACGCCCGCACCAAACTCGTCGTCCAATGGGTCGTCGGCCTCGCCGCAGGCTACGCGCTCTGGCAACTCCCAGGCCAGCGCGACTACTTCGACCACCTCCAGCTCCCCTTCATCAAGAAGGAACTCTTCGAAGTCGAACACATGGGCTACTTCACCCCGTTCTTCTTCGCCATCGTCATCGTCGGCTGCTCCAACGCCGTCAACCTAACCGATGGCCTCGACGGCCTCGCCGCCGGCTGCACCGTCTCCGTCGGCCTCGCCTACGCCGTCTTCTGCTACGTCACCGGCCACGCCGGCGCCGCCAGATTCCTCCTCATCGACCATAACCAGAACGCCGGCGAACTCGCCCCCGTCTGCATGGGCCTCGTCGGCGCCTGCCTCGGCTTCCTCTGGTTCAACTGCTTCCCCGCACGCGTCTTCATGGGCGATACCGGCAGCATGGCCATCGGCGGCTGCATCGCCGCTGTCGCCATCTGCTGCCGCCAGGAAATCCTCCTCATCATCGTCGGCTTCGTCTTCGTCGCCGAAGCCCTCTCCGTCATGCTCCAGGTCGCATGGTTCAAAATCTCCCGCCGCCTCTACGGCGAACCCCGCCGCCTCTTCCGCATGACCCCCATCCACCACCACTTCGAACTCAAAGGCTGGAAGGAAAGTCAGGTCATCGTCCGCTTCTGGGTCCTCAGTCTCATGTGCGCCCTCATCGGCCTCGCCACCCTCAAACTCCGCTGAACCCCTAACCGTGATCCCCGCCTCCGGAAAATACCGCGGTCAGCGCGTCGCCGTCCTCGGCCTCGGCCAGAGCGGCCTCGCCGCCGCCAGGCTCGCCGCTCGCCTCGGAGCCGATGTCACCGCTCTCGACAGCGGCAACTCCCCCGCTGCCGCCACCGCCGCCGCCACCCTCATTTCCGAAGGCATCCACGCCCTCACCGGCCCCGCCGCCCTCGCCTGCCCCACCCGCTTCGACCTCGCCATCCTCAGCCCGGCCATCGACCCCTCATGGCCTCTCGCAAGGCTCGTCATCGACGCCGGCACCAAGGCCATCAGCGAAATCGAATTCGCCATCCAGCAGTCGTCCATCCCCGTCATTGCCATCACCGGCACTAACGGAAAAACCACCACCACCGCCCTCACCGCCGCCGCTCTCTCCGCCGCCGGCATCCGCACACTCCCCTGCGGCAACTTCGGCACCGCCCTCGCCAGCATCGTCCTCGCCGACACCCCACTCGACGTCTTCACCCTCGAAGTCAGTTCCTTCCAGCTGGAACTCATCGACTCCTTCCACCCGCACGTCGCCGTCTGGATGAACTTCGCTGAAGATCACCTCGACCGCCACCCGGACCTCAACGCCTACTACCGCGCCAAAGCTCGCATCTTCGAAAACCTCTCCCCGGAAGACTTCGCCGTCGTCAACGCCGCGGAATCCTATCCAGACTTCCCCGCCCGGAAAATCACCTTCTCCGCATGGGACCAGAACGCCGACTGGTCCCTCGCCGACGGCACCATCCTCCGCCACGGCCAACCCGTCCTCGCCATGCGCGACACACGGCTCCGCGGCCGCCACAACGCCGAAAACCTCATGGCCGCCATGGCCGCCTGCCACGCATGGGGCATCCCCATCCCCGCCCTGGCCGACTCCCTCAAGTCCATCCCCGCCCCTCGCCACCGCTGCGAACCCGCCGGCTCCGTCAACGGAGTCGACTTCATCAACGACTCCAAAGCTACTAACGTCCACGCCATGGAATCCGCTCTCCGCGGCATGGACGATAAGGTCGTCCTCATCGCCGGCGGTAAGGAAAAAGGCCTCGACTATCTCCCCGTCACTCAGCTCATCGCCGCCAAAACCACCGCCGTCTTCACCATCGGCGAAATCGGCCCCCGCCTCGCCGCCCTCTGGGGCCACGCCGTCCCCTGCACCGTCTGCTCCTCCCTCGACGACGCCGTCCGCGCCGCCCTCGCCGCCGCCTCCCCTGGCCAATCCGTCCTCTTCGCCCCAGGCACGTCGTCCTTCGACATGTTCACAGGCTACGACCACCGCGGCGACTCCTTCATCCAATCCGTCAACCAGCTGATCACACCATGAGAACTCCGCCAGATCAAAAATCCCGGCCTCTCCGCCGCCGCAGCAAAAACGTCTTCGGCGCCATCACCGAACGCTTCGGCAGGACCCACCGCCTCCCGGCTCACATGAGCACCTCCGACGACTGGGAAGTCGAGGTCCCCCAGATCCGCATGTCACGCGCCTTCGTCGTCATGCTCGCACTCCACCTCGTCGCCGTCGGCGGGCTCTTCGCCTTCCATACGTGGGGCCGCGATAGCGAAAACTCCGGCGCTGTCACCCACGACCCTAACTCCCCGGACGCCGCCGCCGCGCCACCCGCCGCCCAGCTCGCCACTCTCCCCAGACAAGGTGCCCCCGCCTCCCTCGCAGGTGCCGAACCACCCATCCCGCGCGCCGAAGTCGTCCCGGAAGACGAAGTCTCCGAACCCGAAGCCGCCCCAGCCGCCTCCACCCCAGGCAGCTTCCACACGCTCCAACCAGGCGAAACCCGGTTCCTCGTCTCCTCCCGCTACGAACGCAGCGTCGAACAACTCGAAGCCGCCAACCCGGACGCCTCATGGGAAGCCGGCACCCGCATCCTCATCCCGGACGCCCCGCACGTCATCGGTTCCACCGCCGACCCCGCCGCTAAACTCAGCCAGCGCACCGCTCCCTTCGACCCATCACCCGCCCCTGCCGCCAACCCCGCCGCCGACCCGGCCGACTCCATCGCTCAGGAGGACGAGCCAGTCGAACACGCCCAGCCAGCCGAACCGGACCCCACCGCCGTCGCCTCCCGCCAGCCAGACACATGGGTCCAGGAAAAAGGCCGCCGCGTCACCCCAGCCGCTCAACCTTCCTCCAAACCATCCACGAAACCGGCCGCCCAGAAACAACCCGCCGTCGTCGTCAAGGCCGCCCCGGCCACCAAACCAAAATCCGTCCGCACAGAACCCGCGGAACCAAAGGAAGCTCCCGTTCCCGTCAAATCCTCACCAAAACCCTCTACCAAAAAATCCGACGCCGACTCCGCCGTCGCCACCAAACCCAAAGCGGAAACGCCCGCCAGATCCGCAGGCCAGCGCACCCACGTCGTCGTCCGCGGCGACACCGTCTACAATGTCGCCCGCCGCTACGGCTTCCCAGCCGGCGAAATCATGCGCCTCAACGGGCTCAGCGACTCCAGCGTCATCCGCCCCGGCGAACAACTCAAGATCCCCGTCCGCCGCTGAAACCCTAGCACCGCTCCACCGTGTCCCGCCGCGCCCCGTTCGTCCTCCTCGCCTGCGTCATCCTCCTCACCGTCCTCGGCTTCATCATGCAGCTGAGTACCGCAGGCTTCAGCGCAGAAACGCGTCACGACACGTGGTACGCTCTCCGCCGCCAGGGCATCTGGTGCGCCCTCGGCCTCGTCGGCGGCACCACCCTCATGCTCGTCGACTACCACCGCTGGCAGCGCCACGCCCGCTCCATCCTCATCGTCTGCGTCATCCTCCTCGCCCTCTGCTTCATTCCAGGCATCGGCAAAAACATCAACGGTGCCACCCGCTGGATCGCCCTCGGCCCGCTCGTCTTCCAACCCTCCGAACCAGCTCGCCTCGGCGTCCTCATCGCCCTCGCCGCATGGTGCGCCACCCACGCCCGCCGCCGCACGGAATTCCTCCACGGCTTCCTCTTCCCTCTCCTCCTCCTCGCCCTCCCCGTCGGCCTCATCGCCCTCGAAGTCGATCTCGGAGCCGCCGCTCTCCTCTTCACCACCGGCACCGCCATCCTCTTCCTAGCAGGCACCCGCCTCATCTACGTCGCCTCCATGGCCCTCCTCGGCGCAGGCCTCCTCTTCTCCGCAGTCAAACTCATCCCCAACCGCGCTGCTCGCTTCACCGCCTTCACTCTCCTCTGGCAGGAATCCATCCCCAAAGACGTCCCCGCGGAAATCCTCAGCCTCAACCACCAGCAGGAACAGGGCCTCATCGCCCTCGGCGCAGGCGGCCCCCGCGGCATGGGCCTCGGCGACGGCCGCCAGAAACGCTTCTACCTCCCCTACTGCCACACCGACTTCATCTTCCCAGTCGTCGGCGAAGAACTCGGTCTCCCCGGCACCCTTGGCACCGCCGCCCTCTTCACAGCCCTCGCCCTCGCTGGCCTCTCCGTCGCCGCTCGCGCCCCGGACCGCTTCGGCGCTCTCCTCGGCTCAGGCATCGTCCTCCTCATCACCATCCAGGCGATCATCAATATCGGCGTCACCACCGCCTCCATGCCCAATAAAGGCATGCCCCTCCCCTTCCTCTCCTACGGGGGCTCCAATCTCTGCTCCTGTCTCTGCGCCGTCGGCCTCCTCCTCGGCATCTTCCGCCAGAGCCGCTCGGACGCCGCAGAACCGGAACCAGCATGGGGACGTCCCAAGTTGACGGTCGCCCTCTGACCGTGCTAACTCTGGCCCATGTACGGCCAACCTTCCTCTCCAGCAAGACGCTCAGGCTGCCTCGGCATCCTCCTCGGCAACCCACGCATCATGGGTGCCCTCGTCCTCCTCGTCATGGGCTACTTCACCTACATGTCCTCCACCCGCGAGGAGGTCAATCCCTTCACCGGCGAGAAAGTCCGCGTCAAACTCACCCCCGATCAGGAAGTCGCCATGGGCCTCCAATCCGCACCCCAGATGATGAAGGAATTCGGCGGCGAATACCGCGAACCCATCCTCGCCAACAAAATCAACGAAATCGGCGCTCGCCTCCTCCGCGCCAAGGACCAGATCGTCGCCCGCCGCGGCTCCAAGGACTTCGACTACCCCTTCGCCTTCCACGTCCTCGACGACCGCAAAACCATCAACGCCTTCGCCCTCCCAGGCGGCCAGGTCTTCATCACCCGCGCTCTCCTCGAACAACTCCCCTCGGAAGACGCTGTCGCAGGCGTCCTCGGCCACGAGGTCGGCCACGTCCTCGCATGGCACTCCAATAAGCAAATGGCCAAAAGCGGGCTCCTCCAGAGCATCGCCGGCGCCGCCGCCGCAGCCACCGCCAGCGAACGCAGCAACGGCGCAGCCATCGGCCAGATGGTCGGCCAACTCCTCCAGACTCGCTACGGCCGCGAAGACGAATCCCAGTCCGACCGCATCGGCGTCCAGCTCCTCATCGTCGCAGGCTACAAACCAGAAGCCCTCCTCGATGTCATGAAGGTCCTCGGCCAATCCATGGGCGGTGCCAGACCCCCGGAAATCCTCAGCACCCACCCGTTCCCGGAAACCCGCGCCAAACAAATCGACGTCTACATCGACCATTTCCGCAAAGACCCCTTCGGCACATGGACTCAGGGCTGGAACTGAGCCCCCAAGCGCGTTCCCGGACGAAACATTCCCCCGCGCCACGCGTTTGCCCTCTCTCCCCATTCCCCCACCACCCCCCCCTCTCATGCTACCACTCCGCGCTTCTCTAGTCCTCGCCGCCCTCGCCGCCTCAGCCTCCGCCGACGTCACATGGAAAACCCAGCGGCTCTGCGACGAATTTCACGCCGAAGGAGCCGCCGCCGGCGACTTCAACAAGGACGGCAAAATGGACGTCGTCTACGGCCCCTACTGGTGGGAAGGCCCCACCCTCGAAAAACGCCACTCCATCTACGAAAGCAAACCCTTCGACCCACGCGGCTACTCCAAAAACTTCTTCAACTACACCCCCGACCTCAACAAGGACGGCTGGGCCGACGTCCTCGTCCTCGGCTTCCCCGGCGACGTCTCCTACTGGTTCGAAAACCCCAAGGGCGCTGACGGTCTCTGGAAACGCCACGACGTCTTCAAGGTCACCGACAACGAATCCCCCCACTGGACCGACATCACTGGGGACGGAAAACCAGAAATCGTCTGCAGCACCGCCGGAGCCTTCGGCTACGCCAGCCCATCCGAAGACCCTTCCGCCGAATGGCCCTTCACCAAGGTCACCGGCGACATCAAACTCCAGCGCTTCACCCACGGGCTCGGCGTCGGCGACGTCAACGGCGACAAACGCCCCGACCTCCTCGAAAAGAACGGCTGGTGGGAACAACCCGCCGACACCCGCACCAACCCGGAATGGAAGTTCCACGAACAGCCATTCTCCGGCCCCGGCGGCGCCCAAATGTTCGCTCAAGACCTCGACGGCGACGGCGATCAGGATGTCTTCACTTCCCTCGCCGCCCACGGCTACGGCCTAGCATGGTACGAACAGAACGACGGCAAGTGGACCCGCCACGACCTCATGGGCGACTCCAAAGACGACCCCGCTAAACCCCGCTTCAGCGAAATCCACGCCATCGATAACGCCGACTTCAACGGCGACGGCATCCGCGACTTCGTCACCGGCAAACGCTTCTGGTCCCACGCCCCTCGCCCAGACGGCACCGGCGGCGAAGACGGCACCCACGACCCCGCCGTCCTCTACTGGTATGAAGTGAAACCCGGCAAAGCCAGCGGCAAAGCCGAATTCATCCCCCACCTCATCCACAACGATAGCGGCGTCGGCACCCAGGTCACCGCCGTCGACGTCGATGGCAATGGCGTCCCCGATGTCGTCGTCGGCAACAAAAAAGGCTGCTTCGTCAGCTTCGGCACCCGCAACTGACCCTCACCTCCTTCGCATCGCCGCCCTCGCATCGCCGGATTCATGGTTGTCCCCGGCCTGACAGCCGACAATCATCCCCAGCATGCCCGCAAAACGCCCCGATGCTTCCTCTGACCCGGCCCGGCCGGCCGAAATGGTTTCCCGCCGTTTCGGCCGCCGGCTCCGGCAGCTGCGCGCTGAACGCGCATGGTCCCTCGAAACCCTCGCCGGCCGCAGCGGTGTCAGCCGCTCCATGATCTCTCAGATCGAACGCGAACAGGCCAACCCAACCCTCGCCGTCACCCTCCGCATCGCCCAGGCCTTCGGCATGCCCCTCGCCGAACTCGTCGACGCACCCGGAGCCGCCGCCACCGTCCAGGTCATCCGCCACGACGACCGCGCCTACCACTACCGCTCGGACGAACACTGCCGCCTCCGCACACTCAGCCCGCTCAATCTCGAAAAAGACGTCGAACTCTACGAGCTCAAACTCGAACCCGGCGGCGCTCTCCGCAGCGCCCCTCACTTCGCAGGCACCCGCGAATACCTAACCGTCGTCTCCGGCAGCATCCGCATCGAAAGCGGCGGCGATTCCGACGTCCTCCTCGCCGGCGACTCCGCCAACTACCGCGCCGACGTCTCCCACGCCATCGTCAACGAATCCAAAGGCGAATCCCTCGCCATCCTCGTTGTCATTTACCGCTAACTTCCCGCACCATCGGGTGCTTCCGGAAGAAATCCCAGATCACCGCGTTCCCATCAATGTCCATCGTCGCCTTGCCGATGAAGTTCACCCCGGGATTCTGCCCAGGCCACGTGTGCCCGCCCCCAGTCACCTGCAGCAGCACCACCTCCGCCCCGCCCTTCCCAGGCCCCCATTGATGCCGCGTCACCCGGGTCCCATCCCCCGGCTCACGATCCGCTTCCTCCACAATCACCGCCGTCTCCGGACACCCGTTGAGCTTCGCCCACGTGTGCACCGAATCAAACACGGAACAGAACCCCACCGCCCGCGGCCCCGTCCGCCCGGATCCCCCGAACGGCACAATCCGGTCAGACGTCCCATGACAATGCAGCACCGCCACCGGCCTCCCCGGCTGCGGCGCACTCGTCGTCATCGTCCCAGCCACCGCCGCAATCGATGCAATCCGATCCGACAATTCCGCCGCCAGCTTGTACACCATCATCCCCCCATTCGACAACCCAGCCGCATGCACCCGCAGCGGATCCACCGGCAGCACGGTCCCCAAGTCGTCCAGCACGCTCCTCACAAATCCCACATCGTCTGGCTTCCCCCGCCCGTCCCGTCCCGGCACCCCACCCGAATTCCACGTCAGAAATGTCCCCAGCGCCCCAGTCCCGTTAGGATACACCGCCACAAATCCAGATCGCTCCGCCTCCCGATTCATCCCGCAGAAATTCTCCATCATCGCCCCATTCATCCCCGCCCCGTGCAGCACCAGCACCACCGCCACAGGCTTGCTCAAATCCACACTCGCCGGCACCACCGCCACATAATCCCGCGACATCCCATCCACCTTCAATCGCCGCGCATGCCGCCCAGGCGTCAATGAATCCGCTTCCGCCACCATCCCGGTGACCCACAATGAAATCAGCAGCAGCACTCGCATGCCCCCACTCTGCCCCGTTCCTCCCACGAACGCCACCGGAATCCACTCACCCCCTCCGCTGACAAGGCTCTCCCCGCTCCCGCGTTCCCTCTCCCGTCCCCACTCCCATGAATCGCCGCGCCTTCCTCCCGCTGCTGCTCGCCGCTCCCTCCCTCGCCGCAGCCGCTCCGCCCGCCGATCCCCTCGCCGCCGCCAAACGCGACGCCGTCCTCACCTACGCACGCATCGTCCACGCCATCTACTCCGATACCCTCACCGCCGCACGTCTCCTCTCCACCTCCCTCCGCACCTTCGTCAAATCCCCAAGCCCCGACTCCCTCGCCGCCGCACGCTCCGCATGGTCCGCCGCCCGTCTCCCCTACGGCCGCAGCGAGGTCTTCCGCTACTACGCAGGCCCCATCGACGACGCCGACGGCCCCGAACCACTCCTCAATTCATGGCCTCTCGACGAGTCATGGATCGATGCACCCCCAGGCTCACCCGACCCAGGCATCATCGGCTCCCCAGACCGCTACCCTTCCCTCTCCCCACAATCCATCGCCGAACTCAATCAGCAGGACGGTGAAAAAAACATCGCCTGCGGCTGGCACACCATCGAATTCCTCCTCTGGGGCCGCGACTCCTCCAAAGACGGCCCCGGCAACCGCCCATGGACCGACTTCTCCTCCGCTCCCCACGCCGCACGCCGCGCCACCTACCTCCTCGCCTGCGCCGACATGATCACCGCCTACCTCGACGACCTCGTCCAGCAATGGGCCCCTGACAATCTCGGCAACTACCGCGCCGTCTTCGAAGAGGGCATCGACGCCTCCATCGAACGCATCCTCATGGGCATCATCTTCCTCAGCGGCACCGAACTCGCCGGCGAACGGCTCCAGGTCGCATGGGATACCCAGGAACAGGAAGACGAACAATCCTGCTTCAGCGACACCACCCACCTCGACCTCATCGCGAACTCCGAAGGCATCGCCGCCGTCTGGAACGGCTCCTGCACCCGCACCGACGGCACCACCCTCTCCGGCACCGGCCTCAAAGCCGTCGCCTCCCTCGCCGACCCCGCCCTGGCAAACGCCATCTCCTCCCGCATCGCCACGCTCCTCACCCGCGCCCGCGCCATCCCCCCGCCCTTCGACACCGCCATCCGCGGCGACGACGACTCCCCCGGCCGCAAGGCCGTCTTCTCCCTCATCACCGCCGCAGAAGACGTCGCTATCAAAACCCGCGAACTCGCCACCGCCCTCAACTGCCGCATCCCCGACGTCCCACCCGAAGACATCGAAGGCTAACACCTCTCCCGGGTTCCGGGAAGCACGAGGCCATCAGCCCCATGCTCCCCCGTCTCCATCGGCGCACCCGGCGCGAGGTCTCACCCCGCACTCAGGCTGCCATCACTTCACGCTTTCCGCTTCCCGCGCCGCCGCACCAGCGAACAGCCAGTCAGAAACAGAACGCTCGGAAGCATCGTCGCCGCTTCAGGACACGGCGTCGGGCTCGAGACACACGTCACACTCAGAATGTTGGACATCACAGGAGCCCCCCCAATTCCAGTCAGATATCCATACACCTCCGCAGTGGTCTCCCCCGACGTCCCCCCTGACCCCGCTATATTGCAGTTCGCATCACACGTCAGCGTGAAGTTCAGGACCATATTGAACGTGTCATTCGGCCCAAGCTGATTCTCAATGACAACAGGCTGATAGCTGACCAGCACATCGTCAAAGATAAATGGCCCGTCATCGTCAAAGACCCCCCACTGCCAGAACGCATCACTCGGCTGGGCAATTCCAGTGACACCAACAGTCAGCGTGTAATTTGCCGACCCGCCAATACCCTCACAGCAATAGATCTCCGTCGGCCCATCCAGCACCGCCGATGTGATTGTAGCAGAATGCGCAGAAAGGCATGTCGCCGCCAATGCAGCTGCCATGAATGCTTGTTTGAGATTGAATTTCATAACTTTCATTTGTGTTGTTTAATGCCGGACATTCCGCACCTCCGCACCAGATCAATATCCAGCACATCATGCATTTCCTATCCAGCACGGCCGCTTCTGCACGGTTCTCCAGATCCTGCAAAGTCACCCATGAATGCGTCACCCGCTCAGGCGTCACCCGCCGGAGGGACACCCCTAACCCGCCAGCCAAGCCCTGCCCGCCTCCCGCACACACCCATCCTGACAAACTTTCCGCCGCATTTCCCCTCAAAACCCGCCTTTCAGCCCTTCACCGCAGCACACTCGCGCAAAGGACAGACCTCACTCCCGGAACATCTGCAGATAGGAGACATCTCACCCCCGGGATCCGCCGTCAGTCGCAGAAATTCACCAAGAATAGACTGCACCAGCTCCTGCCGGCTGCACACCCCCAGCTTCTCGTAGATTCGGTCAAGGTGGGTATGCACCGTATGTTGCGATATACCAAGATCGCCCGCAATCGCCGTCTCCTTCTCACCGTCAAACACTCCCTTCACGATCTCCATGTGCCGCTTGGATAACTGAAGGCTCCCGGCCACCGCCGCCCAAGCAGCTTCGCTCAGCATCCTCGATCCCAATTCCGCCCACACCTCCCCCTTGTTCGCCTTTGCCTTCATGTTTCCGCTCGTTAATCCCACCCTCACCTCACCACCCTACCAGTTGCCTTCACGCTTCCAAGCCTTTTCTGACATCATTTCGGCTGACCAACGCAACCAGACGCCGCCCCAGTCACCGCAGAACTCCAGTTCGCAGCTCTGGACTTTTCACCATTCCCAATCCTTATTCCCACACTCCCATGAACCGGTGGATCGTCCCCATCCTCTCCTGCGCCGCCTCAGCTCTCGCCGCCCCACCCGCAGGCCCCGCATGGTCCGGCGGCCAGGGCACCATCTTCAATGACGGCCACGACGCCTTCTCCCTCCCCATGGCCACGCTCTCCCGCGAGCGCCGCCGCGAATTCGTCGTCGGCAACGCCTT
>JAIXVE010000048.1 GCA_027483175.1 Verrucomicrobiaceae bacterium | reverse complement strand
GCGATCATCGGGCACATGCAGCACAACATTCGTGATCCGCGGCGCGACCACGTGCATGGACGGATTTATCGGCTGGTGAACAAGGGACGGCCATTGCAGAAGAAGGTGGCGATTGCGGGGCAGCCGATTCCTGTGCTGCTGGACCATCTGAAGAATGCGGTGGATGGGATCCGTCACCGGACGCGGGTGGAGTTGAGTGGTCGGAAGAGCGAGGATGTGATTGCTGCGGTGAAGGAGTGGGTGAAGCAGTTTGATGTGAAGAAGAAGGAAGACGCGCACCATCTGCTGGAAGCGCTGTGGGTTCACCAGCAGCACAACGTGCCGAATGTGGAGTTGCTGGAAGCGTTGCTGAATTCGCCGGAGCCTCATGCGAAGGTGGCGGCGGCGACTGTGAAGCACCACTGGGGTCCTGCGGATCCGACGAAGGGGCAGATGGCGACGCAGATTCAGGAGACAGTGGCGGAGGTGAAGGTGGATGTTCCGGCGCACCTGACGGGAGCTGACGCGAAGGCGTTTGTGCTAGGTGCGAATGTGTTCATGCGCGACGGGCACTGTGTGACGTGTCACCAGAAGACGGGGGCCGGGCTGGACCCGATTTATCCTCCGCTGGCGGGGAGTCCGTGGGTGACGGGATCCGAGGAGCGGCTGACGAAGCTGGTGCTGCACGGGTTGTGGGGTCCGATCGAAGTGAATGGGAAGACGTATGATCCTGCGAAGGGGATTCCGCCGATGACGCAGTTTGCGGCCTTGCTGAAGGACGAGGAGATTGCGGCGGTGCTGACGTATGTGAGGAATTCGTGGGGCAACAAGGCGGCACCGGTGACGGCGGAGACCGTTAAGAAAGTGCGGGAGGCGACGAAGGATAGGTCGATCTTCTGGAGTCCTGAGGAGTTGCTGAAGATGCATCCGCTGGAGAAGTGAGGCGGATGAGAAACTGAGGGGACGGCCGCCTTGCCTGAGATGGGTGGGGCGGCCGTTTTTCTGAATCGATAGCGATGAGAACGAAGCGGAGACATGCGGTGAGGGTGGCGGCGTCGGCCCTTGGGCTGGCGGCGTTCGAGGGTGTGGCGGCGCCGGTGGATTTCAGTCGGGAGGTGCTGCCATTGCTGTCAGACCGTTGTTTTTACTGTCATGGGCCTGACGAGAAGCACCGGAAGGGAGGGTTGCGGCTGGATGAGGAAGCGGGTGCGAAGGCGATGGGGAAGCATGGGGCGGCGGTGGTGCCGGGGAAGCCTGCGGAGAGCCTGCTGCTGGCGCGGGTGAGGACGAGCGATCCGGATGAAGTGATGCCGCCTCCGGAGGTTCACAAGGAGTTGACGGATGGGCAGCGGGAGACCCTAGCGAGGTGGATTGCGGAGGGGGCGCCGTGGGGGAAGCACTGGGCGTTCACTCCGTTGCGTCGGCCGGAGTTGCCGGCGGAGGGGCATCCGGTGGATGTGCTGGTGGGGGCGAGACTAGCGAATGAGGGGTTAGGATTTGCGGAGGCGGCGGATGCGGCGACCCTGCTGCGGCGGACGTCGCTGGCGCTGACGGGGATGCCGCCGACGCTGGAGGAGCAGGAGGCATGGCTAGCGGATGGAACGGATGCGGGATGGGAGCGGGTGGTCGAGCGGTTGCTGGCGTCGCCGGCGTATGGGGAGCGGATGGCTTGGGATTGGCTGGAGGCGGCGCGTTATGCGGATACGAACGGGTACCAGGGCGATGGGATGCGGACGATGTGGCCATGGCGGGACTGGGTGGTGAGTTCTTACAACCGGAACCAGCGGTGGGATGAGTTCACAGTCTGGCAGATTGCGGGTGATCTGCTGCCGGGGGCGACGGATGAGCAGCGGCTGGCGACGGCGTTTCTGAGGAATCATCCGATCAACGGGGAAGGCGGGCGGATTGCGGAGGAGAACCGGATTGATTACGTGATGGACATGACGGAGACGACGGGGACAGTGTGGCTGGCGCTGACGTTCAACTGCTGCCGGTGTCACGATCACAAGTTCGATCCGCTAACAAATAAGGATTACTACAGTCTGGGGGCGTTTTTCAATCAGACAACGGTGGATGGCGGGGGTGGGGATCCGCAGACCCCGCCGGTGCTGAAGGTGCCGGACGCGGGGGCGGCGCGGCAGCTAGGAGAGGTGCGGCAGCAGTTGGCGGAGGCGCGCAAGGGTTTGGATGCGGAGCGGGTGAGTGCGGGGTCGCGCCGGGAGATGTGGGAGCGGGAGGTGGTGAAGGTGGGGTCGCCGTGGCAGGTGGTGGAGCCGCGGACGGCGAAGGCGGAGGGAAGCACCCTGACAATTCAACGGGACCGGACCGTGCTGAACAGTGGAGCGAATCCGGAGAAGGATAATTATGAAGTGACGGCGGTGCCGGGGGCGGGGAGGTGGACGGGGATGCGGTTGGATGTGCTGCGGCATGCGACGATGACGGCGGGTGGGTTGGCGAGGTCGGACAGCGGAAATTTTGTACTGACGTCGCTGCGGGTGGAGCGGGAGGATGGCGAGGGTGGGGCGCAGGCGGTGGCGATGGAGGCGGTGGAGGCGACGTATGAGCAGGGCGGGCTGAAGCTGGGCGGGGTGCTGGATGACAATCCGGCGACGGGTTGGGCGGTGCATGAGGGGCGGATGGTGGATCGGAGTCATGCGGCAGTTTTGAAGTTTCCGGAGGGACTGGAGACCGGAGAGGGGACGGTCCTGCGGTTCCGGTTTCGGCATGAATCGGGGAACAAGCATCATAACATGGGGCGGTTTCGGGTGAGCTTGACGCAGATGGCGGATCCGGCGCTGACGAAGACGGATCCCGGGCTGGCGGTGGCTTTGCGGACGCCGGCGGGTGAACGTGACGAGGCGCAGCGGGACGCGGTGGTTGCGGCGTGGGAGGAAGCGGATGCGGTGCTGGCGGGACTGCGGCGGCGGGTGTCGGAGTTGGAGGCGAAGGAGCGGCAACTGGCGGATGCGGGTGTGAAGGTGATGGTGATGGCGGACCGGACGGAACTGAGGAAGACATTTGTGCTGGACCACGGGCTGTACAATAAACCGTTAGGGGAAGTGAGTGCAGCGCTGCCCGGTTTTCTGGCGACCCTGGCTCCTGATGCGCCGAAGAACCGGCTGGGATTGGCGCAGTGGATTGTGTCGGCGGAGAATCCGCTGACGGCACGGGTGGCGGTAAATCGATTCTGGCAGATGCTGTTCGGGATCGGGCTGGTGAAGTCGGCGGAGGATTTCGGGGTGCAGGCGGAATTTCCTGTACAGGAGGCGCTGCTGGACTGGCTGGCGGCGGATTTCCGGGATTCGGGCTGGGACGTGAAGCGATTGCTGAGGTTGATTGTGACGAGCCGGACGTGGCGGCAGAGTTCGCGGGTGACGGGTGTGATGCTGGAGAAGGATCCGGGGAATCGGTTGCTAGGCCGCGGGCCGCGGTATCGGATGCCGTCGTGGATGATCCGGGATCAGGCTCTGGCGGCGGGCGGGTTGGTGCGGGTGATGAGTGGAGGGTCGCCGGTGCTGCCGTGGCAGCCGGAGGGAGTGTGGGAGGAGGCGACGTTTGGGACGGTGAAGTATCAGAGGGGGAGCGGTGATGATTTGCGGCGGCGGAGTTTGTACACGTTCTGGAGGAGGATTGCTGGGCCGACGATGTTTTTCGATACGGGGTCGCGATTGGTGTGCAGTGTGAAGCCACTGCGGACGAATACTCCGCTGCATGCGCTAGCGACGACGAACGATGTGACTTATGTGGAGGCGGCGCGGGCGATGGCGTTGAACAGTGCGGGGGTGGAGGAGGCAGGGGCGAGGATTTCGGCGATGGCGAGGCGGTTGCTGGGTCGGGCGGCGACGGGTGCGGAGATTGCGGTGCTGCGGGCGGGCTGGGAGCGGCATCGGCAGCGGTTTGCGGGTGAGCCTGAGCGGGCGGTGAAGTTGCTTGGCGAGGGCGAGAGTCCGGTGGCGGTGGCGGATCGGACGCCGGAACTGGCGGCGTGGACGATGACGGCGCTGACGCTGCTGAACATGGATGAAGCCCTGAACCTTGAATAATGTCATGCATCCGATTGATCAGGCTAGAGCGCATCTGACGCGACGAGAGTTCTTCGGGCGGACCGCGACGGGGATCGGGACGGCGGCGCTGGCGCATTTGCTAGGTGCGGATGGGTTGCGGGCGGATGCGCCGGCGGCGGTGAGTGGATTTCCCGGATTTCCGCCGAAGGCGAAGCGGGTGATTTATCTGTTCATGAATGGCGGGCCGACGCATGTCGACACGTTCGACTGGAAGCCGAAGCTGAAGGAGATGCATGGTCAGCCGGTGCCGGAATCGTATGTGGGAGGGAAGCGGTTCAGCACGATGACGGGTGCGGCTGGTGGGAAGCTGATGCTGGCACCGGTGGAGCCGTTCCGGCAGCACGGGCAGTCGGGGGCGTGGGTGAGCGAATTGATGCCGCACACGGCGGCGATTGCGGACGAGTTGTGTTTCATCAAGTCGATGCACACGGATGCGGTGAATCATGCGCCGGCGATTTCGTTTCTGCTGAGCGGGGCGCAACTGCCGGGGAGGCCGTCGCTGGGTGCCTGGCTGAGTTACGGGTTGGGGTCGGAGACGGAGAATCTGCCGGCGTATGTGGTGATGACGTCGGTTAGTAAAGGGACGAGCTGCGGGCAGATCTTCTATGATTTCTACTGGGGATCGGGGTTTCTGCCGTCGCGTTTTCAGGGGGTGAAGTTCCGGAGCAGCGGGGATCCTGTGCTTTACCTATCTGATCCTGCGGGGGTGGATCGCGGGATGAAGCGGGACATGCTGGACGATCTGGCGGCGCTGAATGAGCAGAAGCTGAATGATTTCGGGGATCCGGAGATTGCGGCGCGGATTGCGCAGTATGAGATGGCGTTCCGGATGCAGAGCAGTGTGCCGGAGCTGGCGGATTTCAGGGACGAGCCGAAGTCGGTGCTGGAGAGTTACGGGCCGGACGTGCTGGAGGCGGGGAGTTTTGCGCACAATTGTCTGATGGCGCGGCGGCTGGTGGAACGGGGGGCACGGTGTGTGCAGTTGATGCATGCGGGATGGGACCAGCATAATTCGCTGACAACGGAGTTGTATAACCAATGCCGGGATACGGACCGGGCGAGTGCGGCGCTGGTGATGGATCTGAAGCAGCGGGGATTGCTGGAGGATACGCTAGTGGTGTGGGGCGGGGAGTTCGGGCGCACGCCGTTCATTCAGGGAAACATGGCGGATCGGCCGAGGTGGGGGAGGGATCATCATCCGTATGCGTTCACGGTGTGGATGGCGGGGGCGGGGGTGAAGCCGGGATTGAGTTTCGGGGCGTCGGATGATCTGGGGATGAATGCGATCGTGGACAAGGTGCACGTGCATGATTTCCAGGCGACATTGCTGCATCTGATGGGGATTGATCATCAGAGGCTGACCTACCGGTTCCAGGGTCGGGATTTCCGACTAACGGATGTGCACGGTGAGGTGGTGCGGGGAATTCTGGTGTGAGGCTGGCTGCGCGGAGATCAGAGCGTGGCGGCGAAGGATTCGAGGGAATCGGAGACGATGGCGGCGCGGAGGAGGGCGCGGAGTTTTTCGGGATCGGCGATGGTTCCAATGGAATCGCGGAGGCCGTCGGGGATGGGGCCGAAGCGGAGGTCGAGGGCTTCGAGGACGGATTGGCGGCGGGAATGGGTACGCTCTTCCATACGGCCTTCTTGTTTGCCTGTGGCGAAGCCTTCCTGAATTCCATCCTTGCGGCCTTCCATTCGGCCATCCTGGTGAAGTTTCTGGGCGAGGGTCATGGCGGCGGTGCGGTGGGGTTCAGAACCGATGGATTTGATTTTATGGAAGAGGGCGTCATTGTCAACGGAGTCGCGGC
>JAIXVE010000336.1 GCA_027483175.1 Verrucomicrobiaceae bacterium | reverse complement strand
TACCGGAGGGGGCATGTGTTTCTGCATCCTAGCGAACTGACGGCGAATTCGGATCAGGAAGGGATTCCGAATTCGATGCTGGAGGCGATGGCGACGGGGTTGCCGGTGGTGGCGACCGAGCATGGGGGGATACCGGAGGCGGTGACGCATGGGGTTGATGGGTTGCTGGTGCCGGAGAAGTCGCCTGAATTGCTGGCGGGGGCGATTGTTGAGGTGTTGAGGGATCCGGGGAAGTGGGCGGCGCTGGGGGCGGCGGCGGCGGCGACGGTGCGGGAGCGGTTCAGTGATGCGGCGAGCCTTGCGAGTCTGGAGGCGGCGTATGAGGAAGCGCGGGCGGCGGGCGAGGAGGCGCGGGCGGCGGGTGAGGCGGCGGCGGGCGAGGGATCGGGGCAGTGATTGGGAGGTTAGGGTCTTGCGTGGGCGGGCGGAATGTGGCAGGAATGGGAGCGAAAGACTTGCCTATGAACAAGATGCTGAGGAGACATGCAGGAGGATTTCCGGGAGCGGGAGTGTGCCGGGTGTTGGTGGGGATGGCATGCGGGTTGGGCTGGGTGGGAGCGTGGGTGCCGGGGACAGGGGTGCCGATGGCGGTGGATGGGTTTGTAGTGGATGCGATGAACCGGCGGGATGTGCTGGCGTTTTATCAGACGGTTTATGTGGCGTCGGAGGGGTATGCGGCGCGGATGGGGTGGACGGGGAGCGTGAGTGGCGGGGTGGCGGGTGGGACGAGCCTGGCGTTTCGTGAGGATGTGAGGCGGCGGGTGAATTTCTATCGGGCGCTGGCGGGGATGCCTGGGGATGTGGTGTTTGACGCGGTGAAGAGTGCGAAGGCGCAGGAAGCGGCGCTGATGTTTGCGCGGAACAACGGGTTGAGTCACTTCCCGCCGACGAACTGGATTTATTACACGGCGAATGCGGCGGAGGCGGCGGGGGCGAGCAATATTGCGTTAGGGACGCATGGTCCAGCGTCGGTGGATGCGTACATGAGGGATGACGGGTCGGGCAATGAGGTGGTGGGGCACCGGAGGTGGCTGCAGTATTCGAGGGCGCGGGTGATGGGGAGCGGGGATGTGCCGGCGGAGAGCCCGTACAATCGGGCAAATGCTGTGTGGGTGATCGGGGATTTCAAGGCGGTGCCGGCGGCGGCGTTTTCGGCGTGGCCGAGTCGGGGGTATGTGCCTGTGGGATTGGTGCCGGCGCGGTGGTCGGTGTCGTATCCTGGAGCGGATTTTTCGGGGGCGACGGTGGCGATGACGGTGGGGGGTGTGGCGGTGGCTGCGCCGGTGATTTCGAGGGTGGACAACGGGTATGGTGACAACACGCTGGTGTGGACGCCTGCGGGGGTTCCGGGGAGTGTGAGTGCGGATGTGGCGTGTGAGGTGACGGTGACGGGGATCAAGGGGGCGGGGGTGCCGACGAGCCATGCGTACACGGTGAGACTGTTTGATCCGGGAGTGCTAGGGGATCGGGTGGTGATCAGCGGGAGTGATGCGCCGCCGGTGAGCGGGGCGGCGTATGGGTTCAATCGGATCGAGCAGGCGGACTCGTATGAATTGCGGGTGGCGACGGGGAGTGTGGCGGGCTGGACGGAAGGGGCGGAGGATTTTCCGGTGCCGCAGATTGCGGCGATGACGACGGGGACGTATGCGGTTAGGGGGTCGACGCTGGTGCGGAGCGGGAGCAAGTCGTTTCAGCTGGCGTTTCCTGACTTTGCGGACCAGGGGTTTGCGATCACGAGGGATGTGGTGGCGACGGCGGCGAGCCAGCTGAGGTTTTACGAGCGGGCGCGGTTTACGACGACGACGACGACCCTGCATGCGGAGGTTTCGACGGACAACGGGGTGAGCTGGACGAGTGTGTGGAGCCGGAACGGAGTGGGCTTGAACAGCAGCCTGTGGGACGGGGCGTTCAACGCGCGGAGTGTGAGTCTCGGGGCGTATGCGGGAGAAGTTGTGAGGGTGCGGTTCATGCTGCGCGGGAACGGCGGATCGATTTCGGTGGGGACGAGCGGGAACCATGGGTTTTTCATTGATGACGTGACGGTGACGGATGCGACTGAATTGGTGAATGGGACGACGACCGTGCTGGGCGGAGGGGCGACTGGGTTTACGCTGAACGGGGCGAGTGCGGGGGCGGCGTTGAGCGTGGGGACGACGTATTATCTGCGGGTGCGACCGAATGTGGGGACCCGGTGGTTTGGTTATGGGCCGCTGAAGGTGGTGACGGCGAGTGCGGCGAGTGGTTTCGGGGCGTGGCTGGCGCAGTATCCGGGGGTGAGCGGCGGGGTGATGGATGATCACGACCGGGACGGGCTAACAAATGGTGTGGAGTATGCGTTCGGGTTGAATCCGACGGTGGGTGGAGGCGTGCTGCCGCAGGTGGTGAAGACGGCGAGTGAGCTGGCGGTGACGTTTGCGGAGCCAGCGGGGGTGAGTGGGGTGGTGTACGGGGCGGACTGGTCGCGGGACATGGTGACGTGGCGGCCGGTGGCTGACAGCGGGAGTGGCGGCGGGCATGCGTTCCGCGTGGGGACGAGTGGGGAACCGCGGATGTATTTCCGCTATCGAATCACGGTGGCGCCGTGATGAGGCGTTCTTTGGCAGGGGGTTCGGGCATGAGGGCGGGTTTGGTCCGGCTGGTTTCGCTGCATTTTGACAGGATGCCGAGGAGGATGAGGCAGGCAGGCAGGAGGAGCCGTCCGGTCCATGTGGATTGTTCTTCGGCGAGCAGTTGGCGGATCCACGGGGTGGGGAAGCGAGCGAAGGCCGAACTGAGGCCTTGCTGACGGAGGAAATCTTTGAGTTCCCGGAGGTAGTGTTTGCCGCGGAGGGAGCCTGGGCCTTCGGGCCATGCTTCTGTGACGACGCGGAGGGCGGCGCGAGCGGATCGGTGGCGATGCCAGAATGAGGAGTGTTTGGCGGCGGCGGCGGCGAGGGCGACATTGGCCATGGCGGCGGAGAAGCGGTCTTCTTTGGAGAGCGAGAGACCGGCGAGGTTGTCAAGGTGGCGGCGAGCGTCATCGGGGCGACCGGTGATGGCGCAGGTGAAGGCGAGGCCGGAGGCGGCCTGAGACCAGACGGCGGAGGGGCCTGCGGCGAGGACCTCTTCCCATGCGGCGGTGGCGGCGGAGGGGCCGATTTCCCAGACGAGGGCGAGGGCGAGATTGGCGACCATCCATGGTTCGCGGTCAGAGCGGGACTGCCAGTCGTGGCACCAGTCGAGGAGTTCGCGGCGACTGCCGGCCTGAAAGAGGACGTAGCTTGCGGCTCCCCAGAGCTGGGTGGAGTGCTTGAGGAGAAGGTGGTGATTCCGGAGGGCGAGGAGTGCGGCTTCGTGATGTCCGCTGTCGCTGGCGCAGTAGAAGAAGTCGCGGATGATGGCGTCTCTGACGTGAGTTGGGACTGGGAGGGAGAGGGCATTGTGGAGGGCGGTGGGGAGCCCGTTCCTGTAATTGACTCTAACAAACGGAGCGCTGACGCTGACATTGCGGGCGCGGCCATCGCTGACGGCTGCGCAGATGAGCTGGTCGAGAGAGTCTTTTTGGGCGCGAGGGGCCTTTTCCCAGAGATCGAGGGCTGAGGCGAGAGCGGGGATGGCTTCCTGGTCTGGCGAGAGGGCGAGGTCGAGGGTGGGGGAGGACGCTTGATCGAATTCTTTGCGTGCGAGGAGGATGCGGGTACGTGCGAGGAGGTGGGTGGCGGGGTGCTGGAAGCGCGCCATGAGGGCGGCGAGATCGTCGGCGGCGGCGAAGTCCTGACGTTTGAGGAGATCGTCGAGGAGGTGGTTCGCGGCGAAGGTGGAGGCGGGGTCGAGCTGGAGGGCGCGGCGGATGGCGGAGATGGCTTCCTGCGGGAGTGAGGCGGCCATGAGGGATTCTGCGAGCATGGCGAAGGCGACCGCGTTGGAGGGTTCGATGCGGACGAGGTCGCGGGCGAGGGAGAGGCATTGGGGGTTCTGGTTTCTGGAGCGGGCGAGTCCGTAGAGGAGGTGGCGGGGCCATGCGTAGTCGGGTTCTGCGGCGATGAGGTTAGTGAGGACGGATTCGGCGGTGGAGTAGTCTGCGGCGTCGAGGAGGAGGGAGGCGAGGCGGCCGCGGAGTTCGCGAGGGATCTGGTTGCCGAAGATGGGAGGAGAGCAGGCGGCGATGGCTGCATCGCGCTGGCCTGAGGCGGCGAGGATCTGGGCGCGGAGTTCGTGGAGCCTGACATTGCGTGGCCAGCGGTCGAGGGCCTTGTCGACTTCGGTGGAGGCGGGGTCCCAGAGCTGGAGGCGGCCGAACATTTCGGCGAGATTGATCCATGATCTGGGTTCGTCCGGGCGGGAGGTGGTGAGGTTGCGTGCGGCTTGGAGGGCGCGGTCGTGGTTGCCGGAGAGGCGAGCCTGGCGGGCGAGTTCGGACCAGCCCCATGGGTAGGTTGGTTCGAGGGTGACGGCGCGTTCGATGGCGGTGAGGGCGTCGTCGGTGTGGCCGTTGCGGAGGAGGAAGTCTGCGAGGACCCCGTGGTTGGCGGGGTCGAGTGGGTTAGCGAGGACGAGGCGGTTGAGTTCGGTGAGGGCGTCCGGGAAGCGGCCTTCGCGTTCGTGGAGATCCGCGAGGTCGCGAGCCGGGAGTGACCATCTTGGGTTGATGGCGACGGCGCGCTGGAGGGCGTTGAGTTGTTCCTCGCGGAGACCGGCGGCGGCGCAGGACTGGGCGTGGAGGCGCCAGCTGCCTGGGGCGAAGGGGAAGCGGGAGGTGAGCTGGCGGGTGAGGTGGAGGGCTTCCGGGTGCTGGTGGTTGATGCGGTGGAGGGCGAGAGTGGACCATGTTTCCCAGATGTCAGGGCGGGCTTTGAGGCCTTCTGAGAGGATGGCGGTCATTTCCTCGGTGGAGAGGTGAGGGAGGGCGACCTCGTGGAACTGGGCGACGGCTTCGCCGCCAACTGACTGGCGGGTGATTTCCGAGCGGAGGAAGAGGATGTCTGCGGAGCGCTGGGGGGCGTCAGGGGCGGTGGCGAGGAGGAGGTCCATGGCACCGCAGCTGACGTCGATCTCGAGGGCGCGGCGGCAGGCGGCGTGGGCGTCCGGGTTATGGTCTGCGGCGTGGAGGACGGAGGCGAGGATGTTGTGGGAAGTGGCGAACTGCGGGGTGAGGCGGAGGGCTTCCGTTGCGGCGTCGGCGGCTTCCTTGTGGCGGCCTCTGGAGGAGAGTTCGAGGGCCTGTTCCCGCCATGCCCAATCGTCGGCGGGATTGTGAGCGAGCATGCGGAGGAGGGCGGGTTCTGCGTCCGTGCGGTTGTCGCGGCGGAGCCATGAGACGTGGAGGCGTGCGAGGCCCATGTGCCATGGGAAGCGGCGGCAGGCGGAGTCGAGGAGATCGAGGGCGGCGGGGATGCCGTCGGTTTCGGCGGTCAGGCTGACGAGGTTTTCGTGAGCGGGGATGGAGAGAGGTTCGATGGCGAGGACCTTGAGCCATGAGGAGATCGCGGAGGGGGCATCGCCGCGGATTTGAGCGAGGGTGGCGGCGTGGCGGTGCCAGTCCTGATCCGGGACCATGCGCCATGCGGAGGTGAGGATGCGTGAGGCGTCGTCGAAGTTTCCCTGAGCGCGGTGGAGGGCGGCTTCGTGGAGGAGGAGTTGACCGTCGTTGGGGCGGAGACGTCTTGCTTCGCTGATGACGTCGAGGGCTTCAGCGTGGCGGAGGAGTTCTGTGAGGGAGTCAGCGAGGGTGATCCATGGGGCGGCGGAGAGGTGGCCGAGGGTGGCGGTTCTGCGGCGGAGGAAGTCGAGGCCTTCGGCGGTGCGGCTGAGCTGGCGGCAGGAGGAGAAGTAGTTGGCGGCGCAGATTTCGTTATGGTCTGCGGAGCAGGCGGCGAAGCGGTAGAGATCGAGGGCGAGATCCGGTTGGTTTGCGGCGGCGAGGCAGTCTGCGAGGGTGGTGAGGGACTGGGCGTCGCGGGGGTTGCGGCGGAGGAGGTGGTGGACGATTCTGGCGGCGCGCGGGGTGGAGCGGGAGTCTCTTGATAGGAGCCTGGCGAGTTCGCCTTTGAACTGGTCGTCGCAGTCGCGCTGGCGGACGCGTTGTTCGAGAGATGCGAGGGAGGCGGAGCGGGTGGTGCGCGGGAGGTTGGCGCGGAAGGCGCGCCATGCGATGGCGGCGTCGTCCGGGAAGAGCCTAGCGAGGGCGTTCTGGGCCTCGTGGGATTTTACGGGGTCATCGTCGTAGGCGGCGAGGGCGGATTGGGCGATCCATGTGAGGCGGTGGTCGGGGGCTGCTGCGGAGAGTTGGTCGAGCCATGTCTGGGCGGCGGCGCGGTCGTGCTGCTGGAGGGCTCCTTCGAGGTTATGGAGGAGATTGTGGAGGGGTGCTTCCGGGAGGTCGAGGCCGTCGATGCGGTGATGTTCGGAGGGTGGGAGGACGAGCATGCCGCGTGGGCCGTGAGCGGCGTAGTCGGCGAGGAAGGCATCGAGGAGGGCCTCGGAGTGGTGGGGGTAGGTGGGGTCGCGGATGAGGAGGAGGCCGGCTCTGTCGTCGGTGCCGATGACGGCCTGGAGATGGGCTCCGTTGGTCCATGTGGTGACGAGGGTGAAGGGGACGCCGCGGGAGACGAGGGTGCGGGCGATGTCCGGGGTGACGGTGAATTCTCTGCCGTCGAGGTTCTGGGATTCGGCCCATGAGCGTTCGCTGAAGTTGGAGGTGCCGTCGTAGCAGATGCGTTCTGCGATTTCGGTGTGAGGGGCGGG
>JAIXVE010000218.1 GCA_027483175.1 Verrucomicrobiaceae bacterium | reverse complement strand
GTGGACATCGAGTCCGACATAGAGTATGGGTCTGGTCATCGACTTGGTGTGCTGGCGGTGTTTTATTTGTTTGTCTGCGCAGCGGCTTCGTGCCGGAGGCGCCCAAACATGCGGCTCTGTTCCTTCGGGAACAACCCGCGACTCCTCACCGCCGGCACGCCGCCTTCGATCAAGGCTGGCGCACTGGGAGCGGGACGCGGGACGGGCCGCAGCCATAGAGTCTAGCTTGTATGGAAGGGGCGGGTTCGGAGAACGCCGAGCTGGGGCTCAGCGCTCCCAGGGGCGGGTTGGGAGCGCGGGGGCTGACGCGAGGGCGCGAAGGGTCTTTGGGGAGAGGGGGGAGGATGGAATGATGGGACGGTTGGGAGTCAGGCGAAGGGAGGCTTGTTCTCGGTTGAATGGGGGACGGGGTAACGGATTTTGTGAATTGTCGCGGACGGCCCTGTCCCGAATAACGATGTCCATGAGTGCAAAACTTAGAAAGATTCCGAAGTCTGGCACGGTCACCAGCGTGCCGATTGACAAGGACCTGTGGGCCTACATCGCGTCGCGGAACACTGATGGCACTTACTGGCTCTATGATTTTTTGACCACTGAAAGAGTCTGTGACCGGAGCCTGTTTTCGCCTGCGCGGTGGAAGAAGTTCTTCGACTTTAAACCCAACGGTGTTCCTGTCAGCTACATCGATGAGTTGAAGATTGAGTTGACTCCCGATGAAAAGAAAATGCCACCAATTTGGAAGAAGTGCGTCGACTGGAAGATTGAGAGAAAGGAAGTGCCTGCACCCTACCGTGTGACCACGCATGACTACGTGGAGTTCTACGTCGAGGAAGATCAGATCCGGAAGTATCAGGAATATGTAGTGCTCACACCCAAGGAGCTGGTGGATTATGTGAAGGCGAATCTGGATCAGTTCGAGATGATCACGCCGAGGGAGGACCAGTTGGCTTCGCCGGTGGAGACGCTGCCGGAGGTGGCGGTGTTCACGCCGGGGTGTATTTATGAGATCTGGTTGTCGGGGTTGGAGGCGATGGAGATGACCGATTTGGAGGAGATCAGCGAGGAGATTGATGACGAACTCGAGGAGCACGAAGCCGGGGAGGTGATTGGGGTTGGTGGCACGGATGAGGGTCACCACAACATTGCGGTGCAGTGCGAGCCGGGGATGAACACGAAGGCGCTGGGGTGTATTCGGCGGGTGCTGAAGCGGTTGAAGGCGAATCCGGAGACGACGGATATCTGGGTGCAGGGGGAGTCGGGGAGGAATCTTGGGTTGAAGTGAGGGGGTGCGTTGGGGATTTGAGATTTGAAATTTGAGATTTGAGAGGGGCGTGTTGGGAGAGGGGCTTGTGGGGAGAGGTTGGTGAGAGGCGCGAGTGCAGAGCCTCGCGTGTCCGGGCTTGTTCGGATAGATGCTTCCCGGGGCGACGCCCCGGGAAGAATTAGGACGCCCTTTCAGGGCTCTGTGTGTGTGGTGGGCTAGACCCAGGGCGTTGCCCTGGGCTGTGTTAGGGCGCGCCGTTGGCGCTGGGAAGCAAGGCGTGGACGGAGAGGGGGGCTTGTTGGGAGAGGAGCGAGTACAGAGCCTCGCGTGCCCGGGCTTGTTCGGAGAGATGCTTCCCGAGGCGACGCCCCGGGAAGAATTAGGGCGCCCTTTCAGGGCTATGTGTGTGTGGTGGGCTAGACCCAGGGCGTTGCCCTGGGCTGCGTTAGGGAGCGCCCTTGGCGCTGGGGAGCCGGGCGTGGACGGAGAGGAGGGAAATTGAAAATAGTAAATAGTAAATAGTAAAATGGGGAATGGTGAAGGAGGGCGTGTGGGGAGAGCTTGAGTACGGAGTCTCGCGTGCCCGGGCTTGTTCGGAGAGAGGGCGTGTTGGGAGAGGGGGGCTCACGCGAAGGCGCGAAGGGCTGGTGGGGAGGGGGCGGGTAGGCGCACTCCGTGCGCAGGGAGAGCTGTAATTCTGACAGCAGTCCAGAGCCTTCGGCTATCTGGTACGGAGGGGGCTTGCGGGGAGAGGGGCTGGTTCGGAGGAGGCTTAGAGGCCGATGTTGGCGAGGGTGGTGGCGAGGGTGTTGAGTTGGGCGGTGAGGTCTGGGTGGGAGGCTTCGAAGGATTGGAGGGAGGAGCGGAGGTCGTCGAGGGCGGAGGGTTCCGTGTGGGGGAGTTCGGAGGCGGCGGCTGGTTCCATGGCGTTGATGTGGCCGAGGAGCATGGCGCGGTCGGCGTCGGTGAGGCCCTCGGCGTCGTTGACGGAGGCGCGGAGTTTTTCGAGCAGGTCGGCGATCATGGTGCTGGTGGGCGGGAGTGTGGGTGGGGTCAGGCGAGGGCGGAGACGCAGCGGCCGCAGAGGGCTGGGTGGGACTCGAAGAAACCGACGTCTGGGAGGTGACGCCAGCAGCGCTGGCATTTGGTGCAGGAGGTGCGGGTGACGGCGACGGAGAATGGTTGGCCGGTGGTGATGGTGAGGTCGCTGACGATGAGGAATTCGCTAACGGTGTCGCGGTCGGCGAGGATGGAGGCGGCGGGGTGGCCGTCTGGGATGGTGAGGGTGGCGGCGGCTTCGAGATTGCTGCCGATGGTTTTGTCCTTGCGGGCGCGGTCGATTTCCTGCTGGAGGAGATCGCGGATGGACTGGAGCTGGGCGATGGCGGCGGAGGCTTCGGAGTTGGCGAAGGCTGGGTCCGGGGTGGGGAAGTCCTGTTCGTGGACACTGTCGGTGTGCCCGGCGAATTCCCATGTTTCGTCGGCTGTGAAGGCGAGGATGGGGGCGAGGAGTTTGGTGAGGTCTGTGAGGACCTTGTGCATGGCGGACTGGGCGCTGCGGCGGCGCGGGCTGTTGGCAGGGTCGCAGTAGAGCCGGTCCTTGGTGATGTCGATGTGGAGGGCGCTGAGGTCTGTGGCGCAGAACTGGTTGAGCGTGATGAAGACCTTGCGGAAGTCGTATGCGGCGTAGGCGGCTAGGCAGTCGCGGGTGACGGCGTGGAGCCGTTCGAGGATCCAGCGGTCGAGGAGCGTGAGGGCTTCGTTGGGGACGGAGTGCTCGGCGGGTGAGAAGTCGTGGAGATTACCGAGGAGGATGCGGAGCGTGTTGCGGAAGCGGCGGTAGACCTCGCCGTTCTGTTCGAAGAGCTTGTCGGAGAACGGGACATCGTTCTGCCAGTCGACGGAGGCGACCCAGAGACGGACGAGGTCTGCGCCGTATTTGTTATAGTAGTATTCTGCGTTGATGGGTTTGTCGCCGCTCT
This sequence comes from Verrucomicrobiaceae bacterium, assembly GCA_027483175.1. Lineage (GTDB taxonomy): Bacteria > Verrucomicrobiota > Verrucomicrobiia > Verrucomicrobiales > V1-33 > V1-33. The sequence goes on along the minus strand of JAIXVE010000218.1, from coordinate 4,410 downwards.
TGCTGATTTTTTCGCCTGAGGTGTCGGTGACAAAGCCGTGGGTCATGACGGTTTTGTAGGGGGCGGTGCCGCGGTGGATGATGCTGCACATGAGGGACGACTGGAACCAGCCGCGGTGCTGGTCGGTGGCTTCTATGTAGAGGTCGGCGATGCCGCCGTTGCCGAGTTCGGGGCGGGCTTCGGTGACGGCCATGCTGGAGCAGCCGGAGTCGATCCAGACATCGAGTGTGTCGCGGCCTTTGGTCCAATGGGAGGGGAGATCGAGGAGGGCGGTGAGTTCGGCGTCGGATTTTTCGAACCAGACATTGGTGCCGAGGGATTCGATGAGCGCGGCGACCTTGCGGGCGACGGCGGCGTCGAGGACGGGTTCGCCGTTGTTGTAGAAGACGGGGAGGGGGACGCCCCATGTGCGTTGGCGGCTGATGCACCAGTCCGGGCGGCTTTCAGCGGTGCCGTGGATGCGGGCGCGGCCCCAGTGAGGGAGCCATTGGACGCGGTCGATTTCGGAGAGGGCGGCGGCGCGGATGTCGTCGATGCGGAGGAAGAACTGGGGGACGCTGCGGAAGATGATAGGGGTTTTGCTGCGCCAGCAGTGAGGGTAGTCGTGTTTATAGTTTTCCTTACCGAGGAGCATGCCGCGTTCGGCGAGGAGCCGGATGATGGGGCCGTTGGCGTCGAAGACGAGCGTGCCGGCGAGTTCCGGGATGCCGCAATCGGCGGTGAGACGGCCATCGTCGTCGACTGGGGAGAGGAGACCCAGGCCGTGTTCGCGTCCGGCGATGTAGTCTTCCTTGCCGTGGCCTGGGGCGGTGTGGACCTGGCCGGTGCCGGTGTCATCGGTGACGAAGTCCGTGCAGATGACCTTGGAGGAGCGGTCGAGGAACGGGTGCTGGGCGAGGGAGCCAGCGAGGGCGTCGCCTTTGATCTCGGTGCCGGGACCGGTGAGGTGGAAGCCGGTTTTGGCGGCGAAGGCTTCGATGAGCGGGCGGACGATGAGGAGCGTGGCGGAGCGACCGTCTTCGTGGGAGAATTCGCCGAGGACGTAGGTGTAGTCGCGTTTGACCATGATCCCGAGGTTGGCTGGGAGCGTCCATGGGGTGGTGGTCCAGATGACGAACGAGCCCTTGGCGTCGGCGACTGGGCCGGTGAGGGCGGGGAAGCGGACGAAGATGGCGGGGGAGGTTTTCTCTTTGTATTCGACCTCGGCTTCGGCTAGGGCGGTTTTGGCGCCGTAGCTCCACTGGACTGGGCGCTTGTCGCGATAGACGAGATTTTTCTCGAGACAGGTGGCGAAGAAGCGGACGATGTGGGCTTCGTAGGAAGCGGAGAGCGTGAGGTAGGGATGGTCCCAGTCGCCGAAGACCCCGAGACGGCGGAACGAGGCCTTCTGGACGTCGATCCATTTGCGGGCGAATTCTTCGCTGCGGCGGCGGACTTCGGGAGGGGTGAGGCCGGTGTCTTCGCGGACGACTTTGAATTCGATGGGGAGCCCGTGGCAGTCCCAGCCGGGGATGTAGGGGGTTTCGAAGCCGGCCATGGACTTCGATTTGAGGACGAGGTCTTTGATGACCTTGTTGAGGGCGGTGCCCATGTGGACGTCGCCGTTGGCGAAGGGCGGGCCGTCGTGGAGGATGAATTTGGGAGCGGCGGCGGCTTTACGGCGCTGCTGGATGCGCTGGTAGAGGCCTGAGGATTCCCATGAGGCGAGTCTGAGGGGTTCGCGGGCGACGAGGTCCGCCTTCATGGGGAAGTCGGTCTTCGGGAGGTTGACGGAGTCTTTGTAATTCGTGCCAGCGGTGCTCATGGGAGGGATGAGCGTAGAGCCCATGAGGCGGTGGAAAAGGGGAAATCGGAGGCGTGGTGGATCGTGAGATGGGGGAGAAGTGGCCGTGATTCCGTATGTGTCTGGGAGGTAGAGTGGGGAGGCGGAGGGCTGTAATGGAGGGGCAAGATGACAACGAAGCATAGACAACTGACGGTGGAGAGAAGGAATCTGGGGATGATCGGGCGGCTGGTGCCCGGGGTGGTGGCCTTGGCGACGATGGCGATGGGGGTGCGGGCGGAGATACCGTTCGGGCGTGGGGACTATGTGATTTGTTATGGGAATTCGATGATGGAGCGGTTGAGTGAGCAGGGGGAACTGGAGGCGCTGGTGCAGGTGGCGGAGGCTGGGAAGCAGTTGAGGTTCCGGAGTCTGGCGTGGACGGGGGATGAGGTGGGGTACCGGTTGAGGCCTGAGGGTTATGAGGAGCATTTGAGGACATTGATGAGGGAATGGCCGGCGAAGGTGGTGGTGGCTGGGTACGGGATGAACGAGGCGTTTGCGGGGGAGGCAGGGCTGGGGGATTTCCGGGAGCAGTTAGGCGGGTATCTGGATCAACTGGCGCGGCTGCATGCGGGGGCGAAGATTGTGCTGGTGGGTCCGACGGCGGTGGAGCCTGGGTTTCCGGGGCCGGATGCGGCGGGGCGGAATGCGGACATTGAGCGGTATGGGAAAGTGATGTCGGAGGAGGCTGGGAAGCGTGGGGTGGTGTATGTGGATGTTTACGCGGCGAGTGTTGCGGGGCATGGACGGCTGACGACGAACGGGCTGCATTTGAACGAAGAGGGGAACCGGGTGGTGGCGCGGGTGATAGCGGGGGCGCTAGTGGGTGAGGCGGTGATTAGGGGGATTGATGATGGACGGGTGAAGGAAGTGGCGAAGGCGGTGGGGCGGAAGCAGAAGTATGTGGCGGAAGTGGTGCGGCCGAAGAATGCGGATTTGTATTACGGGATCCGGAAGCGGCCGGAGGAGTATGCGGCGGAGATGCCGCGGTATCATGAGATGGTGCGGAGATGTGAGGCGGTGGTGCATGAGCTGGCGGCGACGCCGGGGAAGAAGGTTGAGGACATGCCGGTGGCGTGGATGGAGCCGCTGCCGGCGATTGCGGGGAGTGATGATGGCGGGGCGACGGGAGTGATTCGGAAGCCGGCGGAGGCGATGGCGGAGTTCCGGGTGGCGGATGGTTATGCGGTGAACTTGTTTGCGTCGGAGGAAGAGTTTCCGGAGTTGAAGAATCCGGTGCAGATTGCGTTTGATGGGAAGGGGCGGCTCTGGGTGGTGACGATGCCGTCGTTTCCGCACACTGTGCCGGGATTGCCGCCGGAGGACCGGATTGTGGTGCTGGAGGACAGTGATCGGGATGGGAAGGCGGACCGCTGCACGACGTTTGCGGAGGGATTTGATGCGCTGGATGGGATCGCGTTCACGGAGTGGGGCGTGCTAGTGTCGGAGCAGCCGCGGTTGTGGCTGATGAATGACACCGACGGGGATGGGAAGGCGGACGCGAAGCGGGAGTTTTTCCGGGGGATTGACGTGACGGATTCGCACCATGGCGGGATGATCGCGACGGATGCGCTAGGGCATGTGATGTTCTGTGACGGCGTGTTTCACCGGTCGCAGCTGGAGACACCGTTCGGGGTGGTGCGGGGGATTGATGCGACGACGTACCGATTGCATCCGAGGACGGGGAGGGTGGAGACCGAGTGGCAGAGCAACACGCCGAATCCGTGGAAGATCACCTATGACAGGACGGGCAGCATTTTTCAGATGTATGGGGACGGACTGCCGCTGGACACCCTTGCGCTGACGTGGACGCCGCTGGGGGTGTATCATCCGTTTTCGTATGGGAACACGGGGAGCAATGGGAAGGGGTCGGGGGTGACGAGCCTTTCGAGTCCGAATTTCCCGGATGCCTATCAGAACGGGATGGTGACGGCGGCGCTGCTGGGGAATTATGCGGTGTCGCTGTGGAAGTATGATTACAGCCAGGGAGTGGTGCGGGGGAGTGAGCGGGTGGATGTGGTGAGTTCGCCGAATGCGGCGTTCCGGCCTGCGGATGTGGAGTTCGGGTTCGATGGTGGGCTTTATGTGTCGGATTTCTGCAGTCCGATCATCGGGCATGCGCAGCATGCGATGAGGGATCCGCACTGGGATCACACGCACGGGCGGATCTGGCGGGTGGTGTCGAAGGCCAAGCCGGTGGTGAGGGACTTTCCGGTGGTGGAGGGGGCGGGGGTGCCGGAGTTGCTGGAACTGCTGAAGCATCCGCAGAATATTGTGAGGCACCATGCGAGGATCGGGCTGAGGAAAGCGGGGGTGGAGGTGATGGGGGCGCTGGATGCGTGGGTGAAGGGATTGGATGAGAAGGCGGAAGGGTATGGGCAGCGCCTGCTGGAGGCGGTGTTTGTGGCGGAGGGGTTGAGGGAAGTTAGGCCAGAGTGGCTGACGACACTGGCGAGGGAGCGGGATGAGCAGATTCGAGCGGCGGCGGTGCGGATGGTGAGGTTTCAGGCTGACCGTCTGCCGGATGCGGTGAGGCGGCTGGCGACGGCGGCGGGAGATCCGAGTCCGCGGGTGCAGATGGATTT
>JAIXVE010000310.1 GCA_027483175.1 Verrucomicrobiaceae bacterium | reverse complement strand
GTCGGCGATGGGCGGGCCGGAGGCTTCGATTTCGAGAGTTAGGGGTCTGGTGGCGGGCGAGCCGTCGGGGAGGGGCAGGTTGAGGGTGAGGGAAGTGCTGCCGGGTTTGTCAGGGATGGAGACGGAGAACCAGAGGGCCTTTGGGGTGGCGCGCGGGACGGAGACGGGGATGACGGAGGAGATGCCGTTCCAGTCGGTGCGGTGGGTGGAGAGACAGGTGATGGAGGCTGGGTTGAGCCATGTGGCTGGGCCGGAGAAGGAGACGGTGATGCCGGAGAGGTCGCGGTCGGGCGACCAGATGACGACGGGGAAGACGAGGGCTTCGCCGGGTCTGGCGGAGAGACGTGTGGGAGTGTTAGTGGTTCCGGCGAGGGCGAGATCGCGGGAGAGCGAGTGAGTCATGCGGAAGCTGCGGGCGTCTTTGGGGACGATGGCGGCGGCGAGGTTGCCGGAGGCGGCGCGGAGGGCGGCGAGTTCGGCGGAGGAAGCGATGACTTCTGCGGCGGTCCATGCGTCGTGAGCGGAGACGGCTTCCCAGCGGATTGGGGAGGCGGCGGTGGCCGGGGATGGCGCGTGGTCTTTGAGCCATGCGGCGTCGGCGGAGGAGGCGGGCGGGAGGTATTTGCCGACGGGGAAGGCGCCGCCTTCGAGTTGGACGGGGAGGAAGTAGACGGCGTATTCGCCGGGTCCGCTGACGGGTTCGAAGGTGAGTTGGGTGGATTCGGCGGAGAGGTGGTCGATGCGGACGTTGGGGATGGGTTTACCGGATTTGAGGTCGTGGATGATGACGGCTTTTTTTTCGGGGGCCGGGTCGGGGCGACGCCAGTCGATGGAGGCGGAGACGGCGCGGGTGCCGGGCGGGAGGTTGCCGGTTTGGACGATGACGCGGTGGGAGCCGAGACTACGGTCCCATGGTTGCGGGGCGGCGAGCCATTGTTCCGGCGGGGCGGCATGGAGGGGGGTGGCGGCGAGGAAGAGGAACAGAGGCAGCAGACGCATGGGCAGAGAACGGGATGGGAGGGGTGATCGTGTCAACGGAATCCGGGCGGGTGTTTGTGGTGGTGAAGAGGGGTGACAGGGCGAGAGGGATCGGCTAAGACGGCGGCATGAAAATCCGGCTGTTACTGATGATTGTGGTGGTGGGGACGGTGCGCGGGGGTGATCCGTGGACAACGGATGGCGGGGGGCGGGTGGTGTTTGCGCATGAGGATCTTCCGGTGGAGCTGAGGAACGAGTGGCCGGCGGAGTGGGAGGAAGGGTTTGTGGCGCGGACGAATGCGAGTCTGAGGGCGAGCGGGATCGAGGCGGGGAAGTATGGCGGGACTTTTTTCGAGAATGAGAAGTCGAGTTATCCTAACGCGATGATCGGGCTGCTGAAAGGGCAGCGGAAGGAGGCGCTGGCGTTTCTGCAGGGGGAAGATGATGCGGCGTGGAGCAAGGAGCTGACGATGGGAGTGGACTGGTTTCCGGCGTTTACGATCAGGAGTCAGACGCGAAAGTATTTTCAGTTCGGGGGATTGCTGGAGCCTGGGTATCTGGCGAAGATGAAGGAATCGGCTAGAGTGTGGACGGCGGAGGATCCGCTGGGGCGGAAGAACCGGTTCTGGGTGAGGCCTGAGGAGCGGCGGGCGCGGGGGATGGGTGGTGAGGGGTGGACGCCGGAGTATCACAATTCGTGGGTGGACGTGCGAGGGACGGACAATCTGCGGGCGATGCGGGAGCAGGCGATTTATCTGATGGCGGAGGAGACGGGGAACCGTGAGACGATGGCGGCGGCGCTGAAGCGGATCCGGGAGTATGCGGAGGCGCTGTATGCGACGGGGATGCCCGAGTGGGACAGTCCTAACTATCTGAATCATGCGCTGACGGCGTGGCTGCCGCTGTATGATTTTGCGAAGGACCGGGAGGTTAGGAAGCTGGCGAAGGCGATGCTGGATTATGTGTCGGTGTCGGCGGCGCTGAAGTACTGGCGGGGGTCGTGGGCGGGGCCGGGGATTCGGGATTACGGGAACATCGGGCCGCATGCGGGAGCGGCTGGGGAGTTCTGGCATTATTATGGCGGGCTGGAGGGAGCGGCGAAGCGACCGTATCGGGATTTTGTGCATGTGATGGCGAGCGGGTACCGTCCGCCGGCGGCGGCGGTGGCGCTGGCGTGGCGGGAGATCACGAAGCCGGTGGAGGTGCTGGCGGCGAAGCCATCGTACACGGGTTGGCAGGCGCCGGGTGGCGAGGAGAAGCCAGCGTTTTTCGAGACGACGTGGCTGGGGCACCATGCGCAGATGGGGTCGCTGCCGCAGGGGCATGCGGATCCACCGGGGATGAATCTGAACGGGTTCCGGTTGCTGGCGGAGAGCGGGAAGCGAGGGGCGGACACGCTGATTTTCTTCAGTTCGCTGGAGTGGAATCACAGCCATGCGAGTGCGACGAATGGCGGGGACCGGATTGGTCAGTTAGGGAATGTGCTGGTGTGGCTGAACGAGAAGCCTGGTGCTGAGTTGTTTCTGTTTCTGCCGAAGAGTGCGGAGGTGGTGAATGCCGGGGAGCGGGTGTTTGTGAGGCTTGAGCGGACGTGGGTGGCGCTGACGCTGGTGCGGGCGAAGTCGACCGGGGTGCATGAGGCGGCGACGGCGAAGGCTTGCGGGCCGCGGAAGCCGGGGGAGGAACCGGCGTTTCCGGACGATCAGGTGTGGGGTTTCAAGTTGTCGGGTGAAGGGCCGGGAGGGTTTGCTCTGGAGATTGGGGAGCCGGAGACGCATGGGGATTTCGGGGCGTTTCGGGAGGCGGTGCAGGGGAAGACGGTGCTAGATCTGGGGCGTGCGGGGGAGGTGCATTACACGGCGAGCCGGGGGGAGAAAGTCGGGCTGGTGCCGCGGGGAGCGGAGATGCCGGAGGTGTACCGGAACGGGGAGCGGGTGGACTGGCGTGCGAGGTGGGCGCAGTGGGGTGGTGAGGGGTCGCCGGTGCAGATGGGTTGGAAGACTGGGGAGTTGCGGGTGAGGGCGGGTGGACGGGAGTTTGCGGCGAAATTGCCGTGAGGGGATGGGGGCTTGCGCGGGGCGATGTTATGTGTGAGGATGGAGCGTTGGGGGACGGTGGCTTTACAAGAACACTTTTGAAAATGGTGATGGAACTCTACAATCGCCTGATGCGCAGGGCCGGTCCGGTTCTGTTGGCGGTCCTTACGCTGGCTTCGTGTGAGACTCCGCAGCATCACGATTACGCTGAATTGGTTTCACCGGCGCGTGGTCTCCCGCGATCGGCGTATAGTCAGAGCATTCATCATTCAGATCTGACGATTGACCCATTGGTCACGAATGGGGATTGTTATGAGAAGTTCCAGATTGCGGTTCCTGGGTCGATCACGACGGTATCGCTGCCACCGGGAACGACCGCGATCAGACGAGACGGTGAGTTGGTTGTTGGTTTCATCAAGAAATCGCTCGCATGGGCAGGACACCCAGGAGACACGAAGACTTCTATTGATGACGAGCGTCTGAAAATGGGCCTTGCCATGAAGATCAAGGGTCGGACGCTGCTCATCACGTCATTTGGAGCCTGGAGTTCGTTCGAGGGTGGTTCAGATGTGACAGTGCTGGCGGGCGTCCCCTCCAGAGTTTCCATTCGCCGCGGCAGGAATCAGCCCGAACAGCGAAGCGCGGAAGGATTGGCGCTGGAGGGCTGGTTTGTGGTTCCTTCAGGGCCTGCGTTGAAGGACGACTACGACTGCTTCACGAAGAAATGAGTAGCGAGGTTCTCCATCCGAGGGGAGGTCGGATGGGGGGCGAGATGGGGAGCGGTTGGTTGGGAGGGAGCCGACCGGGAGGTCAGCGTTCTCCGGGGGGCGTTGCTTTGGTCTATCACCTTTTGCGCGGTTTGCGCTGGGTAGCCGGGCTGATTGGACTGATTCGAAGGATGGGGCCAATAGGGCCAATAGGGCGGATCTGACGGATCGGGCGGATCGGTGGTAGCGTGTGGGATGAGGATGGGACGGATGGTGGGTGGCGGGGTGGGTGGGGATTTAGGAAGAATGGTTCATGGGGGTGGGGGTGCTTGACTGGTTGGGGGAAAATGGGCAGGCTTGGGGGTGAAATGCGTTCGTTCGGTGAGCTGGCGCGTTTTGTGTGTGATGAGAATCCTGAAGTTGAGCTGGTGGTGGTATCTGCTGAGCGTGCTGCTGATGGGCGGGGCGGGGGTGGTGGCGCAGACGCCGCTGCAGTGGCGGTTGGACACGACGAGTGTGCAGTTTTTCTCGGGGAGCAGTTCGGGGAGTTTGGGATGGCGGACGCATTTTGAGGCTGTGAACACGGTGGATAATGGGGATGGGATGCGGTCGCCGGCGTTTACTGGGGCGGGTGAGGCGTGGATTGAGGCGCAGGTGACGGGGCCGGAGCAGGTGTCTTTTTTCTGGGCGCATCGGAGTGGCGGGGTGAATCGGATGGCGTGTCAGGTGAATGGGGTGGAGCGGTTGGTGTGTGCGGCGACGGTGGAGGGTCGGTGGCAGCGCGGGGTGGTGGATTTGCCTGCGGGGGTGCACACGGTGCGGTGGGTGTACAGTCAGAGTGGGAGTGTGGCGACGGATGCGTGGCTGGACTGGGTGAGTTTGAAGAGTGAGAGTGCGTTGCGTTTTGCCGGGGAGCCGTGGCATGCGGTGAACAAGGGGGCGGTGGTGCAGACGCAGCTGGCGATGCAGCCGGGGGCGGTGCGTTGGGGGGTGAAGGTGCCGTCGGTGATGCCGCCGGGGCTTGGGTTGGTGGCGTCGACGGGGGTGGTGATGGGGCTGGCGACGAAGCCGGGTCGGTGGCGGACGGTGTTTACGGCGACGACGGCTGGTGGGGAGGTGCGGGAGTTTGCGGTGACGTGGGATGTGACCGAGCCGCTGAATCTGGCGACGGCGGCGGACAGTGATGTGCTGGTGTTTACGAGTGAGGCGTCGGGGGGGAATGGGGCGTGGCAGCCGCAGGCGGGGGGCGGTCGCGGGGGTGGTGACAGTCTGTTGGCGGGAGTGCCGGGGGTGGCGACGGGGTGGTCGGATTTGAGGACGACGGTGACTGGGCCGGATGTGATGAGTTGGTGGAGTCTTGTGGAGCGTGGAGGGATGCGGGTGATGGTGGATGGGGTGGTGCGGGAGGTGCTGGGGTTGGCGGAGGGGGTGGAGACGTGGCGGCGGTCGTGGGTGGTGATTCCGGCTGGGGAGCATGAGGTGCGGTGGCGGGCGGTGCAGTATCGAGGGGATGCGGTGGTGCGGCTGGACGACGTCCGGTTGCGGAGCGAGACGCGGCCGATTTTCGGGGAATTGAGGCGTGTGGGGGCGGGTCGGGACGGGGTGATTCGGTGGCCGTTGGTGGTGGGTGGGGCGGGGTTGGGTTATGCGGCGACGGGATTGCCGGAGGGAGTGGCGCTGGATCCGGTGAGCGGGTTGCTGGCGGGGCAGCCGGTGAGGCGGGGTCGGTGGCTGGTGAATTTGAGGGCGGAGAATGGGGAGGGGAGCGACGAGGTGGTGTGCTGGGTGGATGCGGCGGTGCCGACTGGTGAGGCGGTGGACAATGCGGGGTTGTTCTGGGGCGGGGAGGGCGGGTCGGGATGGTACGGGGAAGATGCGGCGGATGGGGTGGGCGGGAGTGTGCTGCGGTCGCCTGCGTTGCTGGCGGGGCGGTCGGCGGCGGCGACGGTGGCGGTGCAGGGGCCGGCGGTGGTGTTGTTCCGGGTGAAGGTGACGGGGGCGGGGCCTGCGGATGTGTTATCGGTGGTGCTGGATGGGAAGCGGGTGCAGTCGGGTTGGCGCGGGGAGGTGCCGTGGCGGGATGAGAGTGTGGTGGTGCCGGCGGGGCTTCATGAATTGGGGTGGGTGTACGAGGCGGGAGCGGGGACGAATCCGGCGGTGGCGATGGCGTGCCTTGATCGTGTGGAGGTGCGGAGTTATTACACGTGGGTGGCGGGGATTGCGGAGATTGCGTCGATGCCGGAGCCGGAGGATGATCCTGACAAGGACGGGTTGAGCAATGCGCTGGAGTACGCGTTAGGAAGTGATCCGGCGAAGCCGACGGTGCCGCCGGGGTTGACGGTGATGGCGAGCGGGTCGGTGAAGACAGTGGAATGGGTGCGGCCGGCGGCGAGTGCGGTCGGGGTGGTGACGAAACTGGAGGTGCGGCGGTCGGGGGCGGCGCGGTGGTCGGGCGAGGATTTGACGGTGCTGCGGGATGACAGCCGGGGGATCAAGGCGACGGTGCCGGTGAGGGGCGGGGAGACGCTGGAGTTTCGGGTTAGGGCGACGGTGCCGTGAGGGGGGTGGGCGTGTGAGGATGGTGCGGTTGGGGACGCAACCCTAGTAGGGTTGGGGAATGTTTTTGGGAGGAGACCCAGGGTAGGCCTGCGTGGCGCAGTCCAACCCTGGGCTAGGGGACGCAATCCCTTTGGGATTGGGGAATGTTGGTGTGGTGGACCCAGGGTAGGCCTGCGTGGCGCAGTCCAACCCTGGGCTAGGGGACGCAATCCCGTTGGGATTGGTAGGGGTTTGGTGTTAGGTGATGAGGTTGATGAGGGCGCGGGCGTTGAGGGTCACAGGCAGGATGCCCGTGGCACTTCCCAGGGTAGGCCTGCGTGGCGCAGTCCAACCCTGGGCTAGGGGACGCAATCCCGTTGGGATTGGTTGGGAGGAGGTTAGGGGATGAGGTTGATGAGGGCGCGGCCGTAGTCGACGTAGCTGTCGAACTGGTTGCGGGCTTTGGCTTCGGGGTCGGAGTCGGTGGTGGGGGAACCGGCGGAGTGGAAGACGACGGCGGTGTGGGGTTCGATGCTGACGAAGCCCTGGTAGCCGCTGCCGATGAGGTCGGCTAGGATGCGTTTGACCTGGCCTGAGCCCTGGCCGGGGAGCGTGTAGTCGGCGTCTTTTCTGGCGGGGTTGTAGATGCCGTCTTTGATGTGGATGTGGGCGATGGCTGGTTTGACGGCCTGGTAGAAGGCCCATGGGTCCTGCATGTGGGGCGGGTTGTCGCGGTCGAGGTTGAAGATAGGATTGCAGGTATCGAAGACCCATTGGAGGCCGGGGACGGCGTCGAGCGTACGGAGGGCGTGGGAGACGCTCATGCCGCCGTAGTTCATGCAGTTTTCGTGGACCATGATGAGGCCGGCGTCGTCGAAGCGGCGTTTGAGTTCGCGGAGACGGTGGAAGCGCTCGTCGGCGAGTTGGTCTGGGAGGTCGTTTCCGTTGGCGTCTTTGAGGACGGCGTAGCTCATGACGCGGATGAGTTTGGTGCCGAGGCGCTGCATTCTGGGGATGGCGCGGTTGGCGCGTTCGAGCGTGAGGGAGAAGTCGTCGGTGATGCTGCTGGCCCAGTTGCCGATGGTGGAGCCGAAGCCGCTGATGGAGATGCTGGCGGCGTTGAGGGAGTCGACGAGGGTGTTGAAGGCGTCGTCGGGGATGTCGTGGACGTTGGCGGAGGGGAAGCCGGGGACTTCGACGTTGCGCATTTCGATGTGGGACCAGCCGAGGGCCTTGGTGGCGCGGATCTGGGTGTCGAGCGGGTTGCCGGCTTCATCGCCGATGCCAGTGAAGGTGATCATGGGTGGGAGGTTTGGAGTTGGAGGAGGAGGGGATCAAGGGCGGGCAGCAGAAGACCGGACGGGAAGCTGGTTCCGGTCCGGTCTTGAGTGAGAGGGATGTGCTGGGTTACTGGCAGGCCTCGCAGGTACCGCCGTTGCGCATGGCTTCGATGCTGCAGGCGAGTTTTTCTGCTTCGGAGGGATCCTGGCGTGGGGAGTCGGCGGTGATGCGGACCTGTTTATCGAGTTTGACGCTGGTTTTCTCGATGTTGGAGGCGCTGGTGGTGCGGAGGTAGTAGGTGGTTTTGAGGCCGGAGTGCCATGCGGCGCGGTACATGTGGCTGAGGACCTTCATGTCCGGGGCGGCGAGCCAGAGGTTGACGCTCTGGCTCTGGTCGATCCATTTCTGGCGACGGGCGGCGGCGGCGATGATCCATTTGTAGTCGATGCCGAAGGCGGTGAGGTATTTCTCTTTGACGTCGGCGGGGATTTCCTCGAGTTCGGCTAGTTCGCCGTCGTAGTATTTGATGCGGTCGAGCATTTCCTGGCTCCAGAGACCGCGGGATTTGAGGTCACGGACGAGGTAGGGATTGAGCTGGGTGAATTCGCCGCTGAGGTTGCTTTTGGCGAAGAGGTTTTTGTAGACCGGCTCGATGCATGGGGTGGAGCCCATGATGTTGGAGATGGTGGCGGTGGGGGCGATGGCGATGACGTTGGAGTTGCGCATGCCCTGGGAGGCGATGCGGTTGCGGAGCTGGTTCCAGTCCATGCGGCCGCCGCGGGGGACGTCGATGGGGATGCCGCGTTCGCGTTCGAGCATGTCGATGGTGTCCGGCGGGAGGAGACCGCGGTCCCATTTGGAGCCCTTGTAGGATTGATAGGAGCCGCGTTCTGCGGCGAGGTCGCTGGAGGCCTCGTAGGCGTAGTAGGTGACGGCCTCCATGATTTCGTCATTGAACTGGACGGCGGCGTCCGAGGAGAACGGGATGTTCTTCTGGTAGAGGCAATTGGCGAGGCCCATGACGCCGAGGCCGATGGGGCGGTGGCGGCGGTTGGCGCGTTCTGCGGCTGGGGTGGGGTAGAAGTTGATATCGATGACGTTATCGAGGGCGCGGACGGCCATGCGGACGGTGGCGCGGAGCTTGTCGTGGTCGATGGAACCATCCGGGAGGAGGTGGTTTTCGAGAATGACCGAGCCGAGGTTGCAGACGGCGGTTTCGTCGGCGCTGGTATTGAGGGTGATTTCCGTGCAGAGGTTGCTGCTGTGGATGACGCCGCAGTGGTCCTGAGGGCTGCGGACGTTGCAGGGGTCTTTGAAAGTGATCCACGGGTGCCCTGTTTCGAAGAGCATTTTCAGCATCTGTTTCCAGAGGTCGAGGGCGGCCATTTCCTTGCCGAAGATTTCGCCGCGGCGGGCCATGGCTTCGTATTCCTCGTAGCGTTTTTCGAAGGCGCGGCCGTAGAGGTCGTGGAGGTCCGGGGCTTCGTTGGCGCGGAAGAGCGTCCATGAGCCGCGGGCTTCCATGCGTTTCATGAAGAGGTCCGGGATCCAGTTCGCGGTGTTCATGTCGTGGGTGCGGCGGCGGTCGTCACCCGTGTTGATGCGGAGCTGGAGGAAGTCCTCGATGTCGTTGTGCCATGTTTCGAGGTAGGCGCAGCCGGAGCCGCGGCGTTTGCCGCCTTGGTTGACGGCGATGAGCTGATCGTTGTGGAGCTTGAGGAAGGGGATGACGCCTTGGCTTTCGCCGTTGGTGCCCTTGATGTAGCCGCCGGTGCCGCGGACGGAAGTCCATGAGCCGCCGAGGCCGCCGGCCCATTTGGAGAGGAAGGCGTTTTCGGCGATGCCGCGGAGCATGATGCTTTCGATGCTATCGTCGACCTTGTAGAGGTAGCAGGAGGAGAGCTGGCTGTGGTTGGTGCCGCTGTTGAAGAGGGTAGGAGTGGACGAGCAGAAGCGGCGGCCCTTGTAGAGATTGTAGAGGGCGATGATGTGGTCGGTGCGTTTGTCCGCGTCTTCGCCGACGAAGAGGCCCATGGCGACGCGCATCCAGAAGAGCTGGGGGGTTTCGATGCGGCGGTGGCGGCGCTGGGTTTTGTCGACGATGAGGTAGCGGTCGTAGAGCGTCTGGATGCCGAGGAAGTCGAATTCGAGGTCGGCGGTGGGGTCGAGGGCGGCGGCGAGCCGGTCGAGGTCGAAGTTGAGGAGGGTGGGGTTGTAGCGGTCGATTTCGACCCCGCGCTGGAGACGGTTTTTGAAGGCGCGGCGGTGGAAGTCGCCGAGGGAGGCGGTGCCGTCGGAGACGATGTTCCAGTCGAGGACTTCCTCGTAGATGTAGGTGAGGAGGATGCGGGCGGCAAAGCGAGCGAAGTCGGCGTCGCGTTCGATGAGGGTTTTGGCGTTGAGGATGATGGTGCGGTTGAGTTCTTCCTGGGTCATTTCCGGGAAGAGGGACCGGCGGAGTTCGGTTTCGATGACATCGCGGGTGAGGCAGAGGTCGAGGCCGATGGAGGCGAAGTCGATGCGTTTGCGGAGATCGAGACCGTCCCAGAGGGTGGTGGAGCCGTCCTCGAGTTTGACGAGGATCATGCTTTCCTGGCGGTCGATGGCGAGGCGGCGGAGTTCTTCTTCCGAGCGGGAGCGGACCTCGGAGCGGTGGGCGCGGTAGAGGACGTAGGAGGCGGCGACTTTATAGTGGCCGCTCTTCATGAGTTCTTCCTGGACGACGTCCTGGAGTTCCTCGATGCCGATCATCTGACGGCCTTCGTCGTTGATGCGTGCGGTGATGGTGGCGGCGAGATCGACGGCCGGGGCGCTGTCCATTTGTTCGGACAGGAAGGCCTTGCGGATGGCGATTTCGATTTTGTTCTGGTTCCAGTTCACGACGTGGCCGTTGCGGCGGATGACGCGGCAGCGGGGAGCGGTGGGGGTGAGCTGGGTGAAGGGGGTATCGTCCGGGGGAGGGGAGTCGTTCTGGTAGCGGACGACGATGGAGCGGGCGAGGTCGTAGGCGTTGCGGCGGATGAGCGTGCGTTCGATGATGCGGGTGACTTCGGAGGCTTTGATGGCGGAGCGGTCGTCTTCGCCGGAGCCGCGGCAGCGGGAGGCGAGTTCGTCGGAGACGGCGTGGGCGATCTGGGCGACGAGCTGGCGGTTTTTGTCGGTGAAGATTTCCTGTTCCTGACGGACGAGCATGAGGTCGGTGAGGGCTTCACCGATGATGGTGGCGATGTCGCCCTGGGTGAAGAGCTTGCGTTCGCCCTGATCCATGACTGGGATGGAATGGAGGGCGGCCATGGCCTGGGGATCACCGGCCCAGTTGAAGCGAGGTTTGTGGTCCGCCGGGGTGGTGCGGCGGGCCATGTTTTTGAGTTCGATGTCTTCCTCGATGAGGTTTTTGGCGATCATGGGACTGGTCGGTGGACGGGGACGGGGTTGGGCGGAGGAAGGTGAGAAGGAGGAGGAAGGGGCGGAGGGTCAGAGATCGTCGTCGTGGACCCCTTCGAGTACGCTGGACTTCTGGTATTCGGTGACCTTGCCTTCGAAGAAGTTCTGTTCCTTGCGGATGTCCATGAGTTCAGCGAGCCATGGGAGCGGGTTGTTGATGGGCTCGTTGAGGGGTTTGAGGCCGACGCCTTCTAGACGGCGGTCTGCGATGTAGTCGATGTAGAGGCAGAATTCTTCGCAGCTGAGGCCGACGCTGTTTACGGGGAGGCAGTCGCGGATGAATTCTTTTTCGAGGGTGATGCCTTCGCGCATGAGGTCGCGGAGTTCCTCGCGGAAGTCGTCGGTCCAGATTTCCTTATTTTCCTCGATGAGGTCCATGAAGAGATTGCGGAAGACCTCGATGTGGTTGCTTTCGTCGCGGAGCGTGTAGCGGAACATCTGGCCGATGCCTGTGAATTTGTTCTGGCGGTAGAGGCTGAGGATCATGCCGAAGAGCCCGTAGAACTGGGTGCCTTCCATGACCTGGCCGAAGAGGAAGATGTTGCTGGCGAGGAGCCGTTTATTTTCCGGGATGGTGAGGTCGAGGTCGCGGCGGAGGGAGCGGCTGGCGCGGGAGACGAACTCGTTTTTGCGGAGGATGGAGGGGATTTGTTCGAACATGGCCTCGCACTCGTGCGGGTTGATCCCGAGACTGGAGATCATGTAGAGGAGGCTGTCGGCGTGGATATTTTCCTCGTGGGCGTGGCGGCCGAGGACGAGTTTGAGTTCCGGGGCGGTGACGAGTTCGCGGACGACGTGTTGGATATTGTCGCCGACGATGCCTTCTGCGGCGGAGAAGTAGCCGATGCCCATGCGGATGATCCAGCGTTCGAGGTCGGAGACCTCGTCGCCGCGCCACTGCTGGATGTCGGTTTGCATCTGGATGTCTTCCGGTTCCCAGTGATTGGCCTTCATGGTCCGGTAGAGTTCGTAGGCCCAGTGGTATTTGAGCGGGAGGAGATTGAAGGCCATGCTTTCGCGGCCGTTGATGACGCGTTTGGAGCGGAAGGCTTCTTCGGCTTTGGCTTCGTCGAGGATGAAGGTTTTGGAGCCGACGGTGAAGGAAGTTTCCATGGTGTAGCGAGGCAGGCTGGGCGGTTTGGAGGGGTGGGGGGAGCGATTAAACTGCCATAATTGCCATAATTTCCCGCAAGTTGGTGCTGGAGGGGGAAAGTGGGGTGGCGATCATGGCGAGGGTTTTAGAAACTATGGAGGCTGATGAGAATTCTTGAAAGCCACCCCAACATGTAGCGGGGCGGGGATGAGCGTACACAAGATTGTGTGGAGATGACAAGAGGATTCTGCATTTTCGTGGATTGTACGGTGATGCATAAAGTGTGCCTGGGCTAGGTGTGGAGGGGTGGTTGGTTCATGGGATTTTCATGTGGTGGGGAGGAGGAGATTTTTGTTGCGGAGGGGGGAATGGTGTACGGGGCTTGGAATGTGCGGGGTTGTGGCGAGTGGGTGCGCTGGGAGGCTTGGAAATGCTGGGGGCGAGGGATGTGGGGGTCTGGGGGAGGCTGGATTATCAAGGTTTCCTGATGATTTGGAGGGATGGATGAATTGCGCTTGACTGCTGGGGTGAGGGGTGGGGTGGGGGATGGGTGTACGTGCATGCGTGGGGTGGTTGGGGGGGTGGGATATGGGGGGTGGGGTGATTGTTGTTGCTGGCGGGGAGGAGAAGTGATTGAGGATGGGGCGATGGATTTGAACGCACTGCATCAGGCATTGGCTGTATCACCTGGGAACGTTCCGCTTTTGCTGATGGTGGCGAAGCTGGAGGAGGATCAGTTTGCGATTCCAGCGGCGCGGGCGTTGCTGGATCGGGTGCTGGTGATTGAGCCTGGGAACCGGGAGGCGCTGCTGGGGATTGCGCGGTTGCTGGATTTTGTCGGGGAGAGTTCGGAGGCGATGGTGCGACTGGATGATTTGTGTGGGAGGATTCCAGATTATGGGGCGGCGTGGTTGTTGCGGGCGCGACTGGCGCTGGAGGAGGGGGAGGCGGCGCGGGCGAGGGAGTATTATGATCGGGCGGTGGGGTTGGACCGGGGGTTGGCGGATGATGGGTTACTGGAGGAGATTTTGAAGGCGCGCGGGGTGAGTCGGGCGGTGCAGACGACGGATGGGGGGATTCATGAGGGGGAGGATGAGGATGGGGACGAGGTTGGGGGGATAGATGCGGTGGCGGCGCTGGAGCTTGGGGTGGAGTATCGGGTGCGGACGGAGGTGAGGTTTGGGGATGTGGGAGGGATGGATGGGGTGAAGGACGACATCCGGATGAAGATTGTGCATCCGTTGCGGAACCCGGAGTTGTTTGCGGCTTATGGGAAGAAGGCCGGGGGTGGGGTGCTGCTGTACGGGCCGCCGGGGTGCGGGAAGACATTGATGGCGCAGGCGACGGCGGGGGAGATCGAGGCGTCGTTTTTGTCAGTGGGGCTGCATCAGATCCTGGACATGTACATTGGGGAGTCGGAGCAGAAGCTGCATGGGATTTTCGAGCTGGCGCGGCGGTCGCGGCCGGCGGTATTGTTTTTTGATGAGACGGATGCGCTGGCGGCGGATCGTCGGGACATGAGGCAATCGGCGGGGCGGACCCTTGTGAATCAGTTTCTGTCGGAGCTGGACGGGTTGCAGGCGTCGAACGAGGGGTTGCTGGTGTTAGGGGCGACGAATGCGCCGTGGCAGCTGGATGGGGCGTTTCTGAGGCCTGGGCGGTTTGACCGGGTGATCTTTGTGCCGCCGCCGGATTTCGGGGCGCGGGTGGAGATTGCGAAGATTCATGCGCGGGGGAAGCCGCTGACGGGATTTGATGCGGAGGAGATTGCGAAGCGGACCGAGGGATTTTCGGGGGCGGATCTGAAGGCGGTGTTTGACCGTGCGACGGAGGAGGCGTTAGGAGAGGCGATGAGGAAAGGCGGGATGGTGCCGGTGACTGGGAAGATGCTGGTGAAGGCGGCGAAGGAGGTGAAGCCGTCGACGAGGAAGTGGTTTGAGAGTGCGAAGAACCACGCGTTGTATGCGAATCAGGGGGGCATCTATGATGATATCCTTGAGTATCTGGGGTTGAAGAAATGAGTGTGGAGCTGAGACGTGCGGAGTTGCTGCGCGAGCGCGGGCGGCATGAGGAAGCGATTGCGGTGCTGATGAGTCATCTGGCGCTGGAGCCGGAGGATCCGTGGGCGTTCATTGAGCTGACTCTGAATCGGCTGGAGGTGCCGGAGCAGATGCGGCAGGCATTGAGTGATGCGAGGACGGCGGTTGGGCTGATGCCTGAGGAGCCGTATCCGCGATCGCTGGAGTCGAGGGTTCTGTATTATCTGGACCGGAACAAGGAGGCGCTAGAGGCGGCGGAGGCGGCGATTGCGCTGGAGCCTGAGTTCGGGCACGCGTGGGTATCGAAGAGCCTAGCGCTGGCGGGGATGAATCGGTGGAAGGAAGCGGAGGAGAGTGCGCGGGAGGCGCTGGGAATTGATGCGGAGGATGTGAGTGCGTCGAATGTGCTGGCGCATGCGCTGCGGATGCAGAACCGGCTGGATGAATCTGATGCGGAGGTGAAGCGGAGACTGGCGCGGGATCCGGAGGATGCGTTTTCGTTTGCGAACGGGGGATGGGCGGCGCTGCAGCGAGGGGAGGTGGCGGTCGCGGAGGGGTATTTCCGGGAGGCGCTGCGATTGGAGCCGGGGATGGAGCATGCGCGGGAGGGGTTGAAGTCGGCGTACCGGGCGAGGTCGTGGTTTTACCGGGTGTTTCTGAAGTGGGCGTTTTTCATGCAGCGGCTGAGCGGTGGGAATCAGCTGGCGATCACGATTGGGGTGCTGGTGGGATTCAAGGTGTTGCGGGCGGTTGCGGCGAGCATTCATCCGCTGCTGGTGATTCCGATCGCGCTGGCGTATTATGTGTTTCTGTTCGGGAGCTGGCTGGCGGTGGGGCTGGCGAATTTCATCCTGCTGAAGGATCCGGTGGCGCGGCTGTCGCTGGATCGGATGGAGAAAGTGGAGGCTGGGGTGATTGGGGGATTGTTTTTCGGGGGATTGGTGGCGGTGGCGGCCGGGCTGGCGATGGGGAGTGCGGTGGTGGCGGTGGTTGGGGCGGTGATGGTGCTGCTGGCGCTGCCGGCGACGATGGTGCTGACGAATCCGTCGAAGTTGGGGCGGGTGGTGTTCGGGGGGATTTGTGTGGCGGTGATGGTGCTGGGGGTGATGCTGGCGGTGGATTTGGGGCGGCATGCGGGGCGGGGGATTTTTGAGGGGACGGCGGGAAGGTGTGCGGTGATGATTCTGGGGTTGGTGGCTGGTTCGTCGTGGCTGGGGATGATTGACGGGTTGCGGAAGGCGAAACCGGGGGAGGGTTGAGTGGGGTTGGGGGGGATGCTGGGGGGGGTGGTATAAATATCTTGATCTGCGGGGAGGCAGGGGAGTAGAGTTCTGGAGATTCCCTCCCCTGACATGTCTCTGGTTACTCCTCTGACTCGCACCTGTGTCCGCGGCTTGCTGCTGGCAGGGTTGGGGAGTGGTGTGGTAATGGGGCAGGGGCCGCTGCTGGATTTCCGGGAGAAGCGGCAGGTGCGATTTGTGGCTCCGGAGGGGAGTGCGTGGCAATTGGAGCGGGCGAAGGTTGGTGTGGGTGGCTGGGAACGAGCGGGCGGGGTGGTGTATGGGCGCGGGAAGACGGTGGTGGTGGAAGATGCTGTGGGGGGAGCGGGTTATCGATTGGTGTCGGTGGATCCTGCGGAGGGGAATGCGCTGGTGAAGCCGGGGGGATGGACGGCGGTGCTGGTGCGGGGCAGTGGAGGTGCATCTGAGATGGTGTTCATGACCGACCGCGAGGGATTTTACCGGATGGATGCGGCGCATGCGCGCGGGTTTACGTGCGAGTGGGTGAAGACTGGGCGGGATGTTGCGGAGGCGGTGCTGACGTGGACGGATGGGACGCGGGCGTTGTTGAGGGTGGAGATGGCGAGTCGGCAGGTGGGGCGGTGGTGGATGGAGACGATGTCGGATCCTGATGCGATTGGCGCGGTGGGTGAGATGGTGGATGGGGGATTGCTGCAGATGGTGGAGGGGCGGGTGGTGCGAGGAGCGGTGCTGGCTATGCCGGAGTCGACGGAGGGGCGGGAATTTTTGTTTGATGAGGGGGGAGCGGTGACGGCGTTGCGGTTTTCGGATGCGCTGCATGCGGAGGTGAGGCTGCCGTCGGGGAATGTAGCGGCGCAGGGATTCATGTATGAACG
>JAIXVE010000106.1 GCA_027483175.1 Verrucomicrobiaceae bacterium | reverse complement strand
GTCGTCATGTTCTCCCTCGTCGGCACCCTCGAATCCCTCCTCAGCGCCAAAGCCATCGACCTCCTCGACCCATGGCAGCGCCGCACCAACCTGAACCGCGACCTCCTCGCCGTCGGCGCCGCCAACACGCTCGTCTCCTGCATCGGCGGGATCCCCATGATCTCGGAAATCGTCCGTTCGTCCGCCAACCGCAACAACGGCGCCCGCACCCGCTGGGCTAACTTCTTCCACGGCACGTTCCTCCTCATCCTCGTCGCCTCCGTCCCCTGGCTCCTCAACATGATCCCGCTCGCCGCACTCGCCGGCATGCTCGTCTTCACAGGCTTCAACCTCGCCTCACCCAAAGAATTCCGCCACATGTGGGAAATCGGTAAAGGCCAGCTCGCAGTCTTCCTCGTCACCTTGATCGCCACCCTCGCCACCGACCTCCTCATCGGGATCGCCGCAGGCATCGTCCTCAAACTGATCCTCCACATGACCCAGGGCGTCTCCTTCACCAATCTCTTCAAACCACGCCTCAAACTCGAACAGCACCCAGTCACCGGCGACACTTCCCTCCACGCCGAAGACGCCCTCGTCTTCTCCAACTGGCTCCCCGTCCGCAAAAAACTCCTCAGTCTCAAGGACACCCCCAAGCTCAACCTCAATCTCTCCAAAACCACCCTCGTCGACCACTCGGTCCTCAAAAAACTCGAGGAAATGGCCCAGGACTGGAAACTCGAAAACCGCGAACTCATCCTCGACGGTCTCGACAACCACTTCCCCGTCTCCGCTCACCCGCTCGCCGCTCGCATCCGCCGCGCCTGAACCTCGCAAAGCATTCCTAACCAGACATCCCCCGTCTCTATGAATCTGCACCCTCCCAGGTGGCTCGCCGCCGCCGCGGCCCTCCTCTTCTCAGCCGCCGCCGCCCCAGCCGCCAGCGTCTACGACTCCAACGGCAACCTCTGGCTCAACTACGTCGGCGATCACCCCCTCGGCGATACCAAATGGGGCGTCCACCTCGAAAGCCAGTTCCGCCTCTCCGACATGGGCTCAGACTGGCAGCAACTCCTCATCCGCCCAGGCATCAACTACACGCTCAACCCCCACATCACCCTCACCGCAGGCTACGCCCACGTCACCACCTACCCCTACGGCGATTACCCAGCCCCCGACGACTTCCCAGAAAACCGCTGGTGGGAACAGGTCGCCGTCAATCACAAGGCCTTCGGTCTCGACTGGACCCACCGCGTCCGTCTCGAACAGCGCAACATCGGCACCCTCGCCCCCGACTCCAACGGCAACTACCACCAGAACGGCTGGCGCTACGAAAACCGCATCCGCTACATGCTCCGCACCACCATCCCCATCTCCGCCGACAAAAAATGGTACGTCCCCGTCTGGGACGAAATCTTCATCAACTTCGGCGACAACGTCTACCGCAACCACTTCGACCAGAACCGCGCCTTCGTCGGCATCGGCCGCAAACTCTCCGACTCCACCCGCCTCGAAGTCGGCTTCATGGAACAAACCCTCCAGCGCCGCGGCGGCGTCATCCACGAAAACAACCACACCGTCGCCGTCTGGCTCCTCTCCAAATGGCCCCTTAAATAACCACTTCAAGCCGAAGGCTTGACGGAGATTAGCCGGTGGCGTCAGCCACCGGTCTAACACAAAAACAGATCACCGCCCCGGCAGGGGCGGCAGGCTCTCCCCTCTCCATTCACGCCCCACCTCGCCACCCGCACCCCCACACCCGCCTTCCTCAGAACCCGCCATTCCCCTGCCATCCATTCCCCTGCCATCCATTCCCCTGCCAATTCCTCGAATCACCCCGCCGCCGTCCCCGGATGTCGACGCGCCGGCACTCTCGCCCGCAACCTAACCCCGCCCGCCGCCGCACGCCCGATCACAAACTCCCCGCCCGACTGCTGCGCCCTCGCCCGCATCCCGATCATCCCGATGCTCGCCGACGAACTCCCCGCCCCCTCCGGCAACCCCCGCCCGTTGTCCTCCACCGTCAACTCTATCCATCCAGCCTTCTCCTCCAGCCGCACCTGCACCGCCGTCGCCCCGGAATGCCGCGCAATGTTCGTCAGCGCCTCCTGCGCAATCCGGTAAAGATGCGTCTCCGTCTCGTCCGCATATCGCCCCGTCCCTGACGACTCATACCGCAACTCAATGTGCGCCCGCTGCGCATACTTCTCCGTCAGCCACCGCAATCCCGCATCCAGCCCGAAATCATCCAGAATCACCGGCCGCAGCAGTTGCGACAGCTCCCTCACATTCGCGATCGATTCATCCACCAGATGCAGGCAGTCCGCCCGCAGCGACTCCAGATCATCTGTGCTCCGACGCGTCAGCCCCGCACGCACCGCCGCCAGCGACTGCCCTAACTCATCATGCAGCTCGTGCGAAAACCGCCGCGCCACTTCCTCCTGCGTCTGCAGCATGTGCCACGACACCCGATTCAATTCCTCCGACTGCTGCGCCATCCGCCTCAACCCGTGCCTCACAAATCCCACCGTCGCCGCCGCACACACCGCCGACAGCACCAGACACGAAATCAGCAGCAGCGCCGAATCATCCGCCAGCCGCACCGACTGCCGCTCGATCTCCCTCTCCGATTCCTCCAGATGCTTCGAACTCTCCGTTATGATCCCGTGAATCAGCGCTACCACCCGGTCATGACTCCGGAACACGCCCTGAATCTCATCCTCCCCTGGCACCGACTCCCGCAGTAGCGCCGCGCGCACTAGCCCAAAAAACTCCGCCGTCCTCGCCTTCAGTTCCTTCCATAACCCCGCCTGCGGCGTCGTCTCCGATTCCTCCGTCAGCCGCGCCACCGTCACCTCCGCCTCCGCCAGTTGCCCGATCAATCCCGCCCGGTCATCCGGCTCCGGCGGATGCGCCACCCGGTGCACCAGCTCCGCAATCGCATCCTCCTCCATCTGCACCTCATACAGCAGCCGCGAAATCCTCATCTGCTCCGCCACCATCGACGCCGTCCCCCGCCGGATCTCCCGGCTGTCCCGCAACGCCGCCCACCCCGCCGCCGCCAGAAGCAGAAACACCACCGTAAACCCAGCCACCAATCCCCGCACCAGATAGGACGGCACCGCCCCTTTCCTATCATCTCCCGGAGCCTCGCTCATACGCCCCTCAATCAACCAGCCCGTTGCGCACCGCAAACCGCACCAGCTCGCCAATCGAATGCAGGTTCAGCTTCTCCATGATCCGACCCCGGTGCGCCTCCACCGTGTAAACACTCAAATGCAGCGCCGCCGCGATCTCCTTGTTCGTCCGGCTCTCCGCAATGTGCTGCAGCACCTCCCGCTCCCGCGTGCTCAGCAGATCAATCGGATTCGTCACATGCCGCCGGTAATCATCAATCACCGCCTCCGACACCTCCGTGCTCAAATACCCCTTCCCGTGCGCCACCGCCCTCACCGCCTCCAGAAAATCCGCCTCACTGCTGTCCTTCAGCAGATACCCCTTCGCCCCAGCCCTCAGAATCTCCCTCACATACACCGAATCCTTATGCATCGACAGCGCTAGCACCCTCGTCCGCGGCGACACCGACGCCAGCCTCCGCGTCGCCTCAATCCCGTTCAACCCCGGCATCGTCACATCCATCACCGCCACCTGCGGCTGCAGTTCCTCCGCCTTCCGCAACGCCTCGAGCCCGTCCGCCGCCTCTCCCACCACCTCCATGTCCCACTGCGCCGCCAGCAGATGCCGGAAACCATTGCGCACCACCGCATGGTCGTCCGCTAGCAGTATCGTGATCACTTCCTGCGCCATAATCCTTCAATGCTTTCCATCCGCACCCCGCATCACCACGACTCCATCCTCACTTCTCCACCGGCAACCCAGCTCCCTCCCATCCGCCAAACCCGCCATCCAGATGCACCAGATTCTTGAACCCCAGCGCCTTGAGCTTCGGCAGCGACCGCGCACTCCGCCCACCCGCCTGACAATGCACCACCACCACCGCATCCTTGTCAATCCCGCCCACTCCCTTCTCAAATTCCTTCCCCATGAAATCCACATTCACCGCCCCCTTCAAATGCCCCGCCTTGAACTCATCCGCCGTCCTCACATCAAGGATCACCACCTTCGCCTTCCCTTCCTTGCTCCCGTCCTTCGCCGCCGCATCCAGCAGCGCCTTCGCCCCCGCCGCATCCACATGCTTCACCCCGTCCTTCACCGTCCCCGCCGCCGCCGCAGGCTTCGTGTCCTGCCCGCTCACCACACCAGCAACCATCGCCATCATTACCGTCGGAAGTGTCTTCATGTCATTATAGGGAAAATCTCCAAACGTCACAGCGCATGCCCCATTTTCAGCCGCTTCGTCTCCAGATACCGCCGATTATGCTGATTCGGCACCGGCTTCACCGGAATCTGCTCCACAATCTCAAGGCTGTGCCCCTCCAACCCCACTATCTTCCGCGGATTGTTCGTCATCAGCCGGATCTTCCGCACCCCCAGATCATGCAGCATCTGCGCCCCCATCCCGTAATCCCGCAAATCCATCGGAAATCCTAGCCGCTCGTTCGCCTCCACCGTGTCCAAGCCCTCCTCCTGCAGCTTGTACGCATGAATCTTCGCCGCCAGCCCGATCCCCCGTCCCTCCTGCCGCATGTACAGCAGCACCCCACGCCCTTCCTCGGCAATCCGCCCCATCGCCGCATCCAGTTGCCACCCGCAGTCACACCGCTGCGACCCGAACACATCCCCCGTCAGGCACTCACTGTGCACCCGCACCAGCACCGGCGCCCCATCCGCCACCTCCCCGCGCACCAGCGCCAGATGCTCCTGCTGATCAATCGTGCTCCGGTACAGATACAATTCAAAATCGCCGTAGTCCGTCGGCAGCTTGATCACCTGCTCCCGCTTCACTAGCAACTCACTCCGCCGCCGGTACTCGATCAGCGACGCAATGCTCGACATCTTCAACCCGTGCCGGTCCGCAAACACCCGCAACTCCGGCACCCGCATCGCCCGCCCATCCGACGCCAGAATCTCAATCAGCGCCCCGGCCGGCCGCAACCCAGCCATCACCGCCAGATCCACTGCCGCCTCCGTATGCCCCGCACGCCGCAACACACCCCCCGGCCGCGCCACCAGCGGATTCACATGCCCAGGCTGCACCAGATCACCCGCCGTACTCGCAGGATCCGCCAGCGTCCGAATCGTATGCGCCCGGTCAAACGCACTCACCCCCGTCGTCACCCCGCGCGCCGCATCCACCGTCACCGTGTAATTCGTCCGGAACGTGTCCCGGTTCTGCGCCACCATCGGGCCCAATCGCAACGTCGCCGCAATCCCCTCCGACACCGGCGCACACAGCATCCCCCGCCCCTCCGTGATCATGAAGTTCACCATCTCGGGCGTTATCAACTCCGCCGCACCGATTAGATCCCCCTCATTCTCCCGGTCCTCATCGTCCGTGATAATCACCAACTTCCCCGCCCGGATATCACCAATGATATCCTCCACAGGGTCAAATACTCCGTCGTTCGTTTCAGCCATCATGCTTGGGCAAGGCGCATGGGCACCGCAATGCCCACACTCATTCAGAGTTCCAGCTTCTTCCGGGTGTAACTCGAACTCTGCTTCGAAAACGGCCGCCCACCAGGCGCACGATCCGTCCCATTGCACTTCACCCGGTCCCCGTCCGCCACCATCTCAAACTGGCTCGTCGACCCGTTCTGCCCGCGCGTCTTCCACACCACATGCTTCCCGTCGTCACTCAACTGCCCCACATACTGATTGTGCGCGTTGTCCCCAAAGTACCACGCCCGGTACACCTCCGCCGAGGTATCCCACGTGCAAATCCACCGGTAGCTCGACGCATTGTCACCACTCGCCTGCCCCGTCATCTCGAAATACCGACCCCCAAACGTGAAAAAGCCCTTCCACTCGTCCTTCCACGACTTGTCCAAGGCCTTCAGCGGTTCATCCTCGTGCTCGATCTTCTCCGTCCCCGTCCACTCCGCCTCCAGCGGCTTGAACACCTTCATCATCTTCGCCACCGCCTCCTTCTCCTCCTTCTCCTGCTCCTCCATCTGCTGCTTGAATTCCTCCGCATCAAACTCCTCAGGCACCCCCTCCTCCTCCGACGGTTCCTCCTCGCTCGATTCCTCCGCCTCAGGCTTCGCCGGCTTCTCATCCTGCGCTCGCAGCGCCGGAACACTCACCAGCAGACCAGCACTCAGCAGAAGCGCAAAGGGACGGAACAATACAGTTTTCATGGCAGAAGCTTATTCGGGATCATTCACAGATGCAACGCGGCTGTCGGGAATTCACCAGTCGCGGCAAACCTTCCCCAACCTCCCCATCCATAGCGCCCCCACTCACCAGATTTTTCTCTCCGATCACCTCCCCTCGAAAAATCCGCCCACTTCTCCGCCCCTTCCCCAGCCCATCATCACCCGCAAAAAAAGCCACCCGCAGCGTCATCCGCCGCGGGTGGCCCCGTAAATTCTCGCGTCAGCTCAGCTTACTGAACCTGCTCGCGGTTGTGCACCACACCGGAAATAAACCCAACCTCAGGCGGGAATTCCAGCAGCCCAGTGCTCGGGTGATACTCTTCCCGAAGCCCCGGAGCATACGGCGCACGGTACGTGCCCTTGTAAGCCGGGAATGGGAACGTCACCAACTCAAACAGCCCATAACCCACGCGCGCCACCGTCTTGCCAGCACCGTAAATCGTGCCGTAAGCCACTTGCTCGCTCGCACCACCTTCAATCTCCGAACGCGACCACTGCACCGGAATTTCTGTGTAGCCAAAGCCAAGGTTGGCCACCGCACGGCTCAGCTTGCGCAACATGCCATGCTTGTACGCCGGAGGCGACTGGATATCGGCAGTGCCAATCCCGGCAATGCCCGCGGTGAGGAGAATCAGGAGGAATTTCTTCATAAAAAGAGATCGGTGCATGGAGCTTATCGGGGACCCGCTTTCATTGGCAACATCAAAATTGGGCTTTTTGGCGCCCTCGCGACCCACTCCCCCACCAATTCCCGTTGCCCGCCGCCTCCTCCCTCCTCCTCGCGAAGAGGTCTGTCCAATTGCGCACCCCCGCCACAGCCGGCACAACGGCCTCCCCCTCCCAATCGCCACGCATCACCCCCTCCTCCGCAAACCGCGCCCCAGCACAGCACGAACAGGTCTGTCCAATTGCGCACCCCGATACCATACCTGCAAGCTCAGCCACCGCGCCGCTTGGGCGGCTCAGCACCCCGCGAAGAGGTCTGTCCAATTGTACCGCCCTCGCCTCACCCCACACCAACGTCGTCCCCACCCTGCCGCCAGGCATCATCCCCTCCGTCCGCAAACCTTGCCCCGACACAGTGCGAAGAGGTCTGTCCAATTGCCGCCGATTCCCCTGCAATGCCTCACTGAGATGAATCCTTTGATGAACTCACCCGTTTATTGTATTCAATATACGCAGACGTTGCAAAGGCTTGCCCGTAAGAAAAATGCCCGAACACTCTCGGAAAATGGCCAATCCCCTGGCAGTCTGCAAGGCTGTTGATGACTTCGAACTTGACCGTCGTATTCTCCATCAGCCCCATCATTAATTTTTCCGCCTTACTATCGTAATCTCCGGAAACAAGATTCATTTGCATCGCCCGTTCGAGGGAATAGAGGATCATCGCGCTTCCTGACGTATCAACGTCGCAATAAGGATTCACTAGTTCCCATCCAAAAAGACCATTTTGCCTTTGTTCTGAAAAGGTCGTCCCCAAAAGCAGGGGTATCTTTGTTGCGAGCAGGGGATTATCCTGACCCGCCTCCCTCAAGGCTTTTAAACTATCGACCATTCCAACCAGAAGCCATCCCATCCCTCTCGTCCACCCGACCATTCCCAAATGCCTTTTCTTCTCAAGGTCATAGGCATGATATGGCATGTTCAGATTCTCATCCATTCCTTTGGACAGATATTCCTCCAATTGCCTGCCGGCAAGTTCAATTGCTTTTGGATTCGATCGTCGTATTCCATACTCCGTGAGAAATGGACAGATCATTCCTAGTGAATCCACCAGAACAAGATTTGTTGTCGCTTTTCCAAAATAAGGCAACGTCCCCGTGCTTGTACGGACATGCTTGTTCAGTAGATAATCCGCCATGCTGT
>JAIXVE010000193.1 GCA_027483175.1 Verrucomicrobiaceae bacterium | reverse complement strand
GCTTCGAAGAAAGCATCCTGGTCCTCGTAGGTGTCGATGACCCATCCCGCATAAGTTGGGTAGTGGCCGGAGGCATCCGAGGTGAACTCCGCCCGTGCTGTGAGAGACGGACCTGAGGCTCCGGCATACCAGTTTCTGCCATGGAAAGTGTCGTCGTCCTGATTGCCAAGAATGCCATCGTCCTCGTCCACGCTGCCGCCTGGACTCATGATGCCGAGGGTCATGGCGAGGCCCGGGGTATTGACGAGGCCGTCTTCGAAGTCTTCGACGTAGATGCTGCCCTGCCGGATGCCGGCGGCCCATGGGCTGTCGCTGCGTTGGGCGTAGGGGAGCTTGAATTCGAGGTATTGAAGAAACGGCTCAGTGGTAATGCGCTTGGAGCCGCTGAAAGGTGCGAAAATCATCACGCCTGGTGCGGTCTCGCAGTCGCCAAAACCGTTGCGATAGTCACTGGGGACGTTCCACATGGTGCACGCGGCCTGCGTGCGGGCGGTGCTTCCCATGGCGAACGCGATGAGGGCGGTGAGGAGCGGCTTCATGGTGCTGCGGGTGGATGTTCTGGGCGCGGAGGAGGTGAGGCGTGCCAGCCTAGCGCTGGGTGAGGGTGGTGCAAGTGGCCTGGCCTCTGGGATGGCGTGGGCTGTGTTTTAGCGCCCCGTTGGGGCGCAGGGATGTATAATCGGGGCATCCAAGGGCCTTCGCTTTGCGGCGTCCCTGGGCTTGGTTCTTGGGGCCCGTTGGGCCGGAAGGGGTGGGGCGTGTGGGGAGAGGGGGGCTCTTGGGTCACAGGCGGGATGCCTGTACCACGTTGCGTGCTTCGGCTGCTGCTGGTTTGATGAGCTTCGGCATTGAGGTCACAGGCAGGATGCCTGTACCACTTTGCGTGTGGGGAGACTTTGGCATTGAGGTCACAGGCGGGATGCCTGTGACCCCAATGCTTGCAATGGTGGGGGCTGTGGGCTGGTCAGGCGGGGCGGATGTTGAGGGAGTCGCGGCAGAAGCGGATGGAGCGTTCGAGCTGGGCGAGTTGGTATTCCTGTTCGGCTTTTTTGCGGTCGCCGGAGGGTTGGAAGGAGGGGATGGCTTTGCCGCGTTTGGCGAGGGCGAGGAATTTGGCGAATTCTGGGGCGCGGACGGATTCGTAGCCCTGCCAGAAGTCTGGTTTGAGGTAGGAGGAGGGGCGTGCGAAGCCGCTGATGATTTCGAGGATGAAGGGGGCGTTGGGGGCGAGTTCGGCGAAGCGGCGGGCGTAGGCTTTGGAGTCCATGATGCCGTCGCCCATGGCGGTCCACTGGACCTGGCAGCCGTCGTTGTCTTCCCAGATCATGCTATCGCGGATGCCGCTGCAGAGGGTGACTGGGCCGAGGATTTCGAGGTTCTGCATGGGGTCTTCGAGGGTCCATGTGGCGTTGCCGCTGTCGATGGTGCAGCCTGTGAAGTCGCGGCCGGCTTCGTCGATGAGGGTGAGGAGTTCCCATGCCTGCATGTCGCCGGCGTGGTTTTCGACGGCGATTTTGACGCCTGCGTCGGTGGCGGAGGATTTGATGGCCTTGAGGGTTTTGACGGTGTCTTTGATGCGGGCGAAGATGCCGCCTTCGCTGCGGCGGTCTTCGGCGAAGCCCTGGTAGCATCGGGCGACTGGTGAGCCGATGAGGGAGGCGATGCGGATGAGGAGGCGGAGGTGTTCTTCGGCGGTGCCCCATTTTTTGTCGAAGCGGTGGCCTGAGGGGCAGATGCCGCCGGTGCCGGCGTATAGGGAGATGCCGAGGTCCTTGGCTTTCCTGGCGAGGTCTTTGAGGTAGGCGTCGGAGTGGTTTTCGTAGACGTCGAGGTCGGAGAGGAGGAGGGCGTCGACCTTCTGGGTGGCGGCGTAGTCGAGGACGGCGCCGGCTTTCCAGCCGAGGGCGCGGATGGAGAAGTTGTCGAAGCCGAGTTTGAGTTTGATGGGAGCGGTGGTGTCGGCTGCGGTGGCGGTGGAGGAGGCGACGGGGATGGCAGCGGCGGCTGCGGCGGCGGTTTTCATGAAGGAGCGGCGGGAGGCTGGTTGCATGGGGTGGAGGTAGAGATGGGTGGAGGGATTGTCGAGCGGTGGTGACGCCGTGGCTGCGTGGGGATCAGGCTGGGGATGGAGGGGTTTCGGGAGGAGGGGAGAGGAGCGGGAGGAGATGGCGGTGGGGGCCGGAGAGGGAGGGATCGGCTTCGAGGATAGAGGAGGCGAGACGGCGGGCGGT
Source organism: Verrucomicrobiaceae bacterium (assembly GCA_027483175.1). GTDB lineage: Bacteria > Verrucomicrobiota > Verrucomicrobiia > Verrucomicrobiales > V1-33 > V1-33. The sequence goes on along the minus strand of JAIXVE010000193.1, from coordinate 1,038 downwards.
TCTGACGAGTGGGGCGTCGCGGATGAGGTCGCCGAGGCGGAGGTCGGGGAGCCCGCTTTGGGCGGTGCCCATGAGATCGCCGGGGCCACGGATGCGGAGGTCGGCTTCGGCGACGGCGAAACCGTCGGAGGTTTTTTCGAGGAGCTGGAGTCGGGCGGTGGTGTCCGGGTTTTCGCCGTTGGTGATGAGGATGCAGAAGCTTTTGTGGGGGCCACGGCCGACGCGGCCGCGGAGCTGGTGGAGCTGGGCGAGGCCGAAGCGATCGGCGTCGAAGATGAGGATGACGGAGGCGTTAGGAATATCGACGCCGACTTCGACGACGGAGGTGGCGCAGAGGGCGTGGATGGAGTTGGCGCGGAAGCGTTCCATGAGGTCGTCTTTTTCGTCGGCGGGGGTACGGCCGTGGAGGAGGCCGAGCTGGTGGTCGGGGAGACGGGTGCGCCATGTTTCGACTTCGCGGGTGGCGGCGCGGACGGCGAGCGAGCTGCTTTCGTCGATGAGCGGGAAGACGAGGTAGGCCTGGCGGCCGGCGGCGAACTGGGAGCGGAGGAAGGCGGCGATCTGGACTGGGTCTGGATTGATGCGGACGGCGGTGGTGATGGGCTGGCGGCCTGCGGGCATTTCGTCGAGCGTGGAGAGGTCGAGATCGCCGTAGAGCGTCATGGTTAGGGATCGGGGGATGGGGGTGGCGGTCATGACGAGGACGTCCGGGGCGGAGGACTGGGCGGCTAGGGCGTTGCGCTGGGCGACGCCGAATTTGTGCTGTTCGTCGATGACGATGAGGCCTGGGTTGGCGAGACGGTTGCCGTGGAGGACGGCGTGGGTGCCGATGATGATGTGAGGGGGTGCGTCTGCGGAGAGAGGGGAGAAGGGAGTGGAGTCGTCGGAGCGGGCTCCGGTGAGGAGGGCGATGCGGAGTCCGAGGGGATGGAGCCAGCGGTGGAAGGTTAGGGCGTGCTGGGAGGCGAGGATGCGGGTGGGGGCCATGAGGACGGCCTGGGCACCGGATTCGACGGCGAGGAGGATGGCGGCGATGGC
>JAIXVE010000298.1 GCA_027483175.1 Verrucomicrobiaceae bacterium | reverse complement strand
GAGATGGCGAGGGAGCTGAAGAAGAGGCCCCAGCAGGCGAGGAGGGCGGCGAGTTTGAGTTTGAGGAGGGTGAGGGGCGGGTGGAGTTCGGAGATGAAGAGGGCGGTGAGGCCGAGGAGGAGGAGGAGGACGAGGGCGGCGAGTGGGTAGTAGTAGAGGAGGACGGTGTCGCGCATGCCGAGGGAGTAGCCGCCGGCGTTGGTCCAGAAGGCGTCGCTTTCGCGGAGGGAGGAGAACCAGATGAGGATGGATTCCGGGAGGGCGATGAAGAGGGCGGCGGAGAGGAAGACGACGGCGTCGAGGGTGCCGCGCGGGGAGGCTGGAGGATGCGGGTGCATGGGTTAGGGCGCGCGGGCGGGGTCAGTTGAGCCCGGTGACGCGGCGGACGACGTGGTTTTCGCTATCGCCGATGTAGAGACTGCCGTCTTTGTCGATGAAGACCCCGTGTGGGCGGGCGAGTTGGGTCTGGAGAGGGTTGGAGGATGAGGCGTGGCCTTTTGAGCCGGTGCCTGCGACGACGGAGATGAGGCCGGAGGCTGGGTCGATGACGCGGATGGAGTGGCTTTCGGTGTCGGCGATGTAGATGCGGCCGCGGGAGTCGGAGGCGAGGCCTTTGGGGCCGGAGAGGGAGGCGGCGGAGGCTGGGCCGCCGTTGCCTGAGAAGCCGGGTTTGCCGGTGCCGGCGACGCGGTGGAGGATTCGGTCGGAGAGACTGGCGCGGAAGATGGTGTGGCCGTCGCGGAGGGCGAGCCAGAGATTGCCTTTGGGGTCGAAGGTGATGGTGCGGGGGCCGTGGAGGGGAGTGGCTGGGGAGAGTGGGGCGCCGTCCGGGGTGGGGGCTTTGGCTCCGTTGCCGCAAAGGGTGGTGATGATGCGGGATTTGAGGTCGATGGAGCGGACGCGTTGGTTGCCGATGTCGCAGAGGAGGAGGGATTGGCCGTCTGGGGAGAATTCGATGGCGATGGGGTCGTTGAGGGCGGCGGAGGAGGCTGGGCCGCCGTCGCCGGAGAAGCCTGGTTTTCCGGTGCCGGCGAACGTGGAGATGGTGCCGGTGGACATGTCGACGCGCCTGATGGTGTGGGTGGACATGTCGGAGATGTAGAGGGCACCGTCGGGGCCGAAGCGGATTTCGTGGGGTTTGTTGAGTTGGGCTGAGGTGGCTGGGCCGCCGTCGCCGGAGAATCCTGGTTTTCCGGTGCCTGCGACGGTGGAGATGGAGCCATCGGCGGCGATGCGGCGGACGGCGTGGCCATTGAATTCGCAGACGTAGAGGAGCCCGTCGGGGCCGCGGGTGATGCCGAAGGGGTCGTGGAGGGAGGCGGAGGTGGCGGGGCCGCCGTCGCCGGCGGTGGCGGGTTTGCCGTTGCCGGCGATGGTGGTGATTTCGGCGGCGCGGGAGGGTGCGGCGAGGAGGGAGAGGGCGAGGAGGGCGGAGGGGAGAGGAGACATGGGGAGAGAGGATGTTAGGGGTGATGAGGGATTGGGATCAGTACCATGGGCGGGTACGGACCTCGATGCCGAGGTCTGTGCTGACGAGGTCTTCGAAGAGACGGAGGTCAGCGAGGGAATTGTCCTGATTGCGGTAGTGATAGGGGTAGATGATGCGGGGGCGGAAGGCGCGGACGACGGAGACGGCGCTGGAGACGTTCATGGTGAAGGGGATGTTCATGCAGAGGAAGGCGGCGTCGATGTTGGTGAGGGCGCGGGTTTCGGGGATGTCGCCGGTATCGCCGCTGAAGTAGAGTCTGGTGCCGGCGATGGTGAGGACGTAGCCGTTGCCTGAGCCGACGGGGTGGTTGGAGTTGTAGGCGGGGATGGCGCTGATGGAGAAGCCGCGGACCGAGGTGGAAGTGTTATTGGCCATGATGGTGGTGAGCGGGCGGAGGGTGGTGTTCATGGCATTGGCGACGGCCTGGGGGGCGAAGATGGCGCAGCCTGCGGGGTTCCGGATGGAGGAGACGGTGGAGCTGCTCCAGTGGTCGCTGTGGCTGTGGGAGATGATGACGACATCGGCCTTGGGGAGAGTGGAATAGAGGGAGGCGGTGCCGACGGGGTCGCAGTAGATGGTGGTGTTCTTCCACTGGAGGAGGAAGGAGGCGTGGTTGATGGGGCGGATGAGGATGTCGCCGTCTGAGGTGGCGAGGTGGTCGCCGGTGAGGGCTCCTGGGGCGGCAGGGGTGAAGCGGTAGTGGCGGGAGGGGTGGTAGACGGCGGCGCTGTCGCGGTGCTGGATGGAGGAGTTGGTGGCGGTGGTGGTGGCGAGGGGTTGCCAGTTGAGGAGGTCGGTGCTGGTTTCGAGGCGGAGGGTGGTGCCCGGGGCGGAGGGCAGGGAGACGAGCATATCGCCGTCTGGCTGGCGGGAGATGGAGGGTTGGGGTGAGGCGTCGTCGGCGGCGAGCCATGACCAGCCGAGGAGGGCGGCGGGGATAGCGGCGCAGACGGGGCGGAGCGGGAGCATGTGATTTGGGGTAGGTCAGGCTATTTTCACGCATGGGGAGCGGTCCGTGGAAGCGCTAAGCATTCCGCTTTTCCGGAGAGGATGAGCAGGTTTGGTGGGGGCATGAACCGTACTGCTATTGCGATTGCTGCGCATCCTGACGACATTGAGTTTCACATGGCGGGGACCTTGCTGCAGTTGCGGCGGGCGGGATGGGAGATTCACTGTTTCAATCTGTCATCGGGGTCGCTGGGGAGCACGGTGATGACGAAGGCGAAGACGCGGAAGGTGAGGCGTGTGGAGGCGAGGGAGGCGGCGAGGCTGATGGGAGCGGGTTGGCACCCTCCGATTTCGCATGATCTTGAGATTGCGTACACGGCGGCGAATGTGCGGCGGGTGGCGGCGGTGATCCGGGATGTGAATCCGGGGGTGGTGCTGACGCATCCGCCGGTGGATTACATGGAGGACCACACGGAGACGTGCCGGTTGGCGGTGACGGCGGCGTTTGCGAAGACCTTTCCGAATTACCGGACGACGCCGCCGCGGGTGCCTGCGGAGGGGGAGGTGACTTTGTATCACTGCATGCCGCACATGCTGTCGGACACGTTTGGGCGGCGGGTGTATCCTGAGGCGTGGGTGGATGTGACGGGGGTGATGGAGGAGAAGACGGCGGCGCTGGCGGCGCACCAGAGTCAGAAGCAGTGGCTGGACGAGACGCAGGGGATGGATTCGTATCTGAAGATCATGCAGGGGTTCTGCGAGACGATGGGGAAGGAGTCGGGGGCATTCCGGTGGGCGGAGGGGTGGCGGCGGCATCTGCATGCGGGGTACTGCCGGGAAGGGGCGGATCCGCTGCGGGACGCGCTGGGGAAGGCGCACCGGTATAATGAGGCGTGGGGACGGGAATGAGGGGTGGATGAAGGGGGGAAAGGGGACGGTTGAGGGGGGGCGTGTGGAGGAATTGGGGTGACGCACTTGCCTTCCGCGGCGGGCGGATTAGCTGAGGGGATGGCCCTTGCGCTCCCCGATCAGTTTGTCCATCTGCACCTGCACACCGAGTATTCGACGCTGGACGGGGCGTGCCGGATTGACGACGTGGTGAAGAAGGCGGCGAAGCTGGGGATGCCTGCGGTGGCGATGACGGATCACGGGAATCTGTTCGGGGCGATTGATTTTTATCAGGCGGCGAAGAAGGCGGGGGTGAAGCCGATCATCGGGTGCGAGTTGTATGTGTGCGGCGAGGGGGTGGCGAAGACGCACCGGGCGGAGGTGAGCGGGAAGAAGAACAATTATCATCTGACGGTGCTGGCAAAGAATGAGGTTGGGTTCCGGAACCTGACAAAGATCGTGAGCGAGGCGCATCTGGAGGGCCAGTATTACAAGCCGCGGACGGATCATGAGTCGCTGTTCGAGCACGGGGATGGATTGATTGTGCTGTCGGGGTGCTTGAACGGGGAGGTGAACGAGAGCATCCGGGGCGGGCAGGTGGCGCATGCGAAGCATCTGGTGGGGAAGTTCCGGGAGCGCTGGGGTGAGGATTACTATCTGGAGATTCACGATCATGTGAGTGGTGAGGTGGCGGAGCTGCAGCGGAAGTGCACGGGGCAGCTGCTGGAGTGGGCGGATGAGTTCGGGATCAAGCCGGTGGCGGCGAATGACGTGCACTATCTGAATCGGGACGATCATCAGGCGCATGACGTGCTGATCTGCATCGGGACGGGGAAGATGGTGCTGGACGAGAAGCGGATGCGGTACAGCGAGGAGGTGTATTTCAAGACGCCGAAGGAGATGATCAAGCTGTTCCGGCATGTGCCGCAGGCGTTGTGGAGCACGCTGGAGATTGCGGAGAAGGTGGATCTGAAGATCAAGCTGGATTCGTCGAGCAGCGAGAAGTACCCGCAGTTCGAGAGTCCTGACGGAACGCCGCGGGGTGAGTATTTCCGGCGGATGTGCCGTGAGGGGTTAGGGCGGCGGTATGGAGCGGCGGCGGACGGGGCGGTGCTGCAGGAGCGGTTGAACTACGAGATGGACGTGATGGAGAAGATGGGGTTCCTGAGTTACTTTCTGATTGTGTGGGACTTCATCAAGTGGGCGAAGGACCATGGGATTCCGGTGGGGCCGGGGCGGGGGTCGGCGGCGGGGTCGCTGGTGGCTTATGCGTTAGGGATTACGGATTGCGATCCGCTGAGGTTCGGACTGATTTTCGAGCGGTTCCTGAATCCTGAGCGGGTGAGTCCTCCGGATATCGACGTGGACTTCTGTCAGACGCGGCGGCCGGAGGTGATTGATTATGTGAGGCAGAAGTACGGCGAGCGATGTGTGAGTCAGATCATCACGTTTGGAACGCTGGGAGCGAAGAGTGTGATTCGTGATGTGGGGCGGGTGATGGGGATGGGGTATGGGGATGTGGACCGGGTGGCGAAGATGATTCCGCAGGAATTGAATATCACGCTGGCTGAGGCGAAGAAGAAGAGTGCGGAGCTGAAGGCGGCGATTGAGTCGGACCATGCGGTGGCGAATCTTTATGAATCGGCGGCGAAGCTGGAGGGGTTGACGCGGGGGACGGGGGTGCACGCGGCGGGGGTGGTGATCGGGTCGTGCGATCTGACGGAGTATGTGCCGCTGACGCGGGGGAATGAAGGGGATATTGTGACGCAGTTTGCGATGGCTCCGTTGACGGAGTTAGGGATGCTGAAGATGGACTTTCTGGGGTTGAAGACCCTGACGGTGATCAATGATGCGGTGAAGCTGATTCACCGGCACACTCCGGAGTTCCGGATTGAGGACATTCCGCTGGATGACCGGAAGACGTTCGAGTTGCTGAGCCGGGGGGCGACGGTGGCGGTGTTCCAGCTTGAATCCGGAGGGATGGCGAATCTGTGCCGGAATTTCGGGGTGGAGACGATCGAGCACATCATTGCCTTGCTGGCGTTGTACCGGCCGGGTCCGATGGATCTGATTCCTGACTTCATTGACCGGAAGAAGGGGAAGGCGAAAGTGGAGTATCTGCATCCACTGATGGAGGAGGTGAGCAAGGAGACGTACGGGATTCTGATTTATCAGGAGCAGGTGCAGAAGGCGGCGAATTTGCTAGGCGGATACAGCCTGGGAGCGGCGGACTTGCTGCGTCGGGCGATGGGGAAGAAGGATCCGGAGAAGATGGCGCAGCAGCGGAAGATTTTTGTGGAGGGGTGTGAGAAGACGAACGGGATTCCGGAGAAGCGGGCGAATGAGATCTTCGACCTGCTGGAGAAGTTTGCGGGGTACGGGTTCAACAAGTCGCACTCGGCGGCGTACGGGCTGGTGACGTATCAGACGGCGTATCTGAAGGCGAACTACCCTGTGGAGTTCATGTGCGGGGTGCTGAGCAATGAAATCAGCAACACGGACAAGATTGCAGTGTTTGTGGGGGAGTGTGCGGCGATGGGGATCCGGATTCTGCCGCCGGATGTGAACCGGAGCGGGTTAGGATTTCAGCCGGAGCGGCTAGCGGACGGGAGCGAGGGGATCCGGTACGGGCTGGCGGCTGTGAAGGGGGTTGGTGAAGGGGCGGTGGAGCTGATGCTGAAGGAGCGGGAGAGTGGCGGGGAGTTCCGGAGCATTGATGATTTTTCGCGGCGGGTGGAGAGCCGGGTGGTGAACCGGAAGCTGATGGAGAGTCTGGTGCGGGCGGGGGCGTTTGACTGGGCGGGCGAGCACCGGGCGTTGTTGTTTGCGCGGCTGGAGGGAGTGCTGGCGGCGGGTGCGTCGGCGCAGAAGGATCGGGCGAGCGGGCAGATTTCGCTGTTCGGGGATGCCTTGGATGAGGTGTCGTCGCCGCCGCCGCAGGCGGACGGGCTGGAGGTGGAAGTGTGGCCGCAGGAGAGGATGCTGGCGGACGAGAAAGAGTTGCTAGGTTTCTACATCAGCGGGCACCCGCTGGATAGGTTCCGGGGGACGCTGGAGCGCGGGGGTTACCGGAAGATCGGGGAGCTGGAGGAATTGACGGAGAAGGAGCGGAAGAAGGCGAAGTTCGGGGTGTTTGTGGCGGATGTGACCGTGAAGTACACGAAGAGCGGGAAGCAGTTTGCGATTCTGCGGGTGGAGGATTTCACGGGGACGCGTGAGATGATGGTGTGGGGCGAGGAGTTTGAGAAGTTCGGGAAGACCCTGACGAAGGGGAGTGTGGTGGAGGTGACGGCGAAGGTGGAGCAGGACAGCAGGACGGAGTCGCTGCAGCTGGTGGCGCAGAGTCTGAAGGAGCTGGTGCCGGGGGTGGCGGTGGCTGGAGGTGGAGGAGGACAGCCAGTTAGGAACGGGAATGGCGTGGCGAAGCCGGTGGTGGCGGCGGGTGGCGGGATTCCTGCGGATGCGATCGAGCTGCAACTGGACAGTGAGCGGGATGGGTCGGAGGAACTGGAGCAGATCCGGGGAATTGCGGTGCGGCATCCGGGCGGGCGGGCGCTGGTGCTGAGCATCCGGAGTGGGAGGGGGCGGGTGCGGCTGCGGGCGGCGGCGAAGTATTCGATTGATGCTAGTGGGGAGGCGCTGGAGGCTCTGGCTCCGTGGTTGTGAGCGGGTGAGAAATTGAAAATGGAAAATAGTAAATAGTAAATTCGGAATGGTGGAGGTGGGCTTGTGGGGAGAGGGGTTCGTGCGGAGATGCGAAGGGGGGGAGGGGTGGAGGGGTTTGGGGGAACCGCAGATTTCGCGGATGGGCGGAGATGGTTTTGGGGGTTCAGTGGGGCTGGCGGTGCGGTGGTGAGTGGGAGTCGCGGGAGGCGGCGATATCAGGCGCGGACGCCGCCATCGGGTGGGGGGTGGTTATGTGTTAGATGGTTGTGTCTGGTGAGGCCTGAGTGAGGCGGGTGGTGATTTGAAGCTTCCAATCGGTTGCCTCGGCGAGTGACTTCAGGGAAATCAGCCGGATTTCGGGATGGTTTCCGGGAGCTTGAAAGACGACCTCATGGTGGGTTCCTGTTTTGTATCCCCACCATGTGTGGATGTGGAAATCCGAGGGGTGGATGTTTGGAATGAATGTTGCGGCGATGCGCCATGG
>JAIXVE010000154.1 GCA_027483175.1 Verrucomicrobiaceae bacterium | reverse complement strand
CTTTGCGCTTGGCCTCATCCGGGCCATGACAGGCGAAACAGTATTTGGAAAGAATCGGCCGGATCTGCGTGGCGAAATCCGGTGATTTCCGATCCGGCGTCGGGGCTGGCGTCTCAGCGGCAGAGACCGGGGCAATAGCAGACAGGGCGAGCGCGGTGGACGACAGAGCCAATCCGATGCGGGTCATGAGGCGCGGCGTCATCTGGGTCGTGGTGTGGTTTGCGCGAAAGCGGGCAGGGAAGTGCCTTTCTGAATTCGTGTTGATCCAGCCGGCGCTTTCATCCGCGTATCCGATATTGGGACGAGCGATCAACGGGAGATCTGGGCTGCGGGCGCAGGGGCGACGGCGGCGCGGGCGAGTTCTACCGGGCGGCGGGTCAGGTCGATGGCGCGATCCGCGTTGCGGTTGGGCGCGGGAGGGCGGGTGGGGGTGCTGACGACTTGCTTCGCGGCTTCGAGCTTTGCCCGCAGGAGGTCGTAGGGCACGTTCTGCACGGCTAGATTCTGGTCGAGGGCGATGCCTGCGGCGATGGCGGCGCTTTGCGATAGGGCCATGAATACGGGTTCCATGCGGATGGAGCCGTGGGCGACGTGCGAGGCCGAGATGCAGATGGGCGAGAGGAGATTCTCGCATTCGCCCTTCCGCGGGATGATGGCGCGATACGAGATGCCATAAGGGCGGGGCGGCACGCGCCAGATGACGCCTTCGTTCTGCACGGTGCCCGCCGAAGTGACGATGTGCTGCACCGCATGCGAATCCATGCCGAACGAGCCGAGCGCGACCGGATCCGGTGCTTTGCGGGATCCGATGCAATCGGCCTGGGTCATGACGTAGTCGGCGACCATGCGGCGCGCCTCGCGGATGTAGATCATCCATGGCCAGCCGCCGTTGTCGGTGAACTCGTCGCGCGGGAGTCCGAACGAAGCGGCGCGCTGGCGGAGCTTTTCCGGCACGCGCGGGCTGTTCGCCATCGTCCAGAGGAAGCCGCGAATGTAGGTTTCATGGGCCTTTTCGATTTCGCGGCGGAGCTCGTAGCTGGCTTCAGGATACGCGTAGTTAGCGGCCACGAAGTCGGAGCCGACTGCGTGCATGTTATTCCAGTCGACCTTTTGTGTGTTGCCTTCGAGCGGTTCGATGAGAGCGGGCATCCGCGGGTCGCCGGCGTCGAAGTTCCGCAGCAGGAGTTCGTGGTCAATGTCGCGGTAGCCGGGCGGTTTTTCGATAGGGATGCGGTTGGCGGGATTGGTTGTGAGACAGACTCGGTAGTTGTAGGCCTGAATCTTTTTGTCGCCCTGACCGTTCACGAGACCCTCGCCGGGAACGACGTGGGGAAGCAGCCCACTCGCCGGGTCGCCGGGTTTCACATACGGGTCGACCGCCGAGACGAAGTGGTCCTTGTCTTTCTGCCCGTAATGGACGCGCGGCTTTGTGTCGCCGCGGCGCACGCCGGCGAGGTCTTCGCCGTATTGGCTCTCCGGCTCGCGCCCCACGGTGAACGTGACGCCTGCCGCCGCCATGAGGTCGCCGACGTAGGTGGCATCAATGAACATCTTCCCGCGAAACGTCTTTCCGCTTAGGGTGGTGATGGCTGTGATGCGCTTGCCTTCCATCGTCACACCCTTGCCAGGGGTGCGGTCGAGTTGCTCGTTGTAGATGGGTGCGATGCCAGCATCCGTGAGGAGCTTCTCGAACACCTGCTTGCCCACGTGTGGCTCGAAGCTGCGGACGAAATCCTTCCCGTAGGCTGTCGCGACGCCTGCATAGAATTCCTTCGCAATGCCGCCAAAGGTGTTCTGTCTGCCGAGGAAATCCGTGGCCCCCAGCCCGCTAGCACTCATGCCGCCGGGGAATCTCGTGGAATTGATCCACGCGATGGAACGACCCTGGCGCTTTGCGGCAATTGCCGCCGTCACCGCGCCGGACGAGTCGCCGTAGATGACGAGGTCATACGGTGCCGCTGGGGCGGGATTCCGAGCGCTAGTGGTTCCCGCGAGAAATAACGTCAGGCAGGCAAAGATGGACGGAACCGTGGGCTTCGATGGCTTCGACATGGAGATCTTGCTATTGATCGGGGTGCTTTCCTGCGGCGCGGCCTATTTCAGCGGGGCCAGCGTGAATTCCTTGATGGTGAGACCACGGCTCTCGGCGGGGCGGGTGAGGCGGAGGCTGTTTTTGCCCTGAGTGAGTGTGATTTCGGCGGCGGGCGTCTGCTGCCATTTCCCGATGGTGTAAGGGATGGCGATGTCGACCGGTGATGTGCTATTGGCGACGAGCTGCATTTTCGGGTTGTCCTGCACGGTGGCGACTTTTGCTGTGAGGGCATACTTTCCGGGGCGGGGGATTTCGACATCGCAGGTGATGGTTCCGCCGCCCGAGAAGATCTGATGGCCGCCGGCGAAGCTGCCGAGAATCTGAGCGCCGCCACAGGCCGCTGCGGGGATGGTGATGGTGCCGTTAGGGGCGACGGTGATCTTCCTGTCGGCGTCGGTCACGGTGGCTTTCACGAGGGCGCGGGAACGGACTTCGGCGGACTCGTTTGCCTCGCCGAGGTTTTCGCCGAGCGCGGCTGGAGTGGCGGACTTGTCGCCGACGGCGGCTTTCTTCGAGTAGAGCGCCATCATGCCCCAGAAGCCGCCCGAGCCGGGTTTGAGGCTGACGTATTTCTGCTCGCCGACGGCATCGGCGGCCCACTGGGCGCGCAGGGCTTTGGCGTGTTGTGCGGGGTTCTTGCGGATCTGGGTTTCCAGCACGAAGTCGGTGTCGGACAATTCCATGACGCCTTTGGCTTCGGGGCAGCCCCAACCGGCGCCGAGATTGATGACCCATCCGTCAGGGGTCCAGCGGGAAAGCGCCGCGTGGCCGCGCTGGGGGCGGGCGGTGGTGGGCATGCCGAAGGCGCGCAGGATGAAGCGTCCGAAGAAGGCGCGGCGTCCGCAGATGCCGCCGTTTTTGATGATATTCTGGTATTGCTGCAGCTCCGGGAGATCGTCCTTCACGTTCTGCGAGCCATAGCGCACGTCGGTGGCGACAGCGCGCGAATAACGCCAGCCGTAGTCGGGGTTCAGCACGTGATCGGGGCGGTAGTTGCGGAGCATCTCGCGGCCCCACGCGAGCGTTTCGTCGGGCTCGTCGCCGTTTACCACGTTGCGGAGTTCCCATGTGTTGAGGGTTTTGAAGGCGGGGTCGAGTTCACCGGCTAGGCTCGCTTTTTCAAAGTGCTGATAACGTTTCAGAGGGTCAACCGTGTCCGGGGCATTGGTGGCGGCCTTGGGGTTGCTCTGTTTGATGGGTACGGCGTGTTCGAGGCTGACGGCGAGGGCGAGCTTCTGGTAAAGACCGTCCTTGGCACGCGGGCTTGCTTTTTGAATGGCCGCATAAATCTGCGCTGCCTGACCATACATGCCGTCCTTCGCCCCGCCGGCAGCGAGCATGGCTTTCATGAGGGCCTCGTCAGCGAGCAGAGTGGTCACGGTGACTGCCTGTTCCTTGCCTTGTGCGGCGAATTCCGCGAGCCCCTTTGGCGTGGCGTTCGCCAGCACGGCGGTGAGGACGAGCTTCGCGTCGAGTTTGTCGCTGGCGAGAAATGGCTCGACGGCTTCGAGGGAGGCAGTTGCCGCGGCCAGCTCGGCGGCCTGCGCTTTGGCGAGCGCATCCTGGGCGGCCTGATTCGCTGCGGCCAGTTTTGGTTCCTCAAGTTTTGCCGCTTCCAGTGCTGCCTGCCGCTCCGCGAGCGCCTTGATGCCGGCTTCTTTGTCTGCCTGCCACTTGGCTAGGTCCTTGTTCGCGGCCTCACGCTCTGCGTCTGTGGTGGCCTTTTTCAGGGCGGCCTCGGCCGCAGCGATTCCTTTGGCTGCGCCGCCCAGCCATTTGCCGTTGGCATGATCCACGAGTGCCTTTGCGGTGCCGACTTTGCCGAGGGCGTCTTTTGCCGTGCGGGCGTCGGCCGTGGCTTTGGCGACAGCGGCACGGGCCTGCTGGAGCGTCGCTTTCGCGGCATCATCAACGGGCGGCAATGCTTTGGAGAGCCCCGCCTTCAATCCGTTCAGCATCGCCTCATACTGGGCCTGCAACTGCTGGCCCTGCGCACTGAGCGAAGCAGGGGGTGCTGGCGGCGCGGCGATTGCGCTGATGGTTCCCATGCTCAGTGAAAGCCCAAGGCCGATGCCGCAGGCGAGGGATGAGGTGGCGTATTTCATGGAGGGGCTGTGAATGATTAAGGTTTAACGAACTCGTGCTGTTCCAGAAAGACAAATGCTGCGCCAGCCGCAACCTGTCCGCAATGCGGGCAGCCGCCCCCGCCGACCGACGTTTCGATGCAGATCTGCGCCTGCGGCGTCGGTGGAGGAACGGGGCATGTTTGCGGGCCTCAGTCTGGCCCGCGTGCGGACTGCCACCACGTCGCGAGCGGATGAGATTTCGCCGGGAAATACCGAGAGCGGGTTTCGATGAGTCGAATCGCTGATTGGAGCGTTTGGGGGTCCGCGCCGCCGACTTCGCACCAGTGTTTGAGGATCTCCGGCGTGCTCCAAAGGCGGATTTCCGGGAACGTTCGGCGTGTGTGATTGGCAGCCTGCTTGTCGTCGATCGCCAGCTCCAGATGCCGGTGAGCAGCGATGGCAATGCTCATCGCCTCTCCGTCGTCCACGACGATGGTCTGTGCGACGTAGAGGGTTTGTTCCTCGTCGCCGGTGATTTCGAGCACCTGCAGCAGGCCGGATGAAATGTAAGTAGAGAGATCCACCGGTATCAGTTCTCCTGAATGTTCGTCACGCAATTCATCAACTTCCGCCAGAACCGCCGGGCAGATGGCGAATTGCCAACCAGCTTGTGTTGCAATTTCGCGGAAAAGGTTTGTGGCGAGCAGATTCAGCAGGACGGAGCTGTCATTCAGGAGCAGCTTCATTTGCGGTCAGGCGGGAACAAGTTCCGCAAGGTTGAGTTCGACTGGCTCGAACTCATCATTGGCCCCGTTTCCAGCATCATCATTGAGCAACCTCAACGATTCCAACTCGAGGCGGGTAGCGACACGCCCCATGCGGAGCTTCCGTGCGAGCTGACCTTCTGTTAGTCGCTCCTTAACTTCGTAGGCGCTGAGGGCGAGTTGGCGGTAGCGCAGCGGGAGCATGGGAGCGCGATGCGCGGAGCCGAGGCCCAGCGCAGCGCGCGCCTGTTCGGGTTTGAAGCCGCGCTTCTCGCGGAGCGTGTTCCACGTGCCGGATGGGATACGCTTCAGTTCCTCCAGGCGAAGGAACATGGCCTGAGCTGAGACGCAGTAGAGATGCGCGAGTGACAGCACCGTGCCGATGGTCGGGCGCTCCTTGCCGAGTGCCTGCATGGCATCCGAGAGCCGCCGCGAGACGCCCGTGCGAGGCATGAGAAAGTTCTTTGCGAACGCGTCGGCAAAGCGCTCCGCCGCGAGCTTGCCCCAGTGGTCGTGAGTGAAGCTGACATCGGCAAGATAGCGAGTAGTGAGGAAGTGCCCGTACTCATGTGCCAGCGACCAGTGACCGCGCGTCGGCGGATGATTGCGGTTAATGGCGATGCACGCGCCCAAGTCATCATTGCAGGCGAAGAGCGCCCCCACTTTAGGCGGAAGATGGAGGTAGAAAACCCGCACGCCTACTGCCTCCTCAAGCAGGACGCGCAGGTCTGCGATAGGACCATCACCAAGTCCCAGCCTCGTGCGTTCTTCGGCAGCCACCTCCTCGCCGCGCTGTTCCGGCGTCGCGCCGGGCACTTCGAGTGCATACATGGGCGGGAAAATCGGGCGCATTACGGCTGCATTGATTTCCTCAAGCTCGACATAATCTCGCGCGAGACTCTCCAATTCCATCGCCGCAGTCACAAGCTCACTCTCGGTCACATTCTGCTGCCCCGGCGGCAGGCGAAACTGCGGCACGAATGGTTCCTTGTTTGCCCGCCTGGAAACAAACTCGCTCACCGGCCGCCCGAACATCTTCGCCATCTCGATGAGTTCCCCTGGCGTCACCCGGCGGTCGCCTTTTTCCATCGCGACCAGCGTCGTTCGCAGAATGCCGAGTTTCGTCGCCACAGCCTCCTGCGTCAGCCCGCGCGCCTTGCGGGCGACTTTCAATCGCTCGCCGAGCTGCCGAGGGTCGAGTTGCTTGAGAAGTTCGGAGTCCATTGAGCAGTGGATTGGGCGGCGAGTGCGATTGGCGGGGATAAAGGTGACAATGTAGCGCAATTGAGCGAGATTCAAGCTTACAATGTCAGCTCATGAAAGGTATCGCCACGCATTTGAGCACCAAAGTGAGGGATCCTTTTATTTGGCTGATTCTCGGTGGAGCCTACTGGTTCGCCGCCGCCGCACTCAACGGGGTGGCGATTTGGCGCCGGGATTTCGGCGATTGGTCGAACCCCCGACTGGTGCGAGGGTGAGGTGGGGCCGTGCTGACCAGTGCTGACCGGCTGGGAGGGCTTCATGCCGACCTCGACCCGTCCTTTGGGGGCGTGGCAATCAACAGCAATGAGAGGTTCAGAATGCTTAAGAAGCGGTGAGTCTCTCTCGGTTGCTAACTAATTACGGGTTTTGTCTCGTGCGGTTCGGAGGGACTTTTCAGAGGCCTTTGGCGTGTTCGACGCGGTAGAAGGCCTTGCCGGGGCCGGGGTTTGGGTCGGTCAGGATCAATTGTCCGTCGGACTCGGTGGAGACCGCATTGGTGACCTCTTGCCATGAGTTCCCGGCGAGGTTGGTGGATTTCCAGAGAGTGAAGTCATGGCCGGGTTGGGCGGGGATGGTTACGGAGAATTGATTTCCGCGATGCTCGAATCCGTTCACGCGGAGGAGGGCTGGGTCGTAGGGATTGAGGGTTTCCGAGAGAGTGATCACGTAGGTGGTGATTGACTGTGCCGGGAGTGTCTGGGTGAGAGCATGATTCAGTGAGCCGAGCGCCTGATAGGGATTGGTGAGGACATTGTTGGTCATGTCGGCTTGCTTGGTCTGAAATGCATTCATGGAAAGCACTGGAAGTCCGGGGAAGCGCAGGGAGATTCCGGCGGCGGCGGTGCTGGTATTGAGTGCGACGAGTGTGATCTTTCGCCCGTTTCGACTGATGTAGCCGGAGATGCGGACATCGGTATTGGTGTCGCTTCTGGTGATCTCGAAGCGCTGATCGCCGGGCGAGATCTCTTTTGCGAAGTGCTTAACGGAATGGAAGGAATTCTGGACCTGGAATTGTCGATTTTCCACACCGAGCATCGCCCAGACCTGACCTGTGTTGTTACCATGGACCATTCGCCACGCGAGGTAGGCTGAGGCATTTGCCTCAACTAACGATTCGTGAATATTCATGGGGAGAAGCAACCAGTTCTCCCTGATGCCAACCGGGTCCGTGGCTGAGGCGTCTTTCCCCCATTCAGTCATCCATCCGCGCCTGCCATTGTACCTTGATTCAACCCCGGCAAAGTCATTCGAGCCGTAGTTGTGGAATCCCAGGTGGCTTACATGAGTGGACCCGGAGACCGTCGGGGCGATCGAGTTGAAAGCTGAGTGGGTTTCGGCGTCGACCGCGATGAATTGGGGCTTTTTGGGTTCATTTCTGATCTTGTTGTGAACTGCGTCGAGGGCTAACCGGTAGCTGGCGGACCCACTCGCTGTTGCGGGAACGGTCTCGCTCGCGACGAAGCGGCAGGTTTCTTTGTTGCCGGGGTCGTAACTTGGCTCGTTCTGGATGGAGATGAAGTCGTGGATCCAGTTGGATGCGTCGAGCCTTGCGTACCACCAATCCGCGAATCCGGCGTAATCGTACTTGCCTGAGACAATTCTGAGCGTGCCACTGATGATACTGTTATTGCTTTTCAGGGAAGCCGGGGGAGACCAGCAGGTCAACAGGCTTCGGGCTCCATTCCTCTGAGCCCTCATGGCGAGTTCGTTGTTCAGGGCAGGAGAGTTGCCTGTCCTGTGGCGGACGATATCGATGCCGCAGTCGTCGTAGAGCAGGTTTTCGATCTGGTTTTTCTGCGTGGCGCTCAGGGCTTCATAGTCTGGCAGATTGAACGCTATCGATCCGCCGATGCCGTCCATGATCTGATGGCGCATGGCGAGATTGGGGGTGACGGCGAGTCCAGCGGGCGGCGTGGGATTGACGACGACCGAGATTTGGTCCAGCCAGACGGTTCCCGCGGACCGATACTGAAACTTCAGTCCCGGGCTATCCTGAATGGTTGTGTGGTTCCATGTGTAATAGGTCCATGACGTCGAGAGGGTGAAGGACTGGGCTCTGTAGGTGCCTGTTCCATTCTGGAACGCGGCGTTGATGATGGTGCCGGCCGTCGCGGCTCGGGCGCGGAACGTGACGCTGAGGGATCTGCCGGTGCCGACGCCGGTGAAGATCGGGGCGCGAGTTTCCACATTCCAGTTATCGGCTCCTGGATTGCTGACTACGGTCTTCAGAGCATTGGTGCCGGCGTATTGCAGGTTGGATTCCAGGGAGAAGGAAGCGCTTCCGGAACCGCTTCTTGCGTTGGTCCATCCCGTGAATCCGTTCTCGAATCCACCGTTCGTCACGAGGTTCTGGGCGTTGAGCAACCCGGTTCCCATCACGAAGAACACCGCGCCGATCATGTGACGCAACGCAGGAACGATTGTTCTGAATTGAGCTCGAACGACTTGTTTCATGGTGACTGCTGATAAACCGAATCAGCCAGGCGGGCAACTCTGAAGCAGTTGTGGTGTCTGAGGAGCTGCGGCGTGACGGGCTGCGCGGTTTGAGTCGTGTTTTCCGGTGGGTTTCCCAATGCCTACTGATTGGCGGCGATGCCGAGTCGGGTGGCGATATCGAGGAGGGACATCGGCCATTGGTCGAACTCGACGCTTGAGGCGTTGTCGAGGGTTGGTGCGGTGATGCCTTGCACGAGGGTGGTGGACGGCTGGGCGTGGAGGAAGCGAACCTCTTCCTGAGCGAAGGTGCCGGGCAGACTGCGGGCGTAGGTTTCGAGTTCGGCGGCGTAGTCGGCGGGGGAGTAGCCGATGTTGGACTGACCGGGCATCCAGATGACGCCGGCGACGGCCATTGGTGTGAGTGGGCTGAGGCACCAGTTGTGGGCGAGAGTCGGGATGGTGTCGGGTTTGACGGTGCCGTCGCGTCCGGGTTCCGGGAATGGAGGGAACTGCAGGGGTGCGGAGGACAGGGCGGTGCCCCTTTTGGCTAGAGCGGCGATTTTTGCGACTTCGGCTTTCACGGACTGAACGTATTCGGCGGTGGCCTTTTGGGAGACGTCGGAGTTGGGGTCCTGAAGCAGCAGGGCCTCGAGGCGCGGCTGGAATGGGGGATGGGCTGAGTTTTTGAGGCCGGCGAATGAGGTCCATGACAACGGCGAGGCCATTTCCTTGGCGTGACCGGATGACATGGTGATGATGCCTTGGGGGATGCCGGGGCGGTTGAGGGCTCTGGCGAAGTGATAGGCGAACATGGAGACGCAGTCGCTTTCGTCGGTGAAGTCGGCGGACTGCCAGAAGGCCTGATACTTGCGGTCGCCGCCGATTTCGAATCCACGTTTGCGCGGGGTGGGGAAGGAGCTTGCGGAAGTTCTCCGCCGGAATTCGCGGACGAGCGGCATTGGTTCGGGAGCGGGGGCTTGTTTGTCGCGGCGATCCCATGCTGGTTCGGAGGTGAGTTGGGTGCTGCCGGTGACGAACCAGACATCGCCGACGAGGATGTTCTTCACTGACGTGGTGTGACCGTGGCTCGCTTTGGCTTCGAGGGTGATCGATTCGGTGGAGGCTTTCCGTGCGGGGAAGGAGACGGACCATTCCTGCCGGTCGTTGGCCACGGCAGACTGAGTGACGCCGCCGAGTGTCACGGTTACGGATACGCCTTTGTTGGCGAATCCCCACACGGGGATGGGCCGGTTGCGCTGAATGATGGCGCCATTGCGGAAATAGGCTGCGACGGTGAAGATAGGGTGATCAGCGTCGGTGTATTGGGCGTACTGCGCTTTTTCCGCGGCAGCCTTGGCTGGATCATCCTCCTCGAAGATGAGCTTGCCATCGATCGCGGCGAAGGGTGTGGCTGGGAGGCCGGCTTTGTTATAGAGATTCGCGTTCATCGGCGCGGCGCTGTAGGCGTATTGGACGCCGGTGGGCTCGGGCACTTCCTTCGATGTCACGACGACGGTATCGCCGGTGATCACGGCTTCCGCGGTGTACCACTTCCGGTCCTTGCCGCAGAGCCGGAAGTGATTGAGGGCATCGCCGGGCGTTGGTCGCGCGGGTTCGACGAATTTGTCAGGTTCCTTGAGATCCTTCTCCAGTCCTTTGCTGCCGACCATGAGTCCGCCGAACAGACTGGCTTTTTCGAATGAGACGATGGCCTTGTTTCCGGAGATGGTGTAACTTTCGAAGATCGGGCCGGTGAAGGCGATGTTGTGTCCGTAATCATTGGCGAGGGCCCAGCGGGCGAGCCTCATGCCGGGATGGAGTTTGTTTTGATAGTGAATGTTGCCGGGAGCCGCGGGATTGAGATCTGTCTGGACAATCATGCCGGTGTGGCTGCGATTGTTCATGAAGAAGAGGTGCTGCGCCTGCCGGATGTCGGCGAACGCGACGTCGGCGGAATCCGGGTCGCCGTAGTTCTGCATCTGGGTGAAGTAGAAGGGCATCTCCGGCATGCCCCATGCGACGCGCCAGCCATTCACGAGCGCCTCCATGCGGGCCGCGTAGAGCCGACCGTCGCTGGAGTTCGATTCTCCCTGACACCACAGTGATCCACGGATGGCGTAGGGCACGACCGTTGCGATCTTGCCGTTGAAGAACTGCGACGGCCCGCGCCACTGGCCTGCGATGCCGGGAAGGTCAGGACGCTTGAGTGGTTTCTCGACGGGGAAGCCGAGAGCCGCGGAGTCCTGCTGCCACGTTTTCAGGTCGCGGTAGTATTTCTCAAAGGCGGCGCGGCCCTGCTCGGTGGTGGCATCGCCGTCGAGGATCTGATCCGCGTCCAGCTTGAGCAGTGGATGTGATTCGATGGCTTTGCGTTCGGTGAACGCCTCGATGCGCGTGTTGCTGTGGGAAGTCAGGAGGATGCCGACGGGAACCTTGAGTTCCTTGTGGAGTTCGTGAGCAAAGGCGAGCGCCAGTGCCGAGAAGTCGTTCGCTGTGCGAGTGGTTTTCCATCCCGCCTCCGAGGCGCCCTTGCTCTGCGGATAGAGCGCTGAGACGGTGTCGGTGCGCAGTTCTCTGATGGGGACCTCGTCCTTCGCATTCGCCAGTTCCTGCGCCAGGGCTGCGCAGAGCGACTTGCCGGCAAACCACTCCATGTTCGACTGACCGCAGGCGTGCCAGACTTCGCCGACGAGGATGTTTTTCACGCTGAGTTTGTTGCCTGCGTCGTCGCTGATGAGCATCTCGGCGGGCGTAGCGCTGGCCGTGAGTGGCTTGAGCTTGAGCATCCAATGGCCATCTGCTCCAGCCGCAGCGCTTTCCTTCTGTCCCGCGAACTCCACTGTGATCATCGTGCCTGGACTGCTCCAGCCCCAGACTGGCGCGTTCGCGTCGCGTTGCAGGATGGCATTGTCACGGAAAGGCGCGCCGAGTTCGATGGCCGGTGCCGCTGCGGCGGATTGGAATGAGAACAGCAATGCCGTAAGAATGCAGAAAAGAAGCTTCATGGGCGATGGATGGGCGAGCGGTGCAGGTCTGAATGGGTTGGGGAAGTCGGAAGCGCGATGGCCGGAGGTCATGTCGATATTGTAAGGAAGGGGGGTGAGAGGAGCAAGGAGGGGACTTGTATGACATGTTTCGCAGGAGCGGTGGGAGTCTGATGGGGACCGCGGAGAATCACTTGATTCTGATACGTGCTGGTTTGTCCGGGGCGAGGGTGCGCATCTCTGCGAGCTTTGCGGCGTGTTCGGGCTTGGTGGCGAGGTTTGTCCACTCGTGCGGATCGGCTTCGATGTCGTAGAGTTCCTCACCCCCGTCGCGGTAGTGGATGTAGCGCCAGCGTTCAGTGCTGAGCGCGTAATTTTCCGGCATGTCCAGGTGCGTGAGGGCGGCGTGCGGCCACGGGGCGGAGGGGTCGCGCAGCAACGGGACGAGGCTGAGGCTTTCGATGTCCGGCTTGGCGGGCACGGCGCAGAGTTCGGTGAGCGTGCTGAACAGATTCACGAGACTAACAGGGCGCGTGCAGACGCCGCCGGCCCTGGTGCCTTCCGGGAGAGCGGGCGCGCCTTTTGGCACATGCACGATGAGCGGGACGCGGGCGCAGACGCGCCAGCCGGTGAATTTCTGCCAGTGTTCCTTTTCGCCGAGGTGCCAGCCGTGGTCGCTCCACAGGACGACGATGGTATTGTCGCGGTGCGGTGATTTCTCCAAGGCTGCGAGGACGCGACCGAGCATGGCGTCGGCGAAATGGATAGAGGCGAGATAGGCCTGAATGCCCTGCTTCCACTGCCGGTGCTGCTGGATGTGCGGGAAGTAGCGGTTGCGGGCGATTTTCTGGCCCACGGGCGGCACATCATCGAGGTCGCCTTCCTTCACACCGGGCGGGAGCTGGATGGAGTCGAGCGGGAACGGTTCGAAGTATTGCTTCGGCACGAACCACGGCTCGTGCGGACGGTAGATGCCGCAGGCCAGGAAGAACGGCTGGTCGTGCTCGCGGGCGAGTTGTTCGCCGACCCACTTAGTCACTAGCCAGTCACCGCCGAATTGCTCATCGGTGACATCGAGGGCGGCCCAGTCGGTTTCCGAGTATTGCCATGGGCCCTCACGCGGGAGATTCAGCGGGCGTTTCGGCGGGTCGAAAGTGCGCGGGAACGGATTGTCGTTCGCTTTCGCCGGGTAGTAATCGTCCCAGCTCTGTGGATCGATGACGTAGTGCAGCAGCTTGCCTGAGCCTGCCGACCAATAGCCGTGGCGCGAGAACCAGCGAGGCATGAGCTCCGCCTGGGGCATGACCTCGCGGAGCTTCTGTGTGTTCTGATACAGCCCGGAACGATGCGGTGGCACGCCGGAGAGAACGGCGGTGCGGGACGGATTGCACGACGGCGCGGGGCAGTAGGCGTTTTTGAAGAGCACCCCGCTTGCGGCAAGGCGGTCAAAGTTTGGTGTTTTCGACTGCGGATGCCCGCCGAGGCAGCCGATCCAGTCGTTGAGGTCATCGACTGCGATGAAGAGGACGTTGGGCGGTGGCGCGGGGTGAGCCGTGCCAGCGAGGAAGAAGCAGAGGGCGAGGCTGAGTCGAAGCACGTTTTTCATGGGTGTGGTGTTTCGATATCAATAGACAAAGGAGATGAGGTTTCATTCCATGACCTGTGGAGGTTACCTGGACGGACGTGCTTTGAACTCTGTGAGGCTGACGAGGGTGGGCGTGGCGGTGCTGGATTCGATGGCGGCGATGGCTTTGTCGATTTCCGATAGGATATCCGCGTTGACCTTCTTGATCGTGGCAAGGTAGGAGCGTGTTTCGCGCAATTGCGGCAGTACATCCTTTGCGTTGGTTCCGTAGTTTTGCAGTGATTTAAGGCAGCCTTTCATGCGGTCCTTCATGCCCCAGCGGTCAGGCTCGATGACGGATACGCAGAGGGCGATGCCTTCGCGGATTTGCAGGCGCGAGAGCAGGTCGAGGCCGGCGAGGCGCACGCCGTCGCCGAACATCTCGTTGCTTGGCGCGATCTTTTCGATGGCGCGCGCGATGTCGGGCAGGAGGGCGATGAGGTCTTGGTCGGTGAGGTTTTTGAAGGTCTTGCCGGCGGCGCTGCGGGGCACGCTGTCTTCGTGGATGAGCAGTGATTGCACGGCGGGGATGAGCTTGGCGCGGTCGACGCCGTCGAGCGATTGCGCGAGGATGCTGCGCGGGCCGCGTGCGCCTGGGAACGGCGAGAACAGAGAGAAGCTGGCGTAGCGCACGGCCTGGCGGCGCGGGTCGGCGGGATTCGTGCGGGCGGTGAGTGCGAGCAGGTCGCTGACGCTGGCTTTGCGGGCGTCGGGGCCGAGTTCGGGCAAGGCTGAGGCGGCGAGGCACTGCACCCAGACGTCGGAGTCGGTGAGCATTGCGCGGAGTTGCGGCGCGGCGGCGTCGGCGCGCGGGCCGAGTGCGCCGAGGGCTTCGATGGCTCCGTAGCGGGCATCGCGATTTTCCCCAGCGAGCATGGTCAACAACACAGGAAGGTGGTCGCCGTCACGTTTGCCGAGCGCTGCGGCGGAGCGTCCCCGCACGAATGGCGACCAGCTTTGCAGCCCGGCGAGGAGTTGCTCCGTGGTGCGGTTTTCGAAAAGATTGGCATCGCCGCGATAGGCGAAGTCGCGTCCGGCGGCGATGACTTCGGCGGTCTGCGCGGCGTTGAGTGGTGGGACGACGAAGGGCTTTCTGCCGGTGAGGCGCAGCGATTTCAGCGGCATGGCAAAACCGAGCAGGTAGCTGCCAGAGCAATCCCAGTTGTTATAGGCTCCGCTTTCCTCTTCGCCGGAGGGCGAGCCCTGGTAGAGGAACTTCGTGTCCCAGCCGCGCGCGAGGTCGTAATACCATGCGTGTTCCTGCAAGTACGCGCCGGTGGTCAGAGGGCCGCAGCGTGCGACGCCGGAGAGCGCCCAGAGCATGTTGAAGAAGTTCCCGGTATGTCCGCGTTCCCGCTCGCTGTAGGCGGCGGCTGACATTCTGGCGAAGAACTCGGCGGCCTCGCGGTCACCGAGCAGGTCGAAAAACACTGCCGCTGCGGCGCACTTGCCATTGTCTTCGTGGGCGAAGAACGGTTGGTGATCGCCGTAGGGAATCGCGCCTTTGTTGACGAACCAGCGCAGCATCCTGGCCGACTTCACGAGCGCTTCGTCGAGTTCTGCGTGTTTCACGCCTGCCTCGCGGGCGAGCGCCAACCCGATGCTGAGTGATAGGCCCGGAGCATTCATGGCACCGTAGCCTTCGAGATTGACGCCGTTTGGAGAGAAGCGATGCCCCCAATTTCCCACTGCGCTCTGCCCCCGTGCCGTCTCCAGCGCGAGCCGTTCCAGCCCCGGCAGCACCGACTTGTCGCCGGTGGCCATCACGTATTCGGATAGGAACATCATCACGTAGCCGTAGGACCACGAGAGGTAACCTTTGTCGGTGAAGTCTGCTGCCCACTTTGCCTCATTCTGGAGGAGCGGCATCCACAGCTTGTTTCCTGCGGCCAGGAGCGCCAGCGCGTTGCAGCCGCGCACGATGCCGTGCATTCCCTTGCCGTAATTCGCGTCGCTCATGCGCTGCGCGAGCGATGCGGTGCCCAGTTCGTAAATGCGCTTCGACTTGGCACACGCATACGGCGCGGTGGCGCTGTAATTGCCGAGCACTGGCAGCTCTACTTCCACCGTCTCCGTGATGCCCGCCCGCCAGCGGAGCAGCGGCAGTTTGCCGCCGCCCTTTTCGGATTCCGCCGACGCGATGGCGTTGGCAAACTGGATGCGCGCATCGCCGGAAAAGTTCTTCCCCTCGACGCCGAGAATGACATCGCCGGTGTTCAACACCGCAGCCGCTGGCGAGTCCTTGGCCACCGCCGTCACGAGAATCTGCCGCGCATCCCGTGAGTGGCCATTCGCCGTGAAAATCCAGCCGCGCGCGCCTGTCGGCCCGAGTGCCCAATCGTGCGGTGCGTCATTTTCGAGCGTCGCGCCTTTGGTGAAGTCGGGCATTGCGGACGTGGATCCTTTGGGCGCGGCCCGAGTTGCACTGGGCATGGCGAGGATGGCAGCGAGGGTGAGAGTGAGGAGAGGATTTTTCATCGGTGGTGGTTTAGTGCTGGTACGCCTTTCCAGTAAGGGGCCTGTCCTGAATGGCGTTCTGCTGTCTTTTCCCTGTGTGAGGGGTGGAGGTGCTGGCTTGCGAGGGGAGCGGGGATAGGGCAGACTTTGGGGGTGATGGCTTTGAATTGTCCCCGATGCGGCGTCGCGCTGATGGCGCGGGAGGAGGAGAGCGGGCTGACGTGGTGGTGCGGGGGATGTGGGGGTGTGTCGGTGAATTTCAGTCAGTTCCGGCGGAGGGTGTCGTCGTGGGAGGCGAACCGGATCTGGGAAGTGGCGCGCCGGGGCGGGAGGGGGCGGAGGCGAGCGACGGCGTGTCCGGAGTGTGAGCGGGTGATGGCGCTGGTGGAGACGGGGGCACCCGGGGTGGGTGGGGCTAGCGGTATTGGGGCGATGTGGATTTGTGTGCCGTGCCAGCGGTTGTGGATGGAGGTGAGCGTGCGGGGACTGGGCGGGGGAGAGGCGGGGCGGTTAGGGAATGGGTGAGGGTGGGATCAGAGCATGGGGAGGACGGCGAGGGGGGAGTTCTCCGGGTTGAGGGCTGCGCTTGCTACGGCGGCATGCGCTGATTGGAGGGATTTCTGAAACACGGCCTAGAAGGATGGGACGGTCTGGCGTTGTTCCTCGAAGCCGAGACGCCTGAGGACTCTTGACTCGTCGACGCCGTTCACATCGCGCGGCAGTTTCATGCCGGGATCAGTTCGGGGTCCCGCACAAAGTGCAGGCGGATGCGTTCCGGTTTGGGCCGGTCGGCAAAGTAACCACTGACGGCGTCCCTCACCATTTCATCCAGTTCTGCAAAGCTGTCGCCCTGGGTGCAGATGCCGCCGCCAGCGGGATCATTCCAGCGCGCCACGTAGCCGCCGGTCTCCTCGCAGGGGGTGACTTCAATGGTGACTTGCATTGTCCAAACTGGGACATGGCAGGAATCGTTTCAAGCTGCCATTCGGCACGCAGTGGTTCGCGTCGGTGCTGTCGCTGAAGAGGGGTAGGCGCATCATGTGGTGCGTAGAACAGAGATTGGGGTTGCGGGACAGCCACGGGTGCGGGACACTCTTTCCATGTCAGATTTGTTGAATCGTATCACTGCCAAGCCCGGCCATTGTGGGGGTCGGCCGTGTGTGCGCGGCATGAGGATCCGTGTCTCGGACGTTCTGGACCTGCTGGCGGCGGGACTCACGGCGGTCGAGATTGTGGATGAAATGCCTGATATCGAGCCTGACGATGTCCGTGCGTGCGTCGCGTATGCGAATCGCTTCATGGTCCATCCTGTGCTCGCGGCATGATCGTCTGGCTCGATGCCCAGCTTTCGCCGCGTCTGGCGCACTGGCTGAGCGGACAGTTTCAGATCGCCGCTTTCCCGGTTCGCGAGGTGGGATTGCGCGACGCGGATGATGAAACGATTTACAATGAGGCAGCGAAAGCAATGGCTGTGGTGATCACTAAGGATCGCGACTTTGTGGATCTTCAGCTCCGGCTCGGTCCTCCGCCGCCAATCATCTGGCTGACCTGTGGCAACACCAGCGAGGCACGGCTGCAACAAATCTTCACCAAACATTTCAGCACTGCCCGGAGTTTGATCGAGGCTGGCGAATCGCTGGTCGAAATCACAGGCACCTAAGAACTAGAAGTTCCATGGCGCGGGATTGGGCGGGGGAGAGGCGGGGCGGTTAGGGAATGGGTGATCAGAGCATGGGGAGGACGGCGAGGGGATCGCCTGGGGCGATGGAGGCGTTGGGTTCGAGGCGGACGAGGGCGTTGGCGCGGGCGAGGGAGGCGAGGGCGTGGGATTCCTGGAGGCCTGCGGCGGAGAAGGTGCCGGTGGTGGGGTTGAAGGAACCGCGGAGCCAGTGGGGGCGGTCGCCGGGGTTGTGGAGGTGGTGGGCGGCGGTGGCGTGGAATCGCGGGGCTTCCGGGTGGGCTGCACCGGCGAGACGGCGGAGGGCGGGGAGGACGAAGAGGGAGGCGGTGACGTAGGCGGAGACTGGGTTGCCGGGGAGGCCGAAGACGGGGATGCCTGAGGGGGTGATGCCGAAGAGGAACGGTTTGCCGGGTTTGATGCGGACCCGCCAGAACGAGGTGGGGATCCCGAGGGCGGCGAGGGTGGGTTTGACGAGATCGTGATCGCCGACGGACATGCCGCCAGCGATGATGAGGGCGTCGGAGGAATCGAGGTGGGAGCGGATGGTGTTTGTGAGGGAGAGGGCGTCGTCTCCGGCGAGGGAGGAGACGATGGAGCTGGCGGTGCGGGAGGCGGCGACGAGAGCGGCGAGCATGGGGCCGTTGCTGTTGTAGAGCGTGCCGGGTGCGGGGAGGGGGGTGCCGGGTTCTGTTAGTTCGCTGCCGTTGCAGAGGATGGCGACGCGGGGTTGGCGGCCGCAGGTGATGGAGGCGAGGCCCTGGGAGGCGAGGACGCCGGCGTGAGCGCTGGAGAGGAGCTGGCCTTTTGCGGCGATGAGCTGGCCCTTGCAGAGATCGGCACCGGTGCGGCGGATGAATTCGCCGGGGGAGGCGGGATCGTTGATGGTGATGGAGCGGCCGTCGTGGGAAGCGGAGACATCTTCCTGCATGATGACGGCGGCTGTGTTGCGGGGGAGGGGAGCGCCGGTGAAGATGCGGATGGCGTGGCCGGGTGAGACTGAGAGGCCGAGGTCCGGGCCGGCGGGTTGCTCGCCGGAGACGGTTAGGGTGATGCCGGGGCGGAGACAGTCGTCGGCGTGGAGGGCGTAGCCGTCCATGACCGAGTTATCGAAGCCGGGGAGAGGGAGGGAGGCGTGGAGATCGACGAGGGAGAAGCGCGAGGCGCAGGCGGCGACGGGGACGGATTCCGGGACGGGAGGCGGGAGGGCCGCGAGGATTGCGGCGAGGGCAGAGGCTTCGTCGGTCATGAGCGCGGGCGGCCGATGGCGTTAGGGAGGAGGAGCCGGAGACTGTTGAGGACGACGATGGCGGTGCTGCCTTCGTGAGTGAGGACGCCGAGCCAGAGCGGGATTTCGCGGAGGATGCTGATGAGGACCATGGTGGCGGCGGTGCCGAGGGAGATGACGAGATTCTGGCGCATGATGCGGACCGCGTTTCTGCTGAGGCGCCATGCGTCGATGAAGGCTTCGAGGCGGTCGCGGGCGAGGACGAGGTCGGCCTGCTGGAGGGCGGCGTCGGAGCCGCGGAGCCCCATGGCGACGCCGACATTGGCTAGGGTGAGGGCGGGGGCGTCATTGACCCCGTCGCCGACCATGGCGACCTTGTGGCCGTCGTGCTGGAGCTTTTCGATGATGGCGGTTTTGTCGCCGGGGAGGAGAGCGGCGTGGAATTCCTGAACGCCGGTGATGGAGGCGACGGCCTGGGCGGCTTCCTTGCGGTCGCCGGTGAGCATGAGCGAGTGGAGGCCTGAGGAGTGGAGGGAGGCGAGGAGAGCGGCGGCTTCGGCGCGGGGTTGGTCGCGGAGGGAGAAGTAGCCGGTGGCGTCTGGGCCGGTGATCCAGACCTCGGAGGAGACGGGGGGGCGTTCGGCGTTATCGGTGACGGGGATGGTGCCGGAGCGTTCCTCGATCCATGAGCGCTTGCCGAGGGCCCATTCGTGGCCGGCGAGGATGCCGGTGACACCGTGGCCGGGGACATTGGTGAGGTGTTCCGGGTCTTCGCGGGATGCGGAGGCGGTGAGGTGGGAGGCGATGGCGCGGCTGAGCGGGTGGGTGGACTGGCGGGCGAGATTGTAGGCGGCGTGGCGGAGGGCGGGTTCGGCACCTGTGAGCGTGTGGATTTCCTCGACGGACATTTCGCCGGTGGTTAGGGTGCCGGTTTTGTCGAGGGCGATGGTGTCGATGGCGGCGAGGTCTTCGATGGTGGAGCCGCCGCGGAAGATGACGCCGGAGCGAGCGCCTCTGGCGATGGCGGCGAGGATGGCGGAGGGGACGCTGAGGACGAGGGCGCAGGGGGACGCGACGATGAGGACGGTGATGGCCCGGTGGAAGGCGCTGGCGCGGCCGTCGGGGAGGGTGGTGAAGGCGGGGAGACCGGCCCAGAGCCACCATGCCAGGAACAGGACTAGGCAGAGGGCGAGGACGAGGAGCGTGTAGCGGGTGCCGAAGCGGTCGGTGAAGTTCTGAGCGCGGGCCTTCCGCTGCTGGGCATTGCGGATGAGGTCCATGATCTGCTGGAGGGCGCTCTGGGAGGCGGGCCTGAGGACTTCGCCGGTGAAGGCTCCGGAGAGATTCATGGTACCGCCCATGGCTTCGCTGCCGGGGTGTTTGCTGACGGGCTGGGCTTCGCCGGTGAGACTGGATTCGTCGCATTCGGAGTGGCCGGAGGTGATGCGGAGATCGACGGGGACCTGCTGGCCTGGCGGGACACTGATGAGCATGCCTGCGGTGATGTCGGCGACGGGGATTTCGCGAAGGGAGCCGTCGGGGAGGACCTCGCGGGCGGTTTTGGGGACATCGCGGAAGAGAGAGGCGAGGGCGGTTTCGGTGCGGAAGTTGGCGTAGTCTTCGAGGGCGGAGGAGCCGGAGAAGAGGACGAGGAGGAGAGCGGCTTCCTGCCAGTGGCCGAGGAGAGCGGAGGCGGCGGCGGCCGCGAGCATGAGGAAGTGGATGTCGAGCGTGTGGTTTTTGAAGCCGGCGATGGTGTCTTCGACGAGATCGATGCCGCCGACGATGCAGGAGGCGAGGAAGCAGGCGGTGGCGATGGATGGGTGGGAGGCGGCGGAGGCGATCCAGCCGGCGATGAAGAAGACGAAGCAGAGACCGGCTCGCCATGCGGCGGTTTTCCACGGGGGTGCGGCAGGGAGTCCGTCGACGGGGTCGGCGGTGGGAGCTGAGGGTGATGACACCCTTGGAATCAGCCATGGAATGGCGGGGAGCGCCAGGGCGATTAAGGGATGTGGAGGGGGAGCCAGAGGTCCGGCTGATGGAAGTTAGGTTTGGGGCCGTGGAGCGGGGCGAGGGAGTAGTAGCAGGCGTGGCCGCCGGGAGGGAACCAGACGGCTGAGAAGTTCGTGCGGAGCCCGTCGAGGGAGGGGGCGTCGAGGAGCTGGCAGACGACCTGGGCGGGTACGCGGACCTCGCCTTCCCATGAGGTGGCACCGGCGGCGGTGCGGTGGATGACGCGGGAGAGCGGGAGCGGGTGACCGTCCGGGTGGACGGGCTGGCGGACGGCTAGGAACGTGCAGGCCCACCACTGGTGGGACGGGGCGAGATGGACCTCGATGTAGCGGCCGTTGCGCGGGTTGCCGAGGAACCATTCGACGACATTGCGTTTCCAGAGACCGGAGACGAACTCGCGCTGGCGCGTGCGGATCTGGTCGATGGCTGAGGGGATCATGCGGGCGCGGAAGACGAGAGGACCTTCGGCGTCGGGGAGGTCGAGGGAGGCGAGGGGTGCGGTGTCGGGCGGGCCGAGGGTAGCGCCCTGGACCCAGTGCTGGGTGAGGGCGTGCCATGTGGGTCCGCAGACGAAGTACTGGGGATGAGGGTTGGGGTTGCCGTCCTCGGCGTAGGAGATCACGGCGTTTTGATAGGATGTGGCATCAGGCGAGGAGCGGGCCGTTGAAGAAGCCGAAGAAGCGGCTGGCGTTGCCGTAGCAGACCCGCTGGACGAGGGCGGCGAGGAGTTCGAAGTCGTCGGGGATTTCGCCGCGTGCGGCGTCGGAGCCGAGGATGTTGCAGAAGATGCGGCGGAAGTATTCGTGGCGAGAGAAGCTCATGAAGCTGCGGCTATCGGTGAGCATGCCGACCCAGTGGGAGAGGAGGCCGAGATTGCTGAGGGCATTGATCTGCCATTCCATGCCTTCCTTCTGATCGAGGAACCACCAACCGGAGCCGAACTGGATTTTGCCAGGGGTGTGGCCGTCCATGAAGTTGCCGCACATGGAGGCGAAGGTGTAGTTGTCGGATGGGTTGACGTTGTAGAGGATGGTCTTGGGGAGGGAGCCGCCGGAGTCGAGGGCGTCGAGGAAGCGGGAGAGCGGTTCTGCCTGGGAGGAATCGCCGATGGAGTCGAAGCCTGAGTCGGGGCCGAGCGTGCGGAGGGCGCGGGAGCTGTTATTGCGGAGCGGGCCGAGGTGGAGTTGTTTGACCCAGCCGCGGGCGGCGTCGAGTTCGCCGGAGCGGATCATGATGAAGGTGGCGAACTGGTCCTGTTGGAGCGGGGAGACGGTGGCACCGGAGCGGGCTTTGTCGAAGATGGCGCTGGCGGTTTCGCGGGAGCAGAAGGCGGCGGGAGCGCGGGTGAGCCCGTGATCGCTGAGGCGGCAGCCTTGCTGGTGGAAGAATTCGTGACGGCTGGCGAGGGCGTCGAGCGTGCTGTCGAGGGATGAGGTGTCAGTGTTAGCGGCTTTGCCGAGCCGGTCGACGTACTGGTTCCATGTTTCGGGTTGGCCGATGCGGAGGAGCGCGTCCGGGCGGAAGGTGGGGAGGACGCGGGTGGGGCAGTCCGAGTCTTTGACGGCGCGGTGGTGGGCGAGGGAATCGGCGGGGTCGTCGGTGGTGCAGACGACCTCGACGTTGAACGATTTGAGGATGCCGTGGACCGAGCGGTCGGGTTGCTGGAGCCGGGCGTTGGCGGTGTTCCAGATGGAGTCGGCGGAGGCCGGGGAGAGGAGGTCGTCGATGTCGAAGTAGCGTTTCAGTTCGAGAGCGGACCAGTGGAAGAGCGGGTTGCGGAGCGTGTGGGGGACGGTGGCTGCGAAGGCGGAGAATTTGTCGTAGGGGGAGGCGTTGCCGGTGCAGAATTTTTCGGCGATGCCGTTGGAGCGCATGGCGCGCCATTTGTAGTGATCGCCTTCGAGCCAGATTTCGAAGAGATTGGCGAAGGATCGGTTGGAGGCGATGTCAGCGGGCGGGAGGTGGTTATGATAGTCGATGATGGGCTGGCGGGCGGCGACCTCGTGGTAGAGGCGGCGGGCCATGGGGGAGTGGAGGAGGAAGTCGTCGTGAATGAACATGGGGTGAGGGGGAGGGAGGTGGAGGAGTCAGGATTGGGGGAGGAGGAGACCTGAGAGGATGAGTGCGGCGACGACGACGGCGAGGGTGATGCGGTAGTAGCCGAAGGGTTCGAGGCCGCGGCGCTGGAGGAAGCCGACCATCCATTTGACGGCGAGGAAGGCGGAGAGCCACGCGGCGAAGCAGCCGAGGAGCATGGCGGTGACGGAGTATTCTTCGAAGAGGACCTTGTAGTTCTTGAGGAATTTGTAGCCGGCGGCGGCGGTTAGGGTGACCATGCCGAGGAGGAAGCTGAATTCGACGGCGGCGATCATGTGGAGGCCGCAGAGGAGACCGCCGACGATGGTCATGAGACTGCGGCTGGTGCCTGGCCACATGGCGACGCACTGGAGGAGGCCGATGGCGAAGGCGATGCGCGGGGTGATGTCATCCATGGAGAGGCCAGCGCCGCGAGGGCCGCGGGAGGCGTTGCGTTTGAACCATGAGACGGCGAGGATGGCGATGCCGCCGACGAACCATGAGGCGACGGTGGGCCAGAGGCCAGTGAGGAGGGCGTCGATTTTCTTTTCGAGGAAGAGCCCGGCGAAGGCGGCGGGGAGGAAGGCGATGAGGACATTGCGGAGGAGGAGGAGCCCGTTGGGGTTCCGGCCCATGACGCCGTCGAGCATGCTGCGGGCTTTCGTGAAGTAGAGACCGAGGACGGCGAGGATGGCACCTGCCTGGACGACGATGGCGAAGGCTTTGGAGGCTTCCGAGTCTTCGAGACCGAGGAGCCGCTGGGCGAGGAGGA
The DNA here is from genome assembly GCA_027483175.1 of Verrucomicrobiaceae bacterium. GTDB lineage: Bacteria > Verrucomicrobiota > Verrucomicrobiia > Verrucomicrobiales > V1-33 > V1-33. The sequence goes on along the minus strand of JAIXVE010000154.1, from coordinate 18,860 downwards.
TGTGTCCGGTTGAGCTGACGGGGAGGTATTCCGTGAGACCTTCGACGATGCCGATAATGATAGATTGCCACCAGTTCATGCGAGGGGTGGACAGTCCCGGGATTCGCGGGCGTGGCAACCCCGATGGCGAGAGAAAGTCCGGGTTTGGAGGTCAGCGGGGAGCGGACCAGCGGAGGAAAGCGGCCTTGCAGAGAGCGGCGTCGGGTTCGCCGTCGAGCGGGAGGATGAGGTAGCGGGAGGCGACGGGGGAGCCGGGGATGATGGAGCGGTCGCCGGCCTGAGGAGGGGCGAAGCAGAAGAAAGGTTCCGAAGGGTGGAGCCGGACGGGTTCGGGGTGAACCGGGTTGGATGGGTGGGAGGCGATGAGGACGCCGGCGGTGCTGGAGTTGACGAGACCGCCGATCCATGTCCAGCGGGCGCGGGATTCGTTGCCTTTGATGCGGTCGGTGAGGCCCTCGGAGGTGAGGAAGCGGGTGTTAGCGGGGCCGTTCCATGAGCGGTGGCCGCGGAAGCCGAGACCACCGTAGTGGTATTTGGGGAGCGAGAGGGCGTCGGGGCCGATGAGGGACTGGGAGATGGAGAGGTCGATGGCGGCGGGGTGGGGGCCGAGACTGCCGATTTCGAGCGACCATGATTCGTCGAGGACAGGCTTGGGCTGACCGCTGGTGAGATCGATGTAGCGGTGGCGGGCGGAGAGCGAGGCGCGGCCGTTCCGGAGGACTGGGGGCGTGTGACTGACGTATTCGACGCGGCCTTCTTTCTGGCCCATGTTCCAGAAGTCGGTGTCGCGGTTCTGCCAGCGGCATTTGGTCCATGCGGACCAGATGCCGTGGTGGTGAAGGTGGTCAGGGGGGAAGTCGTCGGAGACGAGGAGCCCGGCCGGGGAATGGATGTTAGTGAGATAGCCGCCGCGTGAGAAGGCTGGGTCGACGCCTTTTGGGAGCGGGCCCGGCTGGGCTTGATAGGAGCAGAGCGGCTGGGTGCCGAGGAGGAAGTGGATGCCTCCGTCGGCTTCGCGGAAGGAGATGGACTGATGATCGGGCGCGGCCTCGAGGTTGGCAGCTGCGGCGGTGAGGCCGGTGGCCGAGGCGAGGAACGCGCGCCGATTCATCGGGTGGGTGGGTGGTCAGCCGACCCAGTGGTCAGCGATCTGGGAAGCGATCTGGAGGAGGTCCTTGGTTTCTTCGGCGGTGAACTCGTAGGGTTCGAGTTTACCGATGCCGAGAGTGCCCATGAGGAGACCGCCCATGTCGATGGGGACGGCGATGTTGCCGCCGACGCTGGTTTTTTTGGCTTTGGGGCGAGCGACGCCCGAGGTGTCGGTCTGGAGGTTGCACATGGAGACAGGTTCCATGCGTTCTGCGGCTGCGCCTGCGATGCCTTTGCCCATGGGGATGCGTTCGATTTTGTCCATGAGTTCGCGGGGGATGCCGCGATGGCAGATGAGTTCGAGCATGGCATGGAGGTCATGCCATTTGTGGAGCGTGCCTGTCTGGCAGTTGAATTCCTTGAGGATAAGGTCGAGGACTGCCTGCCAGTCGGGATTGCCGCGCATGGCGGCGGTGATGGTTTTGACTCTGGTCGCGCTCATATGGATCGGGGGTTCTGTTGTTTCCTGAACCTGTGCCATGCTGCGTGCAAACAGAAATCACCGCATCTGAGATGAATCGGCGACTGGCGGGCAGGCGGTGAGGGAGGTCAGGCGGAGGCCTTGCGGGTGGCACCTGCGGCGGCGGCGCGGCAGATTTCCCAGAACGAGCCGCTTTCGAGGCTTGCTCCGCCGACGAGCGCGCCGTCGACGTCTGGCTGCATGGCGAGTTCTTCCATGTTGCCTGGTTTGACGGAACCGCCGTACTGGATGCGGACGCGGCGTGCGGTTTCCGGGTCGTAGAGGTTGGCGAGGACCGAGCGGATGAAGGCGTGAGCTTCCTGGGCCTGGGCGGAGGAAGCGGTGCGGCCGGTGCCGATGGCCCAGACTGGTTCGTAGGCGAGGACGGTATTGATCATCTGATCAGCGGAGACCCCGGCGAGACCGCCCTTGAGTTGGGTGGTGAGGACCTCTTCGAGACGACCGGCGTCGCGTTCTTCGAGGGTTTCGCCGACGCAGAGGATGGGTTTGAGATTGAACTGGTGAGCGGCGAGGACCTTACGGTTGATGATTTCGTCGGTTTCGCCGAAGATGGCGCGGCGTTCGCTGTGGCCGAGGATGACGTAGTGGATGAGCATTTCGCGCAGCATGAGCGGGCTGATTTCGCCGGTGAAGGCACCGGACTGCTCATAGTGCATGTTCTGGGCGGCGAGCTTGATGCTGTCGTGCTGGGTGAGAGCGGCGGCGGCTGCGGCGAGGCTGATGGAGGGCGGGGCGATGACGATGTCGACTGGTTCGCCGGCTTTGGCGAGGACGACGAAGCCGCGGAGGAAGTCCTCGGTTTCCGAGGGCGTCTTGTGCATTTTCCAGTTGGCGGCGACGATGGGTTTACGCATGGGAGTGGTGGTGTTTGAAGCTGTCAGGAAGCGAGGGTGCGTGGGTTAGGACGCGTGGGTTATTTGTCGAGGAGACAGGCGACGCCTGGGAGGACCTTGCCTTCGAGGAGTTCGAGGCTGGCACCGCCGCCGGTGGAGATGAAAGTGACCTTGTCGCCGACGCCGGCTTTTTTGACGGCTTTGACGCTGTCGCCGCCGCCGATGATGGTTTTGGCGGAGGAATTGGCGGCGATGGCGTGGGCCATGTCGAAGGTGCCTTTGGAGGCTTCCTTGATTTCGAAGACGCCCATGGGGCCGTTCCAGATGACGGTTTTGGCGGAGGCAATTTCGGCGCTGAAGAGTTTGACGGATTCTGGGCCGATGTCGACGCCTTCCCAGCCGTCGGGGATGTTTTCGTTGACGCCGGTGGTGCGGATGGCGCCGAGTTTTTTGGCATCGAAGTCGAAGGCGTCGGTGATGACGGCGTCGACGGGGATGAGGATTTTGACGCCGCGGGCTTTGGCCTTATCGAGGGCGGCCTGGGCGATGGGTTCCCATTCTGGTTTATAGAGACTGCGGCCGAGGGTGATGCCCTGGACGAGTTTGCGGAACGTGTAGGCCATGCCGCCGCCGATGATGATGGTGTCGGCCTTTTCGAGGAGGCGATTGATGACGGCGATTTTGTCACTGACCTTGGCACCGCCGAGGATGACGACGAAGGGACGGTCTGGGTTTTCGAGTTCGTCGTGGAGGTAGGCGAGTTCCTTTTCCATGAGGAGGCCGGAGACTGCGGGGAGGTAGTCGGCGACGCCAGCGGTGGAGGAGTGGGCGCGGTGGGCGGAGCCGAAGGCGTCATTGACGAAGACATCGGCGAGGGCGGCGAGGCCCTTGGCGAGGGATGCGTCGTTGAGTTCCTCGCCGGCGTGGAAGCGGGTGTTTTCGAGGAGGAGGACTTGGCCGGGTGCGAGGGCGGCGGCGAGGGCTTCGGTTTCCGGGCCGACGCAGTCAGGGGCGAAGGCGACCGGTTGGCCGATCATGGCGGCGAGGGCCGGGGCGACTGGGGCGAGAGATTGTTTGGGGTCGCGGGTGCCTTTGGGGCGGCCGAGGTGGCTGGCGAGGATGACTTTGGCTCCTGCGGCGATGAGGGCGTTGATGGTCGGGAGGGTTTCACGGATGCGGGTTTCGTCCGTGATGATCATGGTGCCGTCTTTGTCGTCGAGGGGGACATTGAAGTCGACGCGCACCAGCACGCGTTTTCCGGAGAGGTCGAGGTCGCGAATGGTTTGTTTGGGCATGGTGTTGGGGGGAGGTTGGCGGTGAGTTGTGGAAAATTGAAGGGCGACGGGGATAGACCCGGGCGGCGTGAAAAGCAAACGGTTCGCGAGGGCTGGGGGGTGAGGAGAGTGTGCATCTTTTCCCTGGCCCGCGTGGCAGTGAGGCTGTAGCGGGAGGGACATCAGAATTCCATTTTCCTATGACGCTCCGCCATCTCCCTGTTTTTGCCGCTGCTGGACTGTTTGCCTCGTGCGCCACGACCAAGCCGACGGCTGCGCCGTTTGACATTGCCGATGCGAACGGCAACGGCAAGGTATCGAAGGAAGAGTTTGATGCCTACATGGCGAAGTGGACGTTCAATCGTTACGACACGAATCGGGACGGGAAGGTGTCGTTTGAGGAGTGGAAGGCGGCGGATCCGACTGCGGACATGGCGACGTTCAAGAAGATCGACACGAATGGGGACGGGTTTGTGTCGCCGGAGGAAGGGTTGGCGGCGGTGCACAAGAAGGGAGTGTTCAACGAGTTGTTTGCGACGATCGACACGAACAAGGACGGGATGATTGACCGTGCGGAGTCGGCGGCGTACGGCGACATGTTCAGTGCGAATTCGACGAACAACTTTCCCGGGTTGAAGGCCCGCTGAGGCGATGGATCTGCGGGTGACTGGATTGAGGGTGCTGGTGGCAGCCGGGGCGATGCTTCCGGGGGCGTGTGCGTTCACGGAGCCTACGGAGACGCGAGCGGATTTCGAGGAACGGATGAAGCGCCGGAACGACACGTATGCCGAACGCATTGAGCGGCGCAAGATCCGCGATGAGGCGCGGGACGAGCGTTACGACATGTGGTGGAACAAGATCATGGGGCGCTGAGCGCGTCCTGCCTGACAGAAACTGAGAATTACCCCCCAATATACTGATATGAAAACGATACTGCTTGCATCATTGCTGGCGGCTACGGCTGCCGGTGCCCAGGAAGCGCCTGCTGCTGCGGCGGCGGCTCCTGCGCAAACTCCTGCTGCGCCTGCGGCGGAAGGTGCTGCTGCGGCTCCCGCGGCTGACAAAACGGCTCCGGCTGCGGTGGCCGGGGACAACGCGGCTGCGGTGGCGGCATTGGATCGTCAGATTGCGGCGCGGCAGGTGCGAGTGACGGCGCTGGTGAATCAGATTGTCGAGCTGGATGGGGCGATTGAGACGGCGATCAACGATGCGCAGGAGATGCTGAAGCGCGTGACGGACAGCAAGGAATCGAACACGGCGGTGGCGCGGTTGAAGCGCGAGGTGATGAAGAAGCTGGAGAAGGCGGCGCTGTATTATGATCAGAAGCGGGCGACGGTTTCCGAGACCTTGCGGACGTCGAAGAACAAGTTCGAGCGTGAGGATCTGTTCAAGGACCGGTCGGCGTTTGATGATCGGATCAACAAGCGGATTGAGGGGATTGTGGATCTGGCGCTGAGCATGGACAGCCACAAGGAGTACGAGCAGTATCTGCAGGACAGCAACGGGTGGGACGGGTACGGTTGGCGCGGAGGTGTGAACGGGGTGAACATCCGGCGGAATCCGGATTATGATCAGAACAAGAAGGCGACGCGGCAGACGGATGCGGCGACGAAGGAGATCATGGATGGGTTGTCGAAATCGCTGGCGCGGCTGGATGTGCACGAGCGGGATCTGAAGAACAAGCTGGCGGCGGCGAAGGGAGAGGCGGCGAAGCAGGCGGTGCAGGTGGAGATTGACCGGGTGAAGGTGCTGAAGCAGCAGCGTTACGAGCAGATGGAGGAAGTGGGATCGAGTCGTACGGAGACGGCGACACCGATCGGGCGGAAAGAAGCGCAGCGGCTGGAGGATCTGATCAACGACATTGCGGCGAGTGCGCGGCGGGATTTTCAGTCGTTGTTTGCGCGGTATAACGAATTGAAGTCGGAGCGTTCGGCGCTGGCGCGGCTGGAGTTGCGTCGGGAAGCGATGACGCAGCCTGAGGCGGAGGCGGCACCAGCGGTGCCAGCTGCTGAAGTGAAGTGAAGAATTGACGGCCTGCGCCTGCGGAGAGGATCTGCGGGTGCAGGCCTAACTTTTTTATACGATGAAGGCCCGAGTGATGATGATGCTGGCGGCGATGCCTCTGACGGGGCTGGCTGGTGAATTGAAGGCGGTGACTGATGCGGAGAAGGGGAAGGTGGATGTGACGCTGGATGGGAAGCCGTTCATGGGATTGATATTCCGTGGGCATGCGAAGCCGGTGGTTTATCCGGTGATCGGGCCTGGGGGAGTGGCGATGACGCGGCATTGGCCGCTGGAGGCGGCGGCGGCGGGCGAGGAGCAGGATCACCCGCATCATAAGTCGATCTGGTTCAACCATGGGGATGTGAATGGAGTGGATTTCTGGAAGGAGGGAGCGGATGCGGGGAAGATTGTGGTGACGAAGTTGCCGGCGGTGGAGACGACTGGTGGAGCGGAGGAATTGAAAGTGACGATCCGGACGGAGGAGGAATGGCTGAAGCCTGATGGTGGGCGGGTTTGCACGTCGGCGACGGTGATCACGTGCGGGACGGAGGGGACGTCGCGGTTTATTGATTATGCGGTGACGATCAAGGCTAGTGAGGGGGATGTGACGTTTGGGGACACGAAGGAGGGGACGATGGGGTTGCGGAGCCATCCGGCATTGAATCTGAAGGGTGCGGTGGCGAAGGGGCAGTGCGTGAACAGCGAGGGTGAGACGGGCGGGGCGATCTGGGGGCGGCATGCGAAGTGGGTGGATTACTGGGGGCCGGTGGATGGGAAGGTGGTGGGGATTGCGTGTTTCGATCATCCGGGGAACCTGCGGCATCCGACGACGTGGCATGCGCGGGATTATGGATTGATCGCGGCGAATCCGTTCGGGCTGCATGATTTCGAGAAGGCTCCGAAGGGGGCCGGGAAGCATGTGGTGAAGCGCGGGGAGAGCCTGACCTTGCGGTACCGCTGGTTGTTTCATGAGGGGCATGCGAAGGCGGCGGATGTGGCGGGGAGCTGGGCGAAGTGGGCGGCGGTGCGCGAATGAGTGCGGCGGCTGACGGAGGTGGGCGCGTGCTGGTGATTGCCGGGTGCGGTTATCTTGGGACGGCGCTGGCGCGGCTGGCGCTGGGGCGCGGCTGGCGGGTGCTGGGGATTTGTCAGAGTGAGGAGACGGTGGCGAGGCTGGGGTTGATAGGGATCGAGGCGGTGGCGGCGGATTTTACGGACAGGGAATCGCTGGCTAGGGTGGCGGGTGAGGTGCCGGCGGATGCGAGTGTGGTGCATTGTGCGGCCGGGGGGAAGGGCGGAGGGTTGGAGACGTACCGGGCGGTGTACCTTGAGGGAATGCGGCGGTTGCGTGAGGCGTTTCCGGGGGCTCGGCGGATGCTGTACACGTCGAGCACGAGTGTGTATGCGGGGATTGATGGCGGGGAGGTGACGGAGGAGAGCGCGGCGGAGCCCGAGCGGGAGACGGGGCGATTGCTGCGGCAGACTGAGGATGAGACGTTAGGGGCGGGCGGGGCGGTGGTGCGGCTGGCGGGGATTTACGGGCCGGGGAGGTCGGTGCTGCTGCTGAATTTTCTGAATGGGCTGGCGGCGATTGATGTGAGGACCGAGCCGCCGGCGACGCCTGACGGGCGTTGGGTGAATCAGATTCACCGGGATGATGCGGCGGGGGCGGTGCTGCACCTGCTGGAACATCCGGATGGCGGCGTATTTCACGGTGGGTTGTACAACGTGAGTGACCGGACCCCGTTGCTGCAGCGGGAGATTTACGAGAGGTTGGCGGTAAGGTTCGGGCGGGAGCTGCCGCCGGAAGCGGTGCCAGAGACGGGGCGGAAGCGTGGCTGGACGCACAAGCGCGTGAGTTCGGCGCGCTTGCGAGGGACGGGTTGGGAGCCGCGGTATGCGTCGTGGTTTGACGCGCTGGATGGGGATCCTGAGCTGGTGCCGTCGATTCTGGCGAAGGTGGGGTGAATCAGTCGGCGGAGCGGCTGAGAAGCGCCCACGCGCGTTTGCCTTTGCGGAGGAGAGCGGCGCGGTTGTGGAGGAGGTCGGCGGGTGTCAGGAGCCGGGAGGCGTCCTGGGAGCGGGTGCCGTTGATGTAGATGCCTCCGGCTTCGATGTCCTTGCGGGCCTGGCCTTTGCTGGAGCAGAGACCGGCGGTGACGAGGGCGTCGGTTAGGGGAATGCCTGCGGCGAAGTCGGCGGCGGAGGCGACGGCTCCCTGGATTTCGGATTCGAGGATGCCGAGGGTGCCATCGGAGAGCCCGTCGAGCGGGGCGCCGAAGAGGATTTCGGTGGCGCGCATGGCGTCGGCGCAGGCGGCTTCGCCGTGGATGAGGGTGGTGACCTCGCGGGCGAGAGCGCGGTGGGCGGCCCGGCCGCCGGGGTTGGCGAGGTGGTCCTGTTCGAGGGAGGCGATTTCGTCGGCGGAGAGGAACGTGAAGAATTTGAGGTAGCGGACGACATCGCGGTCGTCGGTCTGGATCCAGAACTGGTAGAACTTGTAGACGCTGGTGCGGCGGGGGTCGAGCCAGACGGTGCCGCCCTCGGTTTTACCGAATTTGGTGCCATCTGCCTTGGTGATGAGCGGGAGAGTGAGGCCCCATGCGCGGCGGTCGAGTTTTTTGCGGACGAGGTCCATGCCTGCGGTGATGTTGCCCCATTGGTCGCTGCCGCCGATCTGGAGCTCGCAGCCGTGGACGCGGGCCAGGTGGTAGAAGTCGTAGGCCTGGAGGAGCATGTAGCTGAACTCGGTGTAGCTGATGCCGACCTCGCGGTCTTCCATGCGGGCGCGCACGGATTCTTTGGCGACCATCTGATTGACGGTGAAGTGCTTGCCGACGTCGCGGAGGAAGTCGAGGAAGCTGACGGGGCCGAGCCAGTCGGCGTTGTCGACGAGGCGTGCGGGGTTGGTGGTGGCGTCGAAGTCGAGGAGTCGGGCGAGTTGGGGTCTGATGGCGGCGACGTTGGCGGCGATCTGGTCTTTGGTGAGGAGCTGGCGTTCCTGGGTTTTGCCGCTGGGGTCGCCGATGCTGCCGGTGGCACCGCCGGCGACGGCGATGGGGTGGTGGCCTGCGAGTTGGAAGCGGCGGAGGGCGATGAGCGGGACGAGACTACCGGCGTGGAGACTGTCGGCGGTGGGGTCGAAGCCGCAGTAGAGCGTGACTGGGTTGTCGGTGAGGCGCTGGGGGAGACCGCGGGTGCCGTCACCGGATTCGGTGCGGCCGGTGTAGTCGTCGATGAGGCCGCGCCATTGAAGTTCTGCGAAGATGTCCATGAGAGTGGGGGAGAGGGAAAGGGGTGGCGGGCGGTAGCGCGATGAGGGGCGGAGTGCAACCTGCCTGTGCGGTGGAGAAATCACAGTGGACAGGAGGCGGTGGTTGGAGACGATGGGAGGCATGAGAGCCCTTACCCTTGTTGGCAGCAGTGAGTTTGTGTTTGGAGACGCACCGGAACCGGAGGTGCGTGAGGACGAAGTGCTGGTGCGGGTGGCGGCGTGCGGGATTTGCGGGAGTGACGTGCATGGGATGGATGGGAGCACGGGGCGGAGGATTCCGCCGGTGATCATGGGGCATGAGGCGGCCGGGGTGGTGGTGCGGGCTGGGGCGAAGGCTGGGTCGTGGGTGGAAGGGGAGCGGGTGACGTTCGACAGCACGCTGTATTGCGGGGAGTGCGAGTATTGCCGGGATGGGTCAGTGAATCTGTGCCGGAACCGGAGGATTCTGGGGGTCTCGTGTGGGGAGTACCGGCAGAATGGGGCGTTTGCGGAATATGTGAGTGTGCCTGGGCGGGTGGTGTGCCGGTTGCCGGAGAAGGTGACGTTTGAGCAGGCGGTGTTTGTGGAGCCGGCGGCGGTGGCTTTGCATGCGGTGAGGCGGGCGCAGGCTGGGCCTGGGCAGAGCGGGTTGGTGGTGGGTGCGGGGATTATCGGGTTGCTGACGGTGCAGGCGCTGAAGGCGGCGGGGTGCGCGAAGGTTTACGCGACGGATTTGAGTGAGAGCCGGCTGGCGGTGGCGAAGGAACTGGGGGCGGACGAAGTGTTTCCGGCGAAGGCTGGGGGTTTGAAGGAAGCGATGCTGGAGCGGACCGGTGGAGAGGGAGTGGATGTGGTGATGGAGTGTGTGGGGGTGAGTGCGACGGTGCAGGCGGCGATTGAGTGTGTGAGGAAGGGAGGCGCGGTGGGATTGGTAGGGAATCTGGCGCAGCGGATTGAGTTTCCGCTGCAGGCGGTGGTGACGCGGGAGTTGTCGTTGTTCGGATCGTGTGCTAGTGCCGGTGAGTATCCTGCGGCGCTGGAGGCGATTGCGGCTGGGAAGATCCGGGTGGAGCCGCTGACGAGTGCGATTCGGCCGCTGGAGGAAGGAGCGGAGTGGTTTCACAAGCTGCATGCGGCGGCGGATGATCTGATCAAGGTGATTCTGAGGCCTTGAGGGGCGGGTGGGGTTGGTGTAGCTGAGGGTATGAAGCTGATCAGCAGGAAGGCGCGGCATGGGGTGGCGATTGCGCTGGCCGTGGCGTGGACAGTCGTGGCGGTGATGGCGTTTGCGGACTTTTCGGGGAAGCCGGCGCCGCGGTGGCGGGATGTGAGTTTGAAGTTGTTGCCAGCGGTGGCGCTGGCGGTGATGGGATTGAACCGATGGCTGGACGGACGGGATCAGCGGGTGGGGTAAGTGGGGCGGAAAGTGGGCTGGATGGGGGGTGGGGGCGGTGATGATTTGGCTTGGCTGGGGGAGGCGTTCGGGGTTCAATGGAGGGATGTCCGGAGAGGTGCGGGAGCGTGCCGCCGGTTGAACCGTGCTAACAATTAAAGAATCGGAAGACATGAAGAGATCCACACTGATGATGATGGCCTCGATGGCGCTGGTGCCGATGGCGATGCGGGTGACTGGAGCGGATGGGGCGGCGGGGGGAGAAGTGATTGAGCGGCATGACGGGAAGGCTGCGGACATAGCGAAGCCGGTGCAGGTGTTCATTCTGCTGGGGCAGTCGAACATGGTGGGGCTGGGGAAGATCAAGGGGCCGGATGGGTCGCTGGAGTTTGCGGTTAGGGAGAAGGGGAAGTATCCGTACCTTGTGGATGATGCGAAGGTGTGGGTGGCGCGGAAGGATGTGCGCTATGTGCAGTTCATGCAGCGGAAGGGGATGCTGAAGAACGATTGGCTGACGGTGGCGGGGAACACGATGGGGCCGGAGTATGGGATCGGGCATGTGGTGGGGAACGGGGTGGAAGCGCCGGTGCTGGTTTTGAAGAGCTGCATTGGGAACCGGAGCCTTGGGTGGGATCTGCTGCCGCCGGGGAGCGAGCGATATGTATTTGAGGGGAAAGTGTATCCGGCGTACAAGGAGCGTCCGGATGCGTGGGCGGTGGATGCGGCGAAGGGAGTGGCGACGGAAGCGCCGCCATGGCTGGACAAGCAGGGCAAGCCGATCGACTGGTATGCCGGGAAGCAGTACGACGACGACACGGCGGATGCGAAGAAGGTGTTAGGAGAGCTGGCGAAGTATTATCCTGAGGCGACGAAGTATGAAGTGGCCGGGTTTTTCTTCTGGCAGGGAGAGAAGGATGGCGGCAATGCGGCGCACGCGGCGAAGTACGAGGAGAATCTGGTGCGGTTCATCGGGCAGCTGAGGAAGGATTTTGCGGCGCCGAAGGCGAAGTTTGTGCTGGCGACGCTAGGGGAAGCGGAGAAGGGGAGCAGCGGGAATGGCGGGAAGATTCTGGAAGCGCAGCTGGCGGTGGATGGGGAATCGGGCAAGCATCCGGAATTCAAAGGCAATGTGGCGACGGTTTATACGCATCCGCTGTCGCTGGGAGGGAGCGGGAACAGTCATTACAATGGCAATGCGGAGACGTATATGAATGTGGGGGAGGCGATGGGGCGTGCGATGGTCAGGCTACTCAAGTCAGAGTGAGGGGAGAGGTGCGAGGAACGAATGGGGCTTCGGCTGACGCTGCGAGCAGATGGCTTTTCAAAGGATACTGGTGCCATGCCGCCGAAGGCGAAGCTGAAAGCCCCCTATCGGAACTGCTATGATGGACGCGGGGAACGAGCAAGACGAAGGCGGCTGGCTCGTCCCCACTTGGACACCAGAGGGCAAGCCGGACACCTCCCGGCTCGACGCAATCCGCCGCGTGCTCCGACCAGACGCCGCCGCTGCAAAGTAATGATCCCATTGAAAACCGCACTCACACTCATCGCCCTGCTGCTCGCGTCGCTCGCTCGACTTCATGCAGCAGACGCATCGAAGCCTGCCGCCGAACCTGCCGCGAAGCTGTTGTCCGGCAAGTATTTCATCAGGCAAACGTGGTCGCAGGAGCACGATTTGGCGCGCCCTTACCACGTGAATGTTCCAATGAATCCGGACAACCGGAAGCTGCCCGTCCTGATCTTTCTGCATGGCAACGGCGGAAGCGCCAAGGGCGCGATGAGCGGATTCCTGAACCGGCATCCGACGATGGCGACGCGCTATGTGATGGTGTTTCCGGACGGCTATCTGAAAAGCTGGAACATCTCGGGCGAGCGGTCGAAGGCGGATGATCGCAAGTTCATCGAAGCCATCGTCGAAAAGCTAGCCGCTTGTGACAACGTCCAGCCGGATGATTTCACCATCATGGGCAACTCGAATGGCGCGGCGCTTGCGAATCAACTGGCTATCGAGAGTCGATTGCCGAACATCCGCAACTACGTGACCGCCGTCAGTCCGCTCAACGAGCTGCAACACGATGGGCGGCACTTCAAAGCCAAGGGCGACGACAACATCTATCAGGCCGTCGCGACACCGCGGACTGGGGTGCGACTCATGAGCATCTCGGGAACCGAGGATCAACTGGTTCCGTATCAGGGTGGGCCCTCTCCGATTCCCGCGAAGAACGGCAAGCTCGGCTTCGTCGCCGCGGAGGAGTCCGTCTTCCTCTGGGCCAAAGCCATGGGATACCAAGGCGGGAAGTTGATGAAGCCCAGCAGAACCGTCGGCAAGCTCGAGGTCTTCAGTTACCTCGAGGGCTCGGTCATTCACTACAAGGTCCTGGGCGAAGGGCACGGCGCGGCTGGGGTAATTGATGAAGCGACCTTGATGCAGTTTCTGGATAGCAAGCAATAAAACGAATTCACACCCATCCCATAGGCTGCTGGACACGAGGGTGCCGCCCCTTTAGGGGCGGTCGCTGATCACGGAAACTCGTTGGAGGTCGCGTTGAGTTAGTATGAATTAGGACCGTGACTCCGGCGCGATTCTGTCCCACGAGGCTAACTCTTCGGCGGCTCAATTTGGACACACGTCACGATTTTGGGCGGGAGAGTCGTTTGTCGAGTTCGGTTGCGGTCGACGACTGTTCGAGGCGACTTGTGGAACCGGAAGCAGACTATTTCTTCATCGTGGGAACGATTGATGGGGGACCGGAAGCAGCCGGGAACTGGCTTGAAATGGCCCGCAAGATTGCCTGGTTCTGGGGTGTTAAAATCGATGTCGATGCATCGAATGAATTGACGTGCGTGCTGGACGAAGCGATTCAGATTGCAGCCATGACGGTGGCAGCATGCAAAGCAGCGAGTGGGAGTGAATGATGAACGACCAACTTCGAATGACGAACGGAACGCTCGCCGGTGAACCGGCTGGTTCTGGATCTTGTTTGTCGCTGGGTGCGACGCTTGCGATTCAGCGTTTTGGATTTCGCCCGTTCAAAGCCTCGCGCCGCGCGGTGTGGGCGGCGAGAGCGAGATCATTTTCCCAGCGAACCAACTAACGACCATACAATCATGATTACGCGCAGAGAAATGTTTCATGGAGCGGCGGCTGGAGCGGGGGCGCTGCTTGGGGCGGGCTTGTTTCCCGGGAGTTTGCAGGCTGCGGACATGCCTGTGATTCAGACGCCTGGCAGTCCGAAGCGGGTCATTTTCTTTCTGCAGAACCACGGGTTCGATCCACTGACCTGCATTCCCAAGGACCTGAACAAGGAGAGCTGTGCGCTTGATGGCTTGACGCTTGAGAAGCCGATGGAGGCGCTGGAGCCATACAAGGAGAGGATGCATATCATCACTGGGCTGCATGGCCGGCATACGAATCCGGGGCACAGTGCTTATTTCGGGGCCCTTGGGGCGTATCGTGGCGGTACTGGGGTTCCACCGTCGGCGGCGACGATTGACTATGTGCTGAGCCGGGCGCTTCCGGCGACCATCATGCCGCCGCTGTGCATTGGCATGGAATCACTGGACAGCATGAGGGCGCGTCCGACCCTTGCGACGCTTTCGGCGTCCGGGCCGAACCAGCCGATCTTCATGCATTGTGATCCGACGATGCTTTACCAACTGCTTTTTGGCAGCATTGCCGAGGGGTCGATCAGGCAGCACTACGAGGCGCGTGCCAACATGATGCTGGAAGTGGAGCGTGCGGCCGGGCTGAAGGGCAAGGGATTGCCGATGGGTGACGGCGAGCGCTATGGAAAGTATGTCAGTGGATTTCGGGAGCTGAACGGATTGACTGAGAAGTTGTCCGGGATCTCGGATCGGCTCAAACAGTTCGCGCCGAAGCTTGATGAGCGATACACGAATCCGAAGTTCGAGACCGACTGGCATGACGCCCTGCTGGATATCGGGATTGCGGCGCTTCAGGCGAATCTGACGAATGTCCTGACAATTGCCTCCGGGTGCGGCGAGTATTTCGGGTCGTGGAAAGGACTGGGGATCAATGAAACCGGGCACGGGTTGGGGCACATTGATCAGCCTGGCAATGAGATCTGGACGAAGATCCGCCAGTACAACTGCGGCATGCTGGTCAGGCTCATGAAGGCGCTGGAGGCGACGCCCGAGGGTTCGGGCACGATGATGGACAACACCCTGATCGTCTATTCCAGCAACAATGCGGAGAAGCAGCATTCCGAGGGGGCGACGTGGCCGTTTGTGCTGCTTGGGAATGCGGGTGGAAGATTCAAGACCGGTCAGTACACGAATATCAAAGAGCGCCCGATCAACGATCTCTACGCCACCTTCCTGCACGGGGTGGGGGCGCCGGTGGACCGCTTCAACATGGACAAGAACATGGCGAATCTGCATCACAGCCGAGTTGGTCCGATTGAGGAACTGCTTGCCTGAGATGTGGAACACGCGATTGGTGGGGCCTGCGGCGGCGATCAGATTGCTGAGCGCGCTTTGCACAGCGGTGGTTCAGGTGCAGGGATCCGACGGGGTATCAGATGGCAACAAGCAAACGGTGGAGCCATTTTTTGAGAGTTACTGTCTGGAGTGTCATGATGAGGAGACGAAGAAGGGCGGGGTTTCTCTGGAGGGCCTGACGGAGGTCAGCGCGGAGAATGCGGTGATGTGGAGGCGCATCTGGGAGCAGGTGGCGTTGAAGGAGATGCCGCCGAGGGAGGAAGCCGGGCAACCCAAGCTGAGGGAGCGACTGGAGCTTTCGAATTGGATTACGGACGGAATGACGAAGGCGATGAAGGACAAGGGAGGGTTCACGGACCATCTGCGACCGAGTAAGGGCAACCATCTCGATCATGATCTCCTGTTCGGCGAGGCGCTGGAGAACGTTGAGCCCGCGTCCACGCCGGCTCGCCTCTGGAGGATTCACCCGCAGGAACAACTTGTTCGACTCAACGATCTGATCTGCCTGAAGCGGAAGTACGATCCGGGGCGCCCGGGTTTGTGGACGCACGGTGATCAGATTCCGTCGAATCTGGAAGGGGAGACGAAGGTTTATTTCGGGCTGGATCAGTATGCTGCGTCGTTCGAGGATGCCTACAGTGTGGGTGTGAGTGGGTTTCAATCCAGCCTGTCGATGATCAGGGACCATGGGTTGCGCAATTACGCCTATCTTTATTCGGTCAACAGTGCGGAAGCCCTTCAGATCGCGGGGGTTGCGGAGAAGATCCTGCGTTTCATGGCCTATGGACCCGAGGCGGAACCCTACCAATTTACCGATGACGCCGAGAAGATTCCGTCTGAGTATCGGGGTCGCAATGTGATATTCTACAGTAAGCAGGTCAAACGGCCGCTGACGCCATTGTATGAGTTGATGAAGGATCCGGGTGTCAGCGATGATCGACTGACCGAGGTGATTCGGTTTCTGTTCGAGGCGCTGACCTTGCGTCCGCCCAGCGAAGAGGAGGCTTCTCTTTATCTGGGCATGGTCAAGCAATCGATCAATGGGCTCGGCAAGGAGGAAGGCGTGTTGCTTGGACTGGTACCGATCTTTCTGGATCGCGACGCCCTGTTTCGGCCGGAGCTTTGTGACGGCGGGACGCCCGATGCGCATGGGCGCGTGATGCTGCAGGGTGATGAGATGGCGCTCGCGATCAACGCGGCTTTCTCCTACATCCGCCCCGAGAACGATCATCTCCGGACGGCTCTTGGTGAGGGGCGACTGAAGAGTCGGGAAGATGTTCAGCGCGAGGTGACGCGCCTCCTGAACGACGACACGATCCGCAAGCCACGCATTCTGCAGTTCTTCCGGGAGTATTTCGACTACGACCGGGCGCCGGGCATCTGCAAAGACAGGATGATCCTCGAGAAGGATGGCGGCCACTTCGACACGTACTATGCGGCGATGAACAGCATGGTCGCAAACACTGATGGCCTCATTGAATTGATCCTGCGGGAAGATCGCGACGTTCTGAAGGAACTGCTGACCACGAACCGTGTCATTTACCAGCCATACACGTCAGGCGCGAATTTCCGGGATGGCATCCTGTTCAAGACGGACATAGCCTATTTCATGGACAGGGGAAAGCGATTCGAGGAGTTCGTAAAGCCTGAGAGGATCGAGCCCACCAAGGACAACCGGTTGATGATCGAGAGGGCGGAGCGGGAGGCCCACGACCGGAACATGCTCCATCACATTTTCCCGAACCCGGCGGAGCCGATCTATGTCCGGCAGTCGCAGTTCGACCGGGGAAGGCATCCGCCGGCCACGAACGCACTCAAGGCGCTCACCACGGTGGACACGAAGGATCGCCTTGGAATCCTGACGCATCCTGTCTGGCTCGTGGCTCATTCCGATGCGATGGACAACCATGCGATTTCGCGCGGTCGGTGGATTCGCGAACGGTTGCTCGGCGACGCGGTGCCGGACATTCCTGTTACCGTGGATGCCAAGCTGCCGGTGGAGCCCGATTCCACGCTGCGGCACCGGATGCGGGTGACTCGTGAGAAGGAATGCTGGCGCTGTCATCAGAAGATGGATCCGCTGGGGCTGCCGTTTGAGAAGTACAACCAGCTGGGCGTTCTGCTCGACACCAATCCATCGAACAACTGGGGTCACCCGGTGGATACCACGGGCGAAATCATCCTCAGTGGAGACCCTGCCATTGACGGCCCGGTGGAGGGGCCGATGGAGATGATTCGGAAACTTGCTAGGAGCGAGCGGGTGAAACAGGTCTTTGTCCGCCACGCCTTCCGGTTCTGGATGGGCCGCAATGAAACGATCAACGACGCACCAGTTCTCGAAGCCGCCTACCGAGTTTACCGTGACAGCAACGGCAGCATGAAGGCCCTTGTGTCCGCCCTGATCACTTCCGACGCCTTTCTGTATCGCAAAGCAGTGAACTAGTCGGGGCTTTGGGTATGCGCTTCAGAGTGATGAAGCGGATGACCAGCGACGTGAGGTGGAGTGTGAAGGGGCGTGAGATCTTGATGGTTGAATTGAGGGCGGACGCGGTGTCGAGGGCTGTCTTGACATGGGGAGGGCTGGAGGATATGGCGCGCTTGTCATTCCAAGCGTGATCTGACATGAAGCTAGAGATTGCCAGTTCCATGGTGCGAAGGGCGGTGCCGTCTGGACTGACCGGACGCCTTGGCATGGCTTGTCAGAAGCAGGCGAGGGAGTATTTTGACCATTACATTGACGATGCTGGCTGGATGATTGCCAACATCAGGGTTCACGGGATCGGGAAGATCGATGGGCAGTTGCAGGGAGGGGTTCCGGGCCTTGCGGAGCATGGGATTCTTGAGATTGCGAGGTCGGACATGTCGGAGCGATATCTTTTGGATGTCGGGAAGGGGCACGTGATGCAGTATGCGTCCTATCATCTGGCGTATTTTTTGAGGAGAGTGACGTTGGGGGGCGAGCAGTTGCGGAAGATGCTCAAGGCGGACGCGGAGTATGTGTTTCCCCATCTGCTGCATCTGTTTCTCTGTTTCGAGGACCTTGCGGGCGACGAGTATTCGGATCAGCCGTTGCGGCGGCCGATAGAGCCGCGGGGAGAGGCCGGAGAATCAGCGGAGGGAGACAATGTCTGAGCAGAGGAAGAGCCCCGTTTGCCCGACTCGCGGCAGATGCCTGCGCTGGATGGGAGGGAAGTCAGGGGAGGGTGATGCAGGCATGACTTTCTGGAGGACTTGCGATGAGTGACGCCGTGAAGTTGTACAGCAATCGGTCCCAGGGTCTGATTGAGTGGCAATATCGTTTGCTTGCAGTGTCCTTCCCGGAGCTGATCTTTTGGGGCTTCAGCTTCTTCTTGGGCGCGGGCAGGTTCCGCAGTCCTTTGATCCGGGTCACGGATAGGGCGGATAGGGCGGATAGGGCGGATAGGGCGGATAGGGCGGATAGGACGGATAGGACGGATGGGGCGGCGGTGTCGCGGGAGCGTGAGGGCGATGGGGGAGTCTGTTGTGGGTGTGGGGTGGCAATCCGGTGGTGTCGCGTTGCTCAACCACCGGCTACAGGCCGGCACCCATGCCGGGGTGCGGAGTATGCTAGGTGTTAGTCTGGAGATGGGGTGGTGGATGATTCCGGGGTGTCCGGGGATTGGGAGGGTTCTGCGGCTTCGGGCGGTTCTGGGGATTCGGATGCGTCCAGGGTGGCTGGCGGTTCTGGGGATTCTGATGCGTCAGGGGTGGAGGGGGGCTCCGGGAGCATATCGGCGGGGAGTTCGCTGATGGGGGCTTCGTGATCGCCGGCGGAGGCGCGGCGGCGGCGGGAGTCGGAGTCGTCGCCGCTCATTTTCATGCCGATGGGTTTGGAGACGCCGAATTCCTCCATGGTGACGCCGTACATGACGTCGGCGCGGCGCATGGTGCGTTTGTTATGGGTGACGATGACGAACTGGCTTTTCTCGATGAATTTATCGAGCATTTTGAGGAAGCGGCCGATGTTGGATTCGTCGAGCGGGGCGTCGAG
>JAIXVE010000133.1 GCA_027483175.1 Verrucomicrobiaceae bacterium | reverse complement strand
TTGCGCATTTCGTCGAGTTTGGGGTCGGGCTTGCCGGATTTGTCCGTTAGGAAAGTGATGAAGGCGTCGGGGTCTTTTTCGAGCCAGCCTGAGGCGAGGGAGGCGGTGCCGGCGAAGCGGGCGAAGGGATTGGAGCCGACATCGGCGAGTTGGGCGCGGGCTTCGTCGGGGTCGAGTTCGCCCCAGCGTGAGAAGAGGGCGGAGAAGAGGAAGCCGCTGAGGGCGGGGGCTTTGATGCCTTTGAGGACGGCGAGAGCATCGTCCATGTGGGAGGCGGGGAGGTTCATGACGCGTTCGAGGGCGTCGATGATGTCGCGGGTGGAGAGGAGCTTGCCGTCGAGTTCGCCGAGGAGCGTGATGGTGGCGTTGGCTTCGGCTGGGGAAGCGCCTGGGGGGATGCGTGAGGGTGCGGATTTGCCGGGAGCGATGGGTTTGCCGGTGGCGGGGTCGATGGTGGGGAGTTGGGCGTCCGGGATGGCGGCGAGTTTGGCGGAGCGGCTGCGGGAGAGTTTGAGGTCGTCGTGGGCTGAGGAGAGCGGGACGAAGGCGGCGGCGGCGGCGGCGGCGAGGCCGATGGGGATTTGGAGGGCGGCGCGCATGGGGATTGGGAAGGTGAAAGTCGTGGGTAGTATGGCGTGCGGGAGGGGGGAGGGAAGTGAGAAGGATTTGAAATTTGAAATTTGAAATTTGAGATTCGGGGGAGGTGGCTCGTTTGGAGGCGCGAGTACGGAGCCTCGCGTGCCCGGGGCTTGGACGCAGATGGGCAGATTGGATGCGTGTGGTGAAGGTTGTTGACGGTGAGGGGCTTGATGCCTAGAAGCGGTGGCCGCGTGGGAATTCTGCGATTGGGCGAACAACTGCTGACTGAAGAAACCGATGAAGTATCATGTATCATGCCGAGGCGAGAGCCTTGGGGAGTTGTCGGTGGAGGAGATTACGGCGATGGTGGGGGCGGGGCAGTTGACGGCGGCGGATGCTGGGTGGGCGGAGGGGATGGCGGAGTGGCAGCCGTTGGGGGTGCTGATTCCGGGGTTGGGATCGGTGAGGGTGAGTGGGGTGGTGAATCCTTATGCGGCTCCGGTGACGAGGCAGGTGGCGGTGGCGGGTGGGGAAGTGAATGTGAGGACGGTGGGATTGCTGCGGGGGACGAGGGGATGGGTGATGCTGATGGCGGTGATTGGGGCGATTGGGGCTGGGTTGATGGTGCTGGGGGCGCTGGCGATGCTGCTGATGGGGGAAGTGATGGCGAGCAGCATGGGGGGAGCGATGGGTGGTGGCTCGGGGGTGCCGGGCGTGCCGCCGCGGACGTTTATGATGGGGATGGCGGGATTGTATCTGGTGATGGCTGGGCTGTATGTGTATCCGATCATGAAGTTGTTTCAGTTCTGCGGGGCGGTGGAGTCGTTGTCGCGGACGCGGTCGCAGAGTGATCTGGAGCGTGCGCTGAATGCGCAGCGGGTGTTCTGGAAGTTCATTGGGATCATGATGCTGGCGGGGATTGTGATTTATGTGATTGCGATTGCGGCGCTGGTGGGGACTGGTGTGATGGCTGGGGCGGCGAAGGCGCGTTCCGGGCCGGTTGCGCCTGGGTCGACGTACACGCCGCCGTGAGGGAGTGGGTTTTATCTAACAATAGATTTCTCGATTCTTATGAAATACCACATTACACAAAACGGCCGCCAGCTTGGCGAATTGGATGAAGCGCAGATTCAGGAGATGCTGGGGAGCGGGCAGTTGTCGCCGCAGGATCTGGGGTGGCGAGACGGGATGGGTGGTTGGGAGCCGCTGAGCCGGATTTTTCCCTATCATGTGGGGCCTGCGGGGATGGCGGTGCCGGGTGGGTATGGGACGGGAGGCGGGCAGGAGCTTGCGGATCGCGGGGTGCGGCTGCTGGCGGTGCTGGCGGATTCCGGGATGGCGCTGGTGGCGATGCTGCCGGCGATGTCGTTGATTTTCCAGGCGCTCAAGCTTGAGGCGGCGGCGAATCAAGGTGGGGGTGGGGATGAGGCGCAGGCGCAGATGGCGGAGATGATGGAATCGATGAATTACACTGGGGTGATCATTGCGGGGGTGCTGCTGCTGGTGCTGATGATCGCGAACCTGTATTTTCTGGCGACGCGGGGTCAGACGCTAGGGAAGATGGTGTGCAAGATCAAGATTGTGGACATGGCTGGGCAGAATCCCGGGTTTGTGAAGGCGTTTCTGCTGCGGAGCGTTGTGCCTGGGATCATTGGGGCGGTGCCGCTTCTTGGGCCGTTTTTCTCGCTGGCGGATCCGCTGTTCATTTTCCGTGAGGATCGGCGGTGCCTGCACGATCTGATTGCCGGGACGAAAGTGGTGACGGCTCCGAAGCAGGGTTGAGGGGTTGGGGTGGTGGTGGGGAAGCAAGTAGAATTTGCGTCGCGGTTTTTATTGCGCGGCGCTGGTTCCGGAGTCTGTTTCTGCTGATGACGATCCCCCCCGGCGCTGCACTGCCTGAGATCCCGATTGGTTCCCTTGTGATGGACGGGCGGAAGCCTGTGTTCATTCTGGGGCCGTGTGTGATGGAGTCGGAGGAATTCCTCTGGTCCATTGGGGCGGCGATCGGGAAGGTGGCGGCGGCGGCCGGGGTGGGGTTCATTTTCAAGGCGTCGTATGACAAGGCGAACCGGACTTCGGGTTCGTCGTATCGTGGGATGGGGTGTGTGGAGGGATGCCGGTTGCTGGCGGAGGTGGGGAAGAGCCTTGGGGTGCCGGTGACGACGGATGTGCATACGGTGGAGGAGGCGAGACTGGCGGCGGAGCATGTGGATGTGCTGCAGATTCCGGCGTTTTTGTGTCGGCAGACGGATCTGGTGGTGGCGGCGGCGGAGACTGGGCGGGTGGTGAATGTGAAGAAGGGACAGTTTCTGGCACCGTGGGATGTGGCGCACATTGCGGCGAAGGTGCGGGCGGCTGGGTGCGAGCGGTTTTTCTTTACGGAGCGGGGGACGAGTTTCGGGTACAACAATCTGGTGGCGGACATGAGGTCGCTGTACTGGATTCGGGAGCAGGGATTCCGGGTGGTGTTTGATGCGACGCATTCGGTGCAGCGGCCGGGCGGGTTGGG
>JAIXVE010000130.1 GCA_027483175.1 Verrucomicrobiaceae bacterium | reverse complement strand
GCTCCAATATCGAAGAACGCATCGAATTCTGCCGCCCCTCCCTCCCACAAGTCGAAGCCGCCT
This sequence comes from Verrucomicrobiaceae bacterium, assembly GCA_027483175.1. GTDB lineage: Bacteria > Verrucomicrobiota > Verrucomicrobiia > Verrucomicrobiales > V1-33 > V1-33. Next base: position 5,585 of record JAIXVE010000130.1, on the reverse strand, counting down.
CCCGCCCCTGATTGCAGAAGCCGCATCCCTCCGCTTATCAAAAATCAGCCCACCAAGGTGGAAGCGGCGTCCCGCCGCTTATCAGAATCAAATCTCCCTGACAAGACCGCACCCGCCCAGGCCCGCCAACGGAGGGTGGACATTCCTGTCCCCCACACCCCATAGCAAAGCCGTCCCAGCCTTGTCTCGCCACTCGCCCCCCTCCCCACTCGCCCCATCTCAAATTTCAAATCTCAAATCTCAAATCCCCTCATCGCGCCGCAGGCTCTGGACTGCTGGGAGAATCACAGCTCCCTCTGCGCACGGAGTGCGCCTGCCAGCCCTCTCCACACCAGCCCGGGCACGCGAGGCTCCGTACTCGCACCTCTCCCCACAAGCCCTTCGCGCCCTCGGGTGAGCCCCGCTCTCCCAACAAGCCAGCTCCCCTCGCATCCCTTGGGGATGCCGGCTTGTAGCCGGTGGTCGAGCGAGGCCACGAGCGATACCACCGGAAAACACACCAACTAACATCGCACCCCGGAGGGGTGCCGGCCCATCTCCGTACTCGCGCCTCTCCCCACGAGCCCTCTCAGTACAAACGCGCCGCAGGCTCTGTACTGCTGTGAGAATCACAGCTCTCCCCGCGCACGGAGTGCGCCTACCCGCCCCTCCGAACCAGCCCATCTCAAATCCCCACCAACCCGCTGGCCCGGCCCCTCCCAAGCTCGCCCGTCCCTCCCAACGCGCCCACCATCCGAACAAGCCTCTCTCCCAACAAGCCCATCTCACTTCCCACTCCCCAGACAGCCTCTTTCCCGGTTTGACGCCAATTCCCCGCGGTGATATCATCCAGAAACCCGTCGGTTTCCGACGTCCGGATGTGCAAGCACGAGGCGGAATCGACTGTCATCATTACACTATTCGGCAAAAAATATGGGCCAGAAGCTCCCGCCAGATCAAATGACTCTATACCGCAGAGTCGACGAGGTGCTCACCTACGTCTGGGATCCGATTGGCATTCGGGAGGTGCCCCAAGCGAGGGACGAGTATCGAAGCTATCTGCCGCAGGTTTTCAGGCGCGTGTTGGAAGCATCGGATCCGGCGGTCATCGCGGACTGCCTGTTGAAGGTCGAAGGGGAGTGCATGGGCTTCACCCCTAATGACGCCTCACGTGAAGAGTCGCTGCGAATCGCGACGCTTTTAATCGAACACCGTGACTGGATCGCTCAGGCCCATCCCGACCAATGAACACCACAAGGGCCCTGTCACCTTATCCGCGCTTACCACCCCTGCTACCCCCCCTCCCGCTCTCCATAACCAACTCCTCAGACCCTAAGCACGATGAGACTTCCATCTGGCGTTAGCGGCGCAATCCGAACGTTCTCGTATTTCATGTCGAGCGGCACCCACTACATGTTGGACGGCGTCGACTACATCGGCCTTTACGGATCCCAGCCGAGCGCCATCGAGTTGAGCTACGCGATTTTTGCCAACGTCTTGGAATACGACGAGGAGGGCCATGTGACCAACTTGAAGCATGCCGAGAAGAGGGCGACGGACTCGATTCGCGCATCCTGCGACCCGGCATTTTCAGTGGTCCCGCCCTTTGAGGACTGGGAGATCGAACTTCATGGATGCACGGCCACAACCCCTGAAACCTATGGAACCACCGGTTTACGATGTCTCCGACTACCTGCCAGACAAGGTTAATGCCGCGTCAGGCAGGTCATCAATCAAGGTGGCTCACGACCTTTGGAGTCACCTCCGCACCGACTCCTCAGTCCTTCTGCCACCGGAAAAAACAGTTCGAGACTTCTGCTGGTTCGACTCTGCAGTGCAGAATGGCTTCACAGTCCTTCTAGGCCGCTGCAGCGGCCCTGAAATCTTTGCTCGCGGACTCAATGCCGCAAGAGCCATCAAAGCGTTCGAACACACCAGAATCATGGAGGAAGCCAAAGCCGTGATGGAGCATCACGGGCTCATCTTTCCCGATCCATTGCCAGAGCCGTGGTGGGATCCCATGGATGGAATTTCATGGGAGATGGAGCAGGCTATCGCAACCGATCTGGACGACCTCGATACCCGTTACGACCGGGTTTATGAAATAGCCGGGGACGTTTACATGAAACTGTTGCAATACGTTTACGACCACCGCGACGCGCTCGCTTGCAGAAGGCCCTGATTTCTGGACCGAGCACCCCAAGAGCCCTGTCCTCATACCCCCAATCACCGCTCCCGCCGCCCCCCCTGCGTCGACGAGCGCTAGCGAGTTAGCAGGACCCCACACCCGCAGGTCCAAAGCCCGCTCTCTCAACCAACCCTCCAAACCAGCAGCCGCAGGCTCTGGACTGCTGTCAGAATTACAGCTCTCCCTGCGCACGGAGTGCGCCTGCCCGCCCCTCCCAGCCAGCCCTCCTCCGTACAAGCCCGCCGCAGGCCTTGGAATGCGGAAGCCTGCTGCCGCTTTCCCGGAGCCAGCCCGCTGGCCCGGCACCACCCAAGCTCGACCCTCCCTCCCCACAAGCCCACCTTCACCATTCCGAATTCCCTGTTTTCAATTTTCAATTTCTCACCCCGCCAGCCCCCCATTCCCGGTTTGACGGCAATTCCTCACGGTGATATCTACCAGAACACCGCCGTTTCCCGACTATCCGATACGCAGATATCACTCGAGATTTGCCGTCATAATTGCACTGTTCGCCCAACCAAGTGAGTCTGACCCAATGAAAGCGATCTTCTTGGCAGCCCATGCTGTAGCATGGCTGATAGTGCCCACTGCGGCAGCCTATTTTACTTTAATCATGCTTTCGTTTGCGGCAGAAGGTTGGTCTGTTTCTTCTTGGTTTGTTCGCAATCATGTTTGGTTTGGCACTCTCTTTGTTTTAGCAGGGTTTCTATGTGGCTTGCCTTCTGCGATTCGAGTGGTTCGCCGCAGACCAATCACCCTTTGGGACATTCTCACAGCTCTACCGATCTTTACTGCAACGGCGACTTTTTCACTGCTCTACCAGGCCGATTGAGCATTCAGATCAGCCGTGAAACAACCGCACCAAAGCCGAACACGTCGCGGCCGCACAGCCACCGAGGTCCGCCATCGGACATGCCTTCTGCAACTTTAACCCGCCATCCCTTCTCCACCCCCACCCCAACGGTGCCAGCACTTGAACGTTCCCCAATAACGAATTCCCATAACCCTGGTGAAAATTCCGAAGCACCTTTCCGCGATTTTACGGCACGTATTCTCTGAAGGATACCACGCCGAACAGCACCGGCGCAGAGCCCGTGCCATGGAAATGGTGTCAACAGTCTCCAGCAGTGCCCGAAGCCGGTTTCCCGCCAGGGTGCTGGCACCCCTTCTTGATGCCGGGTGGCTCACCCAAGAGCCCTGGCCCCCTATTCACTCTCACCCTTCCCCGCACCCCTCTAAGGAAACGATCCGTGCCCCTCCGCAAAATCCGTGGTTCCCAACCCCAAGCACTCCAAGCACACCCCAAGAGCCCTGTCCTCATACCCCCAATCACCGCTCCCGCCGCCCCCCCTGCGTCGACGAGCGCTAGCGAGTTAGCAGGACCCCAAGCCGCGCCCGCAGCCCAAAAGCCCCTTCTCCCAACGCGCCTACCCTACACGCCATCCATCCCAAATCTCAAATCCCCCTCCCCACCCTCACTCCTTCAACCCGCCCGCCACCTCCCCCGACGGCACCGCCTTCTCCATCATCGCCTCATACCGCGCACGAAGCTCCCGTACCTTCTCGCCGCGCTCACCCGCAAGGTCCCGCTTCTCCCCCGGATCATCCGCTAGATTGTACAACTCCTCAACGCCCACCTTCCCCTCCTTCCCCTCCTTCCCCTCCTTCCCCTCCTTCGCCTTCCCGCCCGCACCAACCACCAGCTTCCAGTCCCCCATCCGAACCGCCGCCTCACCACGCCGCGTCCCGCACACCATCAGCACCTCATGGGGCGACTTCGCCCCCTCCGTCAGCACCGGCCAGATATCCTTGCCATCCAATGGCAGCTTCTGCTCAAGCGGCGCTCCTGTTAGCTTCGCCAGCGTCGGATACCAATCCGCCGCATGCAGCGGCTCACGAATCGTCTGCCCGCCCCGAATCCGCCCGCGCCAGTGCACAAACGAACACGACCGGATCCCACCCTCGTAAACCGTCCCCTTCCCCGCCCGCAACTCCCCGTTCGACGTCACCCGCCCCGGCGACGGCCCGCCATTGTCACTCGCAAAAATCACCAGCGTCTCATCCATCATCCCCTTCTCCTCCAGCGCCGCCACCACCTTCCCGATCGCCTCATCCATCGCTGTCAGCATCCCCGCATACGTCCGCCGCACTCCCTTCAACTCCGGATAACCCGCCACATAACCCTCCGGCACCTGATGCGGCGCATGCACCGCGTTGAACGGCAGATACAGAAACAATGGCTTGTCCGACCGCTTCTCCCGGATCACCCGGCACGCCTCCTTCCCTAGCAACTCCGTCGCATACCCCTCATCCGCACTCGGCTTGTCATCCCGATGCCAGTCCACCACCTCCCCCCTCCGGTGCGTGTAATAATCAATCGCCCCGAACCACGGCCCGTATTGATGATCAAACCCGCGCTGCGTCGGCCGATAGCCCGCCTCAAACTCCCCAAGATGCCACTTCCCGCAGACCGCCGTCTCGTAACCCGCACTCCCCAGCATCTGCGCCATCACCTGCTCCTCCAGCTTCAACCCCCACGGCGCATGCGGCCGCACCACCGTATACACCCCCGTCCGCGTCGCCCACCGCCCCGTCATCAGCGCCGCCCGCGTCGGCGAACACACCGGCTGCACATAAAACGACTTCAATATCGCTCCCCCACGCGCCAACCCATCAAGATGCGGCGTCCGAATCTCCCGGCCTCCATTGAATCCCGCATCCGCATACCCCATGTCATCCGCAAGAATCAGCACCACATTCGGTCGCTCCACACCACCAGCCACACCAGCCACCCCCAGCAAGATCAAAAGTAGTTTCTTCATGTCAGTTCAGGTTCGCTCTCCAGCACCATCGCACCCCCAATCCCATCCCGCCACCATCTTCATCCGCTTCACCGCATCCCCTCCACCCTGAGCCCCATCTCAGATTTCAAATCTCAAATCTCAAATCCCCCCTCCCGCGCTCGCCAACACCACCTCTCGAAATTGTCCCGTCCTCTCATCTTTCGGCTCGTTCATCCCCCGATCCTACCCAATCCTCCCCTCCCCTCAACCGCATCCCCTCAACCCTGAGCCCCATCTCAAATCTCAAATCTCAAATCTCAAATCCCCCCTTCTCCCATGAACGTCCACCACCTCGAACTCTTCTACTACGTCGCCCGCCACGGCGGCATCAGCGCCGCCGCACGCCGTATCCCCTACGGCATCCAGCAGCCAGCCATCAGCGCCCAGATCCTCCAGCTCGAAGACGCCCTCTCCACCACCCTCTTCCACCGCCGCCCCTTCCAGCTCACCGCCACCGGCGAAACCCTCTACCGCTTCATCGAACCCTTCTTCTCCGGCCTCCCCGAAATCGAACGCTCCCTCCGCGGCGGCGCAGCCCCCCGTCTCCGCATCGGCTGCCCCGAAACCGTTCAGCG
>JAIXVE010000285.1 GCA_027483175.1 Verrucomicrobiaceae bacterium | reverse complement strand
ATAAACCACGGCGTCCCTTCATCCAATTCCTCCGTCGGCTTCCCGTCCTGCCCCCGCACCGTCACCTTCTGCGGCGCACGCTGCCGCGTGAACTCCACCTCCCCCTCTCCCTTCCTCACCGCCATCTTCACCACCTCCTCCGCAGAAAACCGCGCCACCCGCGGATCACGAAACGCCTCCTGCGGCCGCGCCAGCAGGCCCCTCAAATCAGGCGTCACCACATAAATGTCAGGCCGCCGCCGCTCGTCCACCACCGACACATACGCCGCTCCCCCCAGCGGTGCCGTCTTCCCCACCCGGATGTCCGCCAGCTCCTTCCCAGCCGCATCACGCCACGATACCCGCCACGCATTCTTGTCATCCAACCCCAGCGACGCCGCCGTCACCTTCTCCTTCTTCACCTCCGAACGATCAATCGTCTCCGCAATCCTCGCCTTCCGGCAGAACTCCAGCAGCTGCGCCACAAACGCTGGATCCGCACGGTCCCGCAACGGCTTGCTCACATCCCACACCCCATCCGCACGCCGCCGCAGCGACAACGACCCCGCCGCACTCCGCAGATCAATCGCCACCGCCGTCCCCGGATCAAACTCCACCGTCGCCCCAGACGTCTCCACCATCCGCTCGCCGTAATCAAACAACAGATGCCCCCCGAGACTCGGCGGCGGCCCCCGCCTCTCATGCAGCACCACCCACGACGCAAATGCCGCCGTCAGGACCAGTAATATCAGCGTCGTCGATGTTCTCACAGCCGTTTTCCGTTAGTCTCAGGAACGCCGCGCACTCCAGATCATGAACCCCGCCGCCAGTGCCGCCAGCGGCAGCACGATCGTCGTGATCAGAAACAACCGCTTCCACTGCGCAGGCGTGATATCAATCCGGAACCGGTGCTTCACCTTGTCCGTCGTACTGTCATTCGGAGCCGTCACATCCCGATGCAGCACCCAGTTCAGCGAATGTGTCAGAAAATCATAGTTCTGCGGCGACACCGGCGGCATCGCCAGCTCCGCATTCCCAGTCACCACCATCCGCGAACTCTGCATCCTCACCGCAGGATCCTTCGCCGCTCCACGCTCCAGACTCAGCGCCACACACACCGGCTTCTGCTTCTCCTCAGGCTGATCAATCGTCGGCAGCGGCTCACTGTACCGCCGCTCGCTCCAGAACCGGTCCGATGGCGTCATCAGCGGCACAATCTCAATGTTCTGATCCCGCTGCGTTTCCGTCTGCGCCAGCATCCGCAGCGACTTCGTCTGCCCTAGCAGTAACGACGGCACCATCGCCAGTCCCTTCGTCACCCCGTCCGTCTCCAGAAACCTCACATCCACCGCAAAATCCTTGATCGGCCCCTTCGCCGTCGCATACGCATGCAGCACCCGGTCATCCTGCGGCACCACCCCGTAACGCGCCAGAAACCGGTCAAACTCAGGACACGGCTCCTCAGGATCGAGCAGCACAATCATCCCGTTCCCAGGCTTCTCGAACAACTTCGTGAACACCGCCTCCTGCTGGCTCCCGAACAAGTTAGGCCGCGCCACAATCACCGCCCGGAACTCGCTCTCCGCATCAGGATACTGCAGCACCGGCCACGGCTCCAGATCAATGTTCTGCCTCGCCGCAATGTCCGCCAGCACGTTGAACGCCGACCCCTCAGGCACCATCCGCTTCTTCACAATGTCCGTCACCCACGCCACCCTCGGCCGGTCCGGACTCGTCACCCCGCGCAACGCCGAATTCAGCAGCGACTCACCCTTGAACGCAATCGGCGTCTTCTTCTCCGGATCAATATCATACAAGGTCTCCTCCGGAATCCATTGCGTCGACGACGCCGCGTTCTCCTTCCCCGTATCCGACTGCACAAGAATCCCGTTCGTCTCCACCCGGATGTTCATCTTCGCCGTCGCCACCTTGAAACTCTCCCACGCCTGCACATCCCTCAGCGTATCAATGTAATCCACCTTCAGCCGGCTCTTCAGATGCTTCCGGTACTGATCCAGCAAGGGCACCAGATCCTTCTCCACAGGCCCGCCCCGCTGCGCCAGCACACTCACCCGCACCGGTATCTTCACCTCCTCCAGAAACTTCTCCGTACTCGGCGCCAGCGTGAAACTCCGGCTGTACGTGTAGTCCCACTGCCGGAACCGCCGCCAGCTCACCACATTCACCAGCCCGAACAACACCAGCCCAAGCACAATCTGCACCGCCACATTCAATCCAATCCGCCCGCGACGAATCCCCGTAGGCATCATCACAGCAGGCACCTCCGCCGCAGCTCGCTCGGCCGTCTCAGCCGTCTCAGGGGAATGTTCCGGTTCAGTTGTCATCGTCCGCAGTGCGTTGCTTAAAATGTCAGGACTTCCAGCGGCGGTACTCCAGCACCTGGTGCGTCAGCATCAGTATGAACAAGGTCCCGCTCGTGTAGTAAACCATCGGCCGCGTATCCAGCAGCCCCGATGCAAAGGACTCAATGTGCCCCTTGATCGCCACATAATCCATGATCGGCCGGAACTCCTGGTGGTCCTGCGCCTGCTGCATCACAAATACCCCGATCAGAAAATGCAGCAGAATGAACGCAAACCCCAGAATCGCCGCAATGATCTGATTCTTCGTCAGCGCCGACGCCAGCGACCCCAGCGCCAGATGAAACAGCCCCGTAATGAACAGAATCAGATAACTCCCCACCAGCGCCCCCTGCGGAATCTCCACCTTCCCCCGCAGAATCCACGTCAGGATCCCGAAATACGCCAGCACCGGCAGCCACAGCACCACATAGAAAATCACCGCCGAAAAATACTTCGCCAGCATCACCTGCCACGTCCGCACCGGTGCCGTCAGCAGCGACTCCAGCGTCCCCAGCTTCTGCTCCTCCGCAAACAACCGCATCGTGATCAGCGGAAACAGAAACGGATAGTACAGCCAGAACCACACCGGCACAAACGTCCACTGCACAATGCTCTGATCCTGCGGCTTCTCCCTCAGGATGTTGATCGACCAGCTGAACGACAACCCGCAGATCGCCATGAACATCGCCAGCACCACCCACGCCACAGGCGAGAGGAAAAACGATCGGAGTTCCTTTATAAGCAGAATGAAAAACGTGCGCATGCCGGTTCAGGGGGCCGTAGGGCGTTCCCTTAGTCCTCGCCCCGCTGGCTGGCAAGCCTTCGTTTCCCGCCCCTCAACCCCTCAGTCACGCTGCGTGATCTCCACAAAAACATCCTCCAGCGTCGCCTGATTCGCCCGCAGCTCCCGCAACGGCCACCCCCGCCCACGCGTCAGCTCCGCAATTTCCTCCCGCGGATCCGCTCCCGTATCCAGCTTCACCTCAAACTGCTGCCAGCCCCCGTTCGCCGCCGATGGCACCGCCGTCGCTCGCCGGATCCCCGCCAGTCCCTGCAACGCCTCCGTCGCTTCCTCCGCCGGTGCCTTCATCTCCACCGTCAGCATCCCCGCCGACCGGCTGCTCCGCGCCAGATTCTCCGGCGTGTCATCCGCCCGGATCTTCCCGCGGTGAATGATGATCACCCTCCGGCACACCATCTCCACCTCCGTCAGAATATGCGTCGAAATCAGGATCGTGTGCTCCGTGCTCAACTGCGCAATCAGGCTCCTCACCTGCCGGATCTGATTCGGATCCAATCCATTCGTCGGCTCATCCAGAATCAGCAGCCGCGGCCGGTGCACCAACGCATCCGCCAATCCCAACCGCTGCCGGTATCCCTTCGACAGGCTCGCCACAATCTTCCGCTGCACATCCTTCAACCCCGTCAGGTCCATCACCCGCCCCACATTCTCCTTCACCGCCCGACCCCTCAATCCCTTCAGCGCCGCCCGGAAATTCAAATACTCCACCACCCGCATCTCGTCATACAGCGGCACACTCTCAGGCATGTACCCAATCTCGCGCCGCGCCCGGATCGAATCACTGAACACATCGTGCCCAGCCACCCGCGCCGTCCCCATCGTCGCCGGCAGATAACCCGTCAGCATCCGCATCGTCGTCGACTTCCCTGCCCCATTCGGCCCCAGAAATCCCACCACTTCCCCTTTGCCCACCTCGAAACTGACATCATCCACGGCCGTCCGGCCGACAAATCGCTTCGTGAGGTGCTGAACTTCAATCATGGCTGCTGGGGGAGCGTGCGACGCCCCGCGGGCCGTCCCATAGGCGTCCGCTCATCGAATGACAAGGCCCATTCTCCACCACCACCCTCCCCGCACCGTCACGGAATCTTCCGCCCCCGCGCCGCCTCCGTCAGCGCATACCAATGCTCCCGCTCCAGCCGAATCCCCGCCCCACCCGCAAACGACCGCAACCGCTCGTCACGATTCGTCCCCGTAATCACCAGCGGCCCCACCGGATGACTCAAACCCCACGCACAGCACAGCTGATCCACACTCGCCCCACCATAGTGCCCCGACAGCCCCTCCGCCGCCGCCCGGAACCTCGCCCCAGCCTCGTCATCCCCTCGAAACAACCGCCCGCCTCCCGTCGGCGACCACGCCATCGGCCGAATCCCCCGCGCAAAACACTGGTCAAAGGTCCCGTCAAACAGCGGATCGCAGCAGAACGGACTGAACTGCACCTGGTTCGTCACCAGCGGCCGCTCCACCCGCGCACTCAACGCATCAAACTGCGTCACCGTGTAATTCGACACCCCCGCCGCCCTCACCTTCCCAGACGCCACCAACCGGTTCAACCCAGCCGCCGTCTCGTCAGGATGCGTGAACCAATCCGGCCGGTGCACCAGAAACAAATCAATCGTCTCCACCCCCAGAAACCTCAGCGACTTCTCAGCACTCCGCACCAACCGGTCCGCCGTCGTATTGTAAAACGCCGTCTTCCTGTCCGGATGAAACTCGCACGGCACATAAATCCCCGCCTTCGTCACAATCTCCATCCGCGACCTCACCCCCGCATCCAGCGCCAGCGCCGCCCCCACCAGTTCCTCCACCCGGTACCCCCCATAAATCTCCGCCGTGTCGATCGTCGTAATCCCCAGATCCAGACACGTCTTCAACCGCCCCAGCAATCCCTCCGGCGTCCCCACCTCAGCATCATTCAACAACCGCCACGTCCCGAAGGCCATCGCAGAAAACTCAGGGGCCTCAGCGGCCAGTCGCACTCGTTGCATAATTCAGTTCCTTTCCAAATTCCTTTCCTCCCCATCATCCCACACGACCACCCGCCCGCGCCAGCGCCTTCGTCCCGGATCGCGGATGAATCAATAGCGCCGGCCACACCGGATGACCAGACCGCACCACCCGCACCCCATCCCCAGCTCGCCACCGCAAGGTCGCACTCTGCCCCGCAGGCTGCACCACCCACCTCGTCCCATCCGCCAGATCCAACCGACCATCCGGAAACTGCCCGCGCAACGGCACCCCGCCCGCTCCCAACCCAACCACCCCCGGCATCGGCACCACCACGCCCTGACACGCACTCAGCACCATCGCCACTAACCCTATCATCATCGCCGCTCTCATAACACCCTCAGATCGTCATCGCACTGTATCCCCCGTCCACCACCAGCTCCGCCCCGGTAATAAACGCCCCCGCCGTCCCCGACGCCAGCAGCAGGGTCGCCCCCGCCAATTCCTCCGCACCCCCGAACCGCCCCATCGGCGTATGCCTCAGAATCCCCGCCACCCGCTCCGGATTCAGCACTTTCCGGTTCTGCTCCGCCGGAAAAAATCCCGGCACCAGCGTGTTCACCCGAATCCCATTCGGTGCCCACTCCCGCGCCAGATTCCGACTCAGATTGTGCACCGCCGCCTTCGTCATCGAATACGTAAACACCCGACTCAGCGGAATCAGTCCGCTCATGCTCCCCACATTGATCACCGACGCCGCGATCCCGTTCTCCACAAAATACTTCCCGAACACCTGACACGCCGTAAACACCGCCGTCGTGTTGATCCGGAACAACCGCTCGTACTCCTCATCCGTTATCTCGAAAAACGGCGTCGGCGAATTCGCCCCAGCCCCGTTCACCAGAATATCCACACGCCCCCGCGACGCCAGCGCCCCAGCCAGCAATCCCTCCAGACTCCCACGCTCCGACGCCTCCACCGCCAGAAACTCCCCCGCCCCGCCAGCCTCACGAATCGCCCCCAGCCGCACCGCCGCCTTCTCCTCGCTCCGCCCCGCCAGAATCACATACGCACCCGCACCCGCCAAAGCCTCCGCCATCGCCCCGCACAACTCCCCCGTCCCGCCTATCACTACGGCAGTCTTTCCTGACAAATCAAAAAGTTGCGCTGGCGTCATCATCCCGCAGTCAAGCCCAACGCCGCCACCACACGCAAACGGGAATTCCCACCTCCCTCCACCCGTCCCTCCGCGTCTTTTTATAAATTCCACCCCCGCGGCTTGACGTCCGCCGCCCCATCCACCAGCCTCTCCCCCCATACCTCACCGGCCGCTCACCAGCTCCCTCCCATTCTTTTTAAACCCACCTCGCTCCCATGAATCTCCGGGACCACCTGAAGGACATCCTGCCGGAAATCCTGCCTCCCAACCCGGCAGAAGCCATCAAAGGCACCGAACTCATCCGCCTCGTCCGCTTCCGCCTCGGCGACGAATACAGCGACGCCACGCTCCGCTACCACTTCTCCATCATGAGCTGCGACCCCAGCAGCCCCATCGCCAAAGTCGAACAAGGCCAGGGCTACTACCTCCGCAGAAACATCATCGGCGCCACCGCCAAGGTCTCCATGACCCAGGCCCGCCTCGGCATGCTCTTCGAAACAGACTCCGACGCCCTCGACCTCGCCGTCTCCCGCGAACAGAAATTCCGCGCCATCTTCGCCCGCGACCACGAAACCGCCGGCCGCTTCCCCTTCCTCTTCGAATCCTCCTTCGCCCCCGGAGCCCCCTTCGGCAATGTTTGGAAATGCCCCGACGCCGCCGTCATCGACTGGGAAAGCAGCGGCCTCGCCTCACCCCAGGCCCGCGTCCGCCCCCCATCCCTCCGCCTCCGCGCCGCCCTCGGCCTCCCACCCTTCTCCATCATCAGCGCCCGCCTCCGCATCGAGGTCTCCCTCGAAAGCTGCCGCGCCGACTTCTTCCAGGCCCTCAGCAACGCCCGCTGGGCCCATCGCGCCGAACTCGTCATCGCCACCCCCATCGGCGACGGCGAAATCGCCGACGAACTCCGCCAGCTCGGCTCGGAATTCGGCGTCGGCGTCAGCTCCTACGGGCTCTCCCTCGACCAACTCGACGAACTCCGCCCAGGCTACGAAATCCCCAAAATGTCCGCCCGCGAATTCGAAGCCCTTCAGGCCAGAATGCGCCCGCAACGGCTCTGCGTCCCACGCCTCCGATCCGCCGACTGGCACACCGCCGAAAACCTCCGTCTCGAAAACCCGGAATTCCGCGAGCTCTTCCAATGGGCCCGCCGCTGTCTCGACGACGGCCGCGCCTACTCCCGCGCCGAATTCGGCGCCCTCGACCCCGCCCCGGACGACCACGAAGACTGACCTCCCCACTCCCATGCGCCTCGCCCTCCTGCCGGCCCTCCTCCTCGCCGCCTGCTCCCCTAACCCAACCCCCTCGCCAGTCGCAGCCCCGGCTCCCGCGGCCCCCCCAGTCCCCTTCCGCCAGCTCGGCTGGGACTCCGACCACTTCACATGGGAAGGCAAACCCTTCACCGGCACCACCACCGATCACTACAAATCCGGTGCCCTCAAATGCCGCTACGGCATCCGCAACGGCCGCTACCACGGGCTCGTCGAAGAATGGTACGAAAACGGAAACCCCAAAACCCGCACCGCCTACGAAGACGGCCGCCACGAAGGCGACAACTTCTACTGGAACTCCGACGGCTCCCTCCAGGCCCACAAAATCTGGAAAAACGACGTCCTCGTCAGCGAATCCCATCCCACCAAACCCTGACATTCCCTGACAAACACTCTCCCTCCCCGCCTCACGCCAGAATCCCCCTCACCACCCGGCTCTCCTCAACCCCCGTCAGCCGGAAATCCAATCCCTGCGTCCGGAAACTCAGCCGCTCGTGGTCAATCCCCAGCAGATGCAGCACCGTCGCATGCAGATCACGGATGTGCACCGGATCCTCCGCCGTGTTGAAACTGAACTCATCCGTCGACCCATGCGTGTGCCCGGCCTTCACCCCGCCACCAGCCATCCACATCGTGAAGCACCTCGGATGATGATCCCGCCCAGCCTCCGGACTGTCCCACTTCCCCTGCCCAGCCACCCCGCGCCCGAACTCCCCACCCCAGATCACCAGCGTGTCCTCCAGCATCCCGCGCCGCTTCAGATCCTTGATCAGCGCCGCACTCGCCTGATCCGTATCCCGGCAACGCGCCGTGCACCACGACGTCAGTCGGCTGTGATGATCCCAGTCAGGATGAAACAACTGAATGAACCGCACCCCCCGCTCCGCCAGCCGTCGCGCCATGATGCAGTTCGCCGCATAGCTGCCCGGACGCCGCGAATCCGGCCCGTATAACTCAAACACTTCCTCCGGTTCATCCCTCAGATCCGTTAGCTCCGGAATGCTCGTCTGCATCCGGTACGCCATCTCATACTGCCGGATCCGCGTCGCAATCTCCGGATCCCCAGTCTCCCCAAACCGCTGCCGGTTCATCTCCGCCAGCCCATCCAGCATCCCGCGCCTCACCTCCCTCGGCAATCCCTCCGGATCATTCAGATAAAGCACCGGCTCCTTCGCACTCCGCAGCTTCACCCCCTGATAACGCGACGGCAGAAACCCGCTCCCCCAGTAATGATCATACAACGGCTGATCACTCGGCCGCTGCATCTTCGAAATCATCACCAGATAATCCGGCAGATTCCGGTTCTCACTCCCCAACCCGTAACTCAGCCACGCCCCCATGCTCGGCCGCCCCGGCAGCTGATGCCCAGTCAGAAACTTCGTCATCGCAGGCGCATGGTTGATCTCATCCGTGTGCATCGACTTGATGAAACACAACTCGTCCGCCACCCCCCGAAGATGCGGCAGCCATTCCCCGATCGTCGCCCCGCTCGCCCCGCATCGCTCGAACTTCACCCGCGGAGGCATGATCAGCTGCTTCTGATTCGCCGTCATCGTCGTCACCCGCTGCCCGTTCCTAACCGACTCCGGCAGCTCAACCCCCGCCCACTTCATCAAGCCAGGCTTCTCATCGAATAACTCAAGCTGCGACGGCCCCCCGGACTGCGTCAGAAAAATCACACGCTTCGCCTTCGCCGCCACCTGCGGCAGCCCCTCCAGCCCGCCAATCCCGTTCCGCACCGCCTCCCCTCCGACCGCCCGCCCCAGCATCTCCCCTAACGCCATCGCCCCTACGGACAATCCCGTGCATCGCCCCAGAAAATACCGCCGCGTCATCGGATCTCGTTCACTGTTCATGCTTCTCTCCAGAGTTTGTAAGGATACACGTTCCTGCTGTTCCATTGGCACACATAAAGATCCCCGGCATCGTCCACACACACGTCGTGGCAGTTGTGAAACACCGGCCGGTCCTGCAGCAGCAGTCTCAGCGCTCCCTCTTCGTACTCCGGAGCCTGCCCCCCCGGACACGACACCACCCGGTCCGCCGCATCAAGGATCACCACAAAACCCCGACCCTGCCACATCCGATAATCATTCGGCTTCGCCCCGAAACACACGCCGCTGTACAGCTCCCCCCCGCGGATCACCGGACGGCTCACATACGCCCCCGGAAGATACACGCTCCGCACATGCTTCCCCTCCAGCGTGAACCAGTTGAACTCGTTCCGGATGCGCTCCGTCACCACCAGCAGCGGCGTGCCGCTCCGCACGTCAATCGCCACCCCGTGCGCCTGCATGAAGCGCCCCGGACTCGGCTGCGTCCCCTTCCCCCCGAACTTCCCAGCATACTTCCCGCTCGCATCAAACCGCAGCACAAACTGCGACCCGTAACCATCCGCCACAAAAATGTCCCCGTTAGGAGCCACCGCCGTCTCCGTCGGACTGTACGCATCCCCCGCCCCGTAAGCACCACAGGCCACCGCCCCCGGAAGCTCCAGCTCTACCTTGCCCTCCAGCGTCACCTTCACCACACGACCCCCCGTGTCCGTCACATACAGATGCTCCACCCCAGACCCGTCCCGATGCAGCCCCAGCCCGTGCGCCCCCTTCATCCCCAGCGTCCACGACCCCACCAGCTCGCCCGTCTTCGCATAAATCAGCACGTTGTTCCGCGGCTCGTTCGTCACCAGAAACAACCGGCCATCCCCCGCCTGCACCATCTCATGACAGTCACGCACCGGAAACTTGTCAGGGTCAGCCTTGCTCCAGAGCTTGTCCACCCGGTACCGGAACCCACCATGCCCGATCACCATCCCGTGAAACTCCGGTGCCGTCCTGCTCTCACTCCTCACCCATGGAGCCGCTCCCATCGCTCCCGCACCCAGCGCTCCAACCCGCAGAAATCCTCTGCGGCTCATCTTCTCAGTTTGCTCATTCATGCGTGATCGCTTCATCAAGGTTGAACAACAGGCTCGCCACCACCGCATGCGCCGCTAACTCCGCCGCCGGCAGCCCCGGATCCGCCCGGAACTGCCCACGACCCAGAAACCGCGCCGCCGCTTCCGGCTCGCCCCGATAGTAAGCGAGCGCCCGGTCCCGCTCCCTCTCCA
Organism: Verrucomicrobiaceae bacterium; assembly: GCA_027483175.1. Lineage (GTDB taxonomy): Bacteria > Verrucomicrobiota > Verrucomicrobiia > Verrucomicrobiales > V1-33 > V1-33. Next base: position 29,607 of record JAIXVE010000285.1, on the reverse strand, counting down.
GAATCCCCGTCTCCATCCCGCTCAGCTCCCGCGAAAGCACTCGCCTCCCCATCTCCCGCAACGGCGCCTCCTTCGTCAGCGCATCCGCCGCCAGCGCCCGCGCCGCCTCAAGATAATTCTCGTCATTCAGCAGCGTCAGCGCCTGCAATGGCGTGTTCGTCCGCGGCATCCGCACTTCACACGACCGCCGCTGCGCCGCATCAAACAGAAACGTCGGCGCAATGCTCCGCCGCCAGAACGCATACAATGTCCTCCGGTACTGCGCCACCCCCTCGCTCGGCTCATAACGGAACCGCCCCATGAAATTCTCCTCCCACACCCCCTCCGGCTGATACGGCTTCACCGGCGGCCCTCCTAACACCCCATGCAGCAGCCCGGACGCCCGCAGCACCGCATCCCGCAGCATCCACGACGGCAGCCGGAACCTCGAACCCCGCGCCAGCCACCGGTTCTCAGGATCCCTCGCCAGCATCTCCTCGCTCACCCGCGAACTCTGCCGGTACGTCGAACTCGTCACCATCAGTCTCAGCAGTCGCTTCACATCCCACCCGCTCTCCACACACTCCACCGCCAGCCAGTCCAGCAGCTCAGGATGCAGCGGCCGCTCACCCTGCAAACCAAAATCCTCATTCGTCCTCACTAACCCCGCTCCGAAACACAGTTGCCACAGATGATTCACCAGCACCCGCGCCGTCAGCGGATGCTCCGCCGATGTCAGCCACCGCGCCAGATCCGCCCGGCTCGGATCCTTCACCCCTAACGGCGCGATCGCCGCCAGCCCGCCACGCTCCACCTTCTCCCCAGGCTTGTCCCAAACCCCGCGCACCAGCACATGCGTCTCCCGCGGCTCTTTCCGCTCCGCCAGCACCATCACGTCCGCCACCTTCGCCGCCTTCGCTTCGCCCAATTGCCCCATCGCCCGATCCAGCGCCCGCTTCGCCACCTGATATGGCTCATGATCCGCTAGAAACTGCTCGAACAGCCGCCCCCGCAGCTTCCCCTCCACCGCCGCCCCCGCAGCCAGTTCCTCCAGCGGCGCAGCCCCCACCCCAGCCACCGCAGGCCCCGCCTCATCCGTCGCCGCCACCCGGAATCGCCCAATGTTAGCATCCCCCAGCGTCGATCGCTGCCGCAACTCAATCACCAGTTCCTCATCCGCCCCCGCCACCACCGGCTCCGCAAAACCGAAAACCGCCGTCCGCACCGTCTTCCCCGCCGCCCCCTTCGTCGTCCACCCGTTCCGCGGATCGTCGTCCAGCACGCCCTGAACGTCCCCGTACCCTCCCTTTCCAGTCGCCACCGTATCCGCCACCGCACTCTTCACCGCCACGTCACGCACCTGACTGCTCCCCCTCCGCCAAACCTGCACCTTGATATCCGTCAGGATGAACTCCCCAGTCTTCCCCCGCGAATACGCCCCCTTCGTATGCGACGCATCCGGCAGCACCTCCAGCCGCACCCCCGTCACCCGCGGCAGCCTCACCGGAGCCACCAGTCGATAGTCATCCTGATTCGGATGCGGCCCCCCAGCCACCACCACCCCGTCCGCCTCCTGCCTCAGCTCCGTACCCTCGCTCGTCTCCACCGCTCCCCGCAGCACATGCCACGTCTCATACCCTCCCCGCACCTGCTCCCCGCGCGCCGCAAGCCACTCGCCAAACGCCCCCTCCGCCTCCGCCCGCGCCGCCTTCTCCCTCACCTTCCGCTCGCTCACCAGTCCCTCCGCCTCCCCAATCGCCCGCGCCGCAAACTCCGACTCGTAAACCAGATAGGGCTTCGCCTCCCGCCCCGCCTTGCCATCCTCGTCAATACTGTTGAAGTACGCCATCAATCCATAGTAGTCCGCCTGCGTGATCGGATCAAACTTGTGCGCATGACACTGCGTGCACCCAAGCGTTAGTCCCAGCCAGACCGCCCCCATCGTGTTCACCCGGTCCAGCGCATAATCCACCCGCGACTCCTCAGGATCTCGCCCACCCTCACCATTCGTCATGTGATTGCGGTGAAACGCCGTCGCCAGCTTCTCCTCCTGCGTCGCTCCTGGCAGCAGATCACCAGCAAACTGCTCCAGCGTGAACCGGTCAAACCTCTTGTTCTCATTGAACGCCTTCACCACCCAGTCCCGCCACGGCCAGTTCTGACGGTTCGCATCCGCCTGAAACCCGTCCGTATCCGCATAACGCGCCGCATCCAGCCACCACATCGCCATCCGCTCCCCGAAATGCCCCGACCCTAGCAACCGATCCACCGCCGCCTCATAACTCCCCTCCGACCCGTCAAACGCCGCCACTTCCTCCGCCGTCGGCGGCAACCCCGTCAGATCAAACGTCACCCGCCGCAGCAACGTATGCCGCTCCGCCTCCGGCGATGGCCGCATCCCATCCTCACGCAGCCGCCACCACACCCACCCATCAATCGCACCCCTCAGCGGAAATCCAGCCGCCTTCGCTCCCTCCTCCCCCTCCCCTCCCAGCGGAGCCTCACCTCGCACCGGCCGCTCATACGCCCAATGCTTCCCCCACTCCGCTCCCTCAAGAATCCACCGCCTCAATAACTCCACTTCCTCACCCGTCAGCCGCTCCCGGTGCGACGACGGCGGCGGCATCACCTCATCCCCATCCTCACTCGTAATCCGCTCCATCAACCCGCTCAACTCGGGCTTCCCAGGCACAATCGCCGCCTCCCCATCCTCCACCTCCAGCGCCCCCTCACGCGTGTCCAGCCTCAACCCACCCTTCCGGTGTCTCTCATCCGGCCCATGACAGGATAGGCACTTCTCAGACAGTATCGGCAGCACCTCCCGACTGAACCGCACAGGACCCGCCCACCCTCTCACGGCAGAACATCCCAGCATCACCAGCAGCAGCACTCGGCTCATCCCTCCTCTCTACCCCGGACCCGCCGATTTGAAATGGACCCTCCTGCCTTATCAATTGTATTATCCAATCATGCGCCGCACCCCCTCCGCATCCCACTTCCCAGTCTCCCTCTTCGCCACCCCGGGCGAAACCCACCAGGACGTCTTCTACACCGTCCCCCGCGCCGGCCACCTCATCGCAGGCCCCGACCACCACATCCGGCGCGATCACTTCCCGGGCCACGAATGGATCCTCTGCCTCCGCGGCAAAGGCTGGCTCAGGATCGCCGGCCGCTCCTACGAGGTCTCCGCTGGCCAATGGGTCTGGATCAATTGCCACCACCCTCACGAACATGGCGCCCACCACACAGATCCATGGGAAGTCCTCTGGATCCGCACCGAAGGCCCTCGCCTCGCCCGCCTCGCCGATCTCCTCAGCGTCGCCCACGCCCCCATCTTTGTCGGATTCAACTCCTCCGCCGCCTCTCCCCTCTACCTCGAAATCTTCACCCTCATGCAGAGCAGCTCCCCAGACGCCCCCGCCTTCATCCACGCCGCCGTCGCCCGCCTCCTCGCCCTCGCCGTCTCCGCTCGCCAGCGCCTCCCCCACGAACCAGCCGTCCCCCCAGTCCTCACCCGCGCCGTCCAGCACATGAAACTCTTCTACTTCCAGCAGCACCGCGTCAGCGACCTCGCCGCTCGCTCCTCCCTCAGCCCCTCTCACTTCTCCCGCCTCTTCAAAACCGCCTTCGGCACAAGCCCCATCGACTGGCTCCGCCGCGAACGCATCAGCCACGCCAAACGCCGCCTTACCGAATCCTCCGACCCCATCAAGGAAATCGCCGCCCAGGTCGGCTACTCCGACCCTTTCTTCTTCAGCAAGGACTTCCGGAAACTCACAGGCTTCACCCCAGGTGCCTACCGCCGCCGCGAAAACCCAGTCTCCGGCCCAGTCTCTCCTCACCATCCCTCATCCTCTCCCTAACCCTTCCTCGGGAACCCCGCCACTTCCAATTTCCCCACTCGTTCCTTGCAGAATCACGCCCGGGGATTCACTCATTCCCGGAATCGCCGCTTCATGAAAGACATCCCCGTCCGCAAAGTCATCATCGGCTCCCTCATCCTCGCTGCCGGCGCTCTGTGGGCCATCCACAAGCTCAACGCAGACCGCGAAAGCAAGCGCCTCACCACCCTCGCCGCTTCCTACCTCGAACGGAATGAACGCCAGAATGCCGCCGAGTGCCTCATCACCGCTCTCTCCATCTACCCCGGCAATTCCGAAGCCCGCCGCCTCCTCCTCGAAATCACCCCGGAAACCCCACCGCCCAGCACCAATTCCAAACCCGCCAATCCCCCAGGCACCCCACCCCCGATCATCGTCGAAACCCCACCCCAGGCCAATCCCAACCCCATCATCGTCGAGGCCCCGCCCCCTCAGCCCGCCCCGTCTCCTCCAGACCCCGCCAAAGTCGACGCCCATCTCGCCAAGGCCGAGGAATTCCTCGCCGCAGACAACCCTAAAGCCGCTGAACGCGAACTCCGCGCCGCCGTCACTCTCGACGCCACCGTCAAAAGCAAATCCCAACTCGCCAACTTCCTCCTCAAACTACCCGTCGGCTCTACCGACCCCACGGAACTCGTCTCCCTCCTCCGCGAACTCGGCCGCAACCAGACCATCATCGGCGCAGAGGCCCTTTCCACCGGTGCCGTCCGCGGCATCGTCCCCCAGACCGAAATCGAAGGCTGGCTCACCCTCCTGCGCTCCCACCCAGCCGCCACCACCTCCATGCTCCTCACCGTCGATCGTCTCGACGCCCTCCTCCACCCTCGCAACCAGGCCACCATCGCAGAAAATGCCGCCCGGCGCCTCCGCACCGCACCGCTCCCAGAACGCGAAACCGCCATGCGCTGGCTCGCCAGCATCGGCGAATACACCCTCGCCTCCACTCTCGTCTCCCTCGACGAAGCCCAGAAAGATCGCACCACCATGGAAACATGGCTCGTCAATCAGACCCATGCCGGAAACTTCGACACCGTCATCGCCGCCACCACCACACCTTCCCCTAACCTCCCAGCACACACCCAGAAACTCTTCCGCGGCAATGCCCTCGCCCAATCCGGCAAACCCACTGAAGGCCTCCAAATGATGCGCGATGCCTGCGAGGAAACCGGCACCTCCCGCAACGAACTCACCGAAGCGCTCGCCATCCTCGCCGTCATCCGCTCCCACACGCTCTTCGAAGAAGAACTCGCCAAGGCCTTCAGCGACCCGGACACCACCGCCGACCTCGTCGAGACGCTCGCCCCCGTCGTCCAGCTCTGCGGCGATGCCGTCGTCATCCGCCGATTCTACGAAATCGCCGCCGCCGCTCCCGCCCTCAGAGGCAACGATCGCATCTCCAGCACTCGCGACCACTTCCGCCTCCTCCTCGGCCTCAATATCGACCTCGACGAACTCGCCCACGCCGCCGAAATCGCCCGCGATCCCGCACCCCGCATCACCTACATCCACGCCCTCCTCAACGCAGGCCAGTCCGCTAAAGCACTCCTCGAATTGGAAGACCGCGCTCCCGCCATCAACCCCGCTACACTCAGCATCTCCCAGAAAGCCGTCGTCGCAGCCACCTACGCCGCCAGCAACCGCGTGCCCGAAGCCTTCTCCGTTCTCTCCCAGATCCCTCAGGACCAACTCACCATGCAGGAACGCGAATGGCTCCGCATTCACTTCGACGCCGCCTCAAAAACCGCTCGCGCCGCGCTCGCCACTAGCCCCCTCGACACCCGCTACCCATGGCTCGCCACCGCTCGCAGAATCGGCATCGACCTCGGCGCACTCCTCGCACTCTTCCTCACATGGAAAATCGGTCAGCGCACCTACCTCTGGCTCCAGCGCGAAGCCAACGGCTGATCCCGCCGCCAACCTCCTCTCTTCATCGGAAATAGGGCACCCGATTTGTCAGCACCACCGCGCCGCCCGCCTTCACCCCCCGGCGCGACAGCTTCCGCTTCACCCACGCCAGCTCGTCCAGCCCATACACCCATCAGCTTCTTCGCAAAAAATTCGCGGGCATCCGGTGTCGGTGGCATACGGGCTAAATGTTCGCCGACAAGGCATCGGTGCGGTCTTCAAAAAATCACTCCCTCCCATCGCAACCAACCGCAGACACCCCACATACCGCTCCCCGACATTTTAAGTGGCTACCCCGCAAGGATTCGAACCTTGAATAACTGAACCAAAATCAGATGTGTTACCATTACACCACGGGGCAACGACCCGGCGAACCGGAGGAGAGTTCTCTTAAACGGGAGCACCGCCGATGCAAGTGGCCGCTGCGACTTTTTTCGACCCCTCGCACCCGCTCCTCCCAGGACTTCAGCGCTTCCCCTTCTGCGCCGCATTGTTGAACCAGTCGCCCCCAAACGGATTCCCCATCCCCCCGCCCTGCACCGGCCGGCCACCCCCGCGCTCACCACCACCCCGCGGCCCTCCCCCTCCCGTCGCAGCCGCCCCCACCCCGGGCTTCCGGTCCTTCTTCTCAAAATCCGGCTTCGTCTTCATCGACAGCGCAATCCGGTTCCGCACCAGATCCACTTCCGTCACCGTCACCTGCACCTGCTGCGCCACCTTCACCACCTCGTTAGGATCCTTGATGAAATGATCCGCCAGCTGGCTCACATGCACCAGCCCGTCCTGGTGCACCCCGATGTCCACGAACGCCCCGAACGCCGTCACGTTCGTCACAATCCCCGGCAGCTTCATCCCCACCGTCAGATCCGACGGCTTCTCCACACCCTCCACAAACGAAAACGCCTCGAACTGCTTCCGCGGATCCCGCCCCGGCCGCGACAGCTCCGTCATGATGTCCTGCAAGGTCGGCAATCCCACCTCCGCACTCACATATCGCTTCAGATCAATCGCCTTCCGCCGCGCTTCATCACGGATCAGCTCCGCCACCGTGCAACCAGCCTCCGCCGCTATCTTCTCCACCAGCGCATACCGCTCCGGGTGCACCGCCGACGCATCCAGCGGATGCGCCGCATCCCGAATCCGCAGAAACCCCGCCGCCTGCTCAAACGCCTTCTCCCCTAACCGCGGCACCTTCTTCAGCTCGCTCCGCGTCCGGAACGGCCCGTGCTCATTACGGTACGCCACAATGTTCTCCGCAATGCTGCTGTTCAACCCAGCCACATAACTCAGCAGCTGCTTGCTCGCCGTATTCACCTCCACCCCCACCCCGTTCACACAGCTCATCACACAGTCGTCCAGCGAATGCTTCAGCGCATGCTGCTCCACATCATGCTGATACTGCCCCACCCCGATGCTCTTCGGATCAATCTTCACCAGCTCAGCCAGCGGATCCATCAGCCGCCGCCCGATCGATACCGCTCCCCTCACCGTCACGTCCTCATTCGGAAACTCCTCCCGCGCCACATCACTCGCAGAATAAATCGACGCCCCGCTCTCGTTCACCACCACCACCGTGATCGCCGCCGGCAGCTTCAGCTTCCGGATGAACGCCTCCGTCTCCCTCCCCGCCGTCCCGTTCCCGATCGCAATCGCCTCAATCCCGTGCCGCTCCACCAGCGTCAGCACCGTCCGCGCCGCCTCCACCACCTGCGCCTGACTCCCCGCCGTCGGATAAATCACATCATGATGCAGCAGCTTCCCCTGCGCATCCAGCACCACCGTCTTGCACCCAGTCCGGAACCCCGGATCAATCGCCAGCAATCGCTTCTGCCCTAACGGAGCCGCCAGCAGCAGCTCCCGGATGTTCTCCGCAAACACCTTGATCGCTTCCGCATCCGCTCGCTTCTTCGACGACAGCCGCGACTCCGTCTCCATCGCCGGAAACAATAGCCGCTTGCACCCGTCAGCCGCCGCCAGCCCCACCTGGTCCGCCGCAGGCCCCCGACCCTGCACCGCCAGCCGCTTCACCGAATCCAGCGCCCGGTCCTCAGGCACCGTCACCCGCAGCATCAGATACCCCTCCTTCTCACCGCGCCGCATCGCCAGCAGTCGGTGACTCGGCACCTTCGTCACAGGCTCGCTCCACTCGAAATAATCCCGGTACTTCGCCGCCTCCGTATCCGCCTCCTTCCCCATCAGCACTTTGCTCGTCACCGTCGCCTCTTCCTCATAAATCTTCCGCACCGCCGCACGCACCCCCGCATCCTCACTGATCCGCTCCGCTAGAATATCCCGCGCCCCCGCCAGCGCCTCCTCCGCCGTCTTCACCTTCAGATCATCCTCCACATCCACCTTCACATACTTCGCCGCCTCACCACCCAGATCCACCCCGCTCTGCACCTGCGCCGCCAGCAGCCACTCCGCCAGCGGCTCCAAACCCTTCTCCTTCGCAATCGTCGCCCGCGTCCGCCGCTTCGGCCGGAACGGCGCAAAAATATCCTCCAGCCGCGCCATCGTCTCCGCCTTCCCAATCTGCACCCGCAGCGCATCCGTCATCAGATTCCTCTCCTCCAGACTCTTCACAATCGCCCCCCTCCGCTGGTCCAGCTCCGCCAGCTGCAGCAATCGATCCCGCACATTCGTGATCTGCACCTCGTCCAGCATCCCCGTCACTTCCTTCCGGTACCGCGCAATGAACGGCACCGTCCCCCCACCCGCTAACAACTCCGCCGTGGCCGCCACCTGGCCAGGCTTGATCTGCAGTTCGGCGGCAACTTTCGTGAAGACAGCGGTCTCGTTCATCAGGGGGACTGGTCGGTTTTGATTTGGAAAGCCCCGCGCTTAACCGCATCAGCCGCCCGATGCAAATGCCGCGCCGCTTCCCACCCCAACTAAAATTCCCACCCCACTCTTGACACCCTCCCCACTCACTGCGGCTTCTGATTCTGATTCTCCACCCACCGCACCGCATACCTCACCAGCTCCGTCCCCGACTTCAGATGCAGCTTGTCCTTAATGTTCGCACGGTGCGCATCCACCGTCTTCACACTCACCTTCAGATCCCCCGCAATCGCCCGCGTCCCCTTCCCCTGCCCGATCATCTGGAAAATCTCAAACTGCCGGTCACTCAGCGCCTCCACGGGATCCTGCGTCGTCGGCCGCCGTCCCGAAAAAATCTCCAGAATCTTCCCGGACATCGCCGGACTCACATAAATATCCCCGTTCAGCACCTTCCTCACCGCATCCAGCACCCGCCGCGCCCCCTCCTGCTTCATGATGTACCCCTGCGCCCCCGCACGCAGCACCCGCTCCACATACAACCCCTCGTCATGCATCGAGTGCACCAGCAGCGCCGCACTCTTCAAATGCGACCGGATGTCCTTGATCAGCTCCAGCCCGTTCTTCCCAGGCAGCGATATATCAATAATCACCAGGTCCGGCCGCGACTCAATCACCCCAGTCAAACCGCTCGCCGCATCACTCGCCTCCCCCACCACCTCCATGTCGGGCTCATGATTGATCAACTGCCCGAGACCCTGCCGCATGATCGGATGATCATCGACCAGATAGACTCGTTTTTTCGTCATGGCGGAGGGTCTGCAGCGTTCCAGGGCAAGAGTTATTTTCCGTAAACATACCGGAATCATCCCTGGGATGCAACCATCCTGGAGTTTCCCCACCCGAAAAATAGGGGGATGCACCACCCCCCATCCTCTAAACCCCACCTCACTCCGTCAGGGAACCCGGCCCACGCGGCAACGCTCCCACCGTGCACGTCACCGTCACCCCACTCCCCGGCCCGCGCACAATCTCAAGGCTGCCCCCGATAATCCCCGCCCGATAGTGCATCACCCGCAACCCCATCCCCGTTCCCGCTCCCGCTCCCTCCTGAAACCCACGGCCATTGTCCTCCACCGCCAGCATCAGCCGGTCCCCCATCAGCCGCAGCACAATCACTATCTCCGTCGCACGCCCGTGCTTCACCGCATTCGCCACCGCCTCCTGCGCAATCCGATACAGGTGAATCGCCGCATCGTCCGGTGGCACCGGCTCCGGTACCCCCGTCTCACACCGACACCGCACCCCCCTCATGTGCCGCGTCGTGCTCTCCGCCAGATCCTGCAGCGCCACCGCCAGCCCTTTGCTCTGCAGCAGCACCGGCGACAACCCTCGCGCCAGATCCCGCGTGTGCCCGATCGCCTCACGAATCAATCGCGTGATCTCCTCCATGTCCTCCGCCTCCGGAGCCGCCCGCTCCGCCAGCCGCTGCTGCAGCACGTGACTCATGAACTCAATCCCCGTCAGATGCTGCCCCAGCCCATCATGCAGGTCATGCCCGAACCGGCTCTGCTCACCCTCCGCCACATTCAGCACATCCGCCTCCAAGCGCTTCGTCTCCGTCACATCAATCCCGCTCAGAATCACATACGCCACCTCCCCTGCCGCCCCAGCCATCGACGTCGTCGACCACGAAATCACCCGCCGCTCCCCACCCCGCGTCACAATCGCCCCCTCATGCGCACTCGGCGGTGCCCCCGCCGCCAGCCGCCGGAAAATCCGCCGCTCCAGCATCTGCTCGTCCCGCGGCACAAACAATTCCCACGGACAATGCCCCGCCGCCTCCCCTGCCGTCAGCCCCGTCACCGCCTCCGCCGCAGGATTGAACCGCACAATCCTCCCCTCCGCATCCAGCACAATGATCACCGCCCCAGCCCCATTCAGCAGCGCATGGTTGAACGCATTCTCCCGCCTCAACGCATCCTCCGTCCGCCGCCGCTCCAACCCATCCGCAATAATCGCCGCCACAATCTTCAGCAGCGAGATCGCATCCTCCGTCCACTGCATCTCCATCCGCACCGAATCCAACCCGATAAACCCCACCAGCTCCCCACCCACCGCCATCGGTACAAAAATCACCGACTTGATCCCCTGCCGCCGGAACGTCGCCTGATCCACCGCCGCCTCGGGCCCTAACGTATCCACCGAATACACCGCAATCCCGTCCAGCCGCCTCAACCGCATCGCCGCCCACGGAACATGATGATCAATCACCACATTCCGCATCCCCAGCCAGCCCGGATCCCGCCCGTCCGATGACCACCGGTGCGTGTGATCCATCAGCCGCCCCCCACTGTGCACCCGGCACACATGACAGTTGTCCACCCCGATGAACTCCCCCATCTGCCGCAGCGCATCCGCAATCCCATCATCCAGATCCTCGCTCCTCAGCCGCACAAACTGACTCGAGATCCGCGACACCAGCGCCTCAAACTCCACCCGCTGCTGCAACGCACTCTCCGCCCGCCGGATCTTCCTCGTCACCGGCCCCATCTGCATCGACGCCGCCTCGTCCATCAGCGGCCTCCCCGGCAGCACCTGATGCACTATCCGCAACTCCCCCTCATCCTGTGTTCCTGATCCCGACATCCCACAGCTTCACCGACGTCTCTCCCCCACGGCAAGCACAGAATCAATCCACCCCTATTCCCTCCGCCCACGCGGTTTCCCCCGACCAGCCCCAACCAACCCCTTCACTCTCCCCACCCCGCCCCTTCGCCCACCCAGCCGCACCCGCGGCTTCCCCATCACCAACGCTCCAAACATCACCGTCGCCAGCACCGCTCGCCCCACCGCCGCCACCACCCCCACACTCCGCCCCACCGCACCACCCTCACCCTCCACCCGCGCTCCCACCATCGCCGCCACCGCTTCCAGCATCACCGCAGATCCCGCCACCACCAGCAGATGACCCGCTAGCGCCCCGCCTCCACACGCCCGCAACTCCGGCCACCGCCGCACCATCATCACCAGCGCCGCCAATCCCCACACCCCAGCCAGCCACCACAACGGCAGCACCGCCTCCGCCACCACCACCCCGGCCGCCATCACCCACGCCACCCGGTCACGCCCCGCCCCCACCACCGCAGGCTGCCACCCAGCCGATCCACCCACAGGCACCATCGCCACAAACTCCGCCCGCCACCGCTCCGCCACCACCACCAGCGCCAATCCCTGCCACGGCGCACTCAATACCCCTAACCCCATCCCCACCCAGCCACCTCCATCCTGCCACCACAACCCACCCATCATCGCCACCACCCCCACCACCATCATCCCCATCCACAATCCCTCACGCCCCTCAGGCACCAGCGCACCCATCCCCGCCCTCACCCCCGGCCATCCCACCACCCACATTCCTAATAACAAAACCCCCGCCAGCTTCCCGCTCACCACCCACGTCAACGCATGACACGCCGTCTCCACCGCCCCGCCGAAAACCCCGTCCCATCCACCCACCACTCCCATCCCCACACCCATCAACTCATCCCCAACCCCAATCACCGCCGCCACCACCACCAGCCACGGCTCACGACCCACCACCCGGAAACTCTCCCCCACCAACCCACGCCACGGATTCACCACCAGCATCACCAGCCAGCAGACCAGCGCCCCAGCCAGCCACACCCACTCCTGCCATGCCGGATCATTCATCCGCACGACGCCGCCGCCTCAGCGGATCAGCCCCCAGTGCGGCTTGAACGGCCAGTACACCACAAACGCAGGCCCTACCAGATTCCGCTCCGGCACCGGCCCCCAGTTCCGACTGTCAAAACTGTTCGGACTGTTATCCCCCATCGCCATATAACCCCGCTTCCCAGGCTCCGCAGGCAGCGTCACCTCATCCGTCTGCTCCACACTCAAAAATCCTACATAGTTCTCCACCAGCGGCGGCTGCGGCGGCGATGGCGTCCGGTACCCCTGATACGGAAATCCCGTCACCGACGGCCCCTGCCCCGCCACATTCTTCATCCCCTGCTCCACCGCAGGCGCTCCATTCACCAGCAACTCCGGCGGCCGCACCTGCAACCGGTCCCCTGGCACCCCCACCAGCCGCTTGATGTAATGCTGCGACTTCGTCCCCGGCGGCGGCACGATCCCCGTAATCCCCGCCGTGCTGAACACAAAAACCTCCCCGCGACTCGGCTTCCGAAAATGATAGGACATCTTGTCCACCAGCAGCTGGTCCCCGGAATCCACATACCCCCGCGCAAACACATCCCCTCCCTTGAACCGCACCCGCCGCGGCCGCCCCGTCGCATCAAACCCGCCACGGAGGGTCTCCATCTGACTCCCCGGACTGTCATCCGCCCGGATGTTCACACTCTGCGCACGCACCGTCGCATCCATGCACAACTCCCCTAGCAACTGCCGCGCCGGCGCATACACCGTGATCTGACCCTTGTCGAAATACAGATCCGTAAACGTGAAGAAATTCGCCTTCGATCGCTGCCGGTACCCCAGAAACTCCGCCTCGCCCCACTCCGCAGGAATCTTCTTGTCCACATAGTTCCTCCCACGCCACACATACTCCCACCCCTTCACCGCCACATTCGGCACCGCCTTCTCATCCTCCACACGCTGCGCCGTTATCCCGTTCAGCGTCGGCTGCATCGACGCCGTCGGGATCTTGAACGGCTGCAGATAATACGCCCGAATCCCCAGCGCCACAATCACCGCCACAATGATCACCTCCAGATTCTCCCTCAACGGCGACGACTGATACCCAGGCACCGCCGTCTCACAGCACTTCACCAGCTTCGGCTCCAGCTCGCCCAGCGCCGCACGGTCCCGCGCCTTCAGCGCCGCCCCGAACGCACTCTGCATCTCCTTCACCTCACGCAGCCGATCCTCAGGCATCAGATCCCTCTGATACGCCACAAACTTCTCCACGCCCTTCCCAAGGTCGCGGTACTTCTTCAGCCACGGCGGTGTCAGCAACGGTATCATAACTTCAATCTCAGTTCTCGGTTCTTTCTCCCTGGCTCAATCCCCGGTCTTCAGCACCTCCACAAACGCCTCCTGCGGAATGTTCACCTTCCCGATCATCTTCATCCGCTTCTTCCCTTCCTTCTGCTTCTCCAGCAGCTTCCGCTTCCGCGAAATGTCACCACCATAACACTTCGCCGTCACATTCTTCCGCATCGCCGTCAGGCTCTCCCGCGCCACAATCTTCCCGCCGATCGCCGCCTGAATCGCCACCGTGAACAACTGCTTCGGAATCACCTCCGCCAGCTTCTTCGCCAGCGCACGCCCACGCGTCTCCGCCTTGTCACGATGCACAATCGTCGCAAACGCATCCACCGGATCCCCGTTGATCAGCATCTCCATCTTCACCAGCTTGTCCGCCCGGAACCCGCAGTACTCATAATCCATGCTCCCGTACCCGCGCGTGATGCTCTTCAGCTTGTCGTTGAAATCCACCAGAATCTCATTCAGCGGCAGCATGCACGTCAGCATCACACGATGCGCATCCAGCGTCTCCGTGTTCTCCAGCGCCCCGCGCTTCTCACCGATCAGCTTCATGATGTCCCCGATGCACTCGTTAGGAATCAGAATGAACGCGCGCACCATCGGCTCACGGATCTCCTGCATCGTCCCCGGATCAGGCATGTACGTCGGATTATCAATCTTCAACTCATCCCCATTCGTCAGCGTGATCTCATACACCACACTCGGATACGTCGAAATGATATCCATGCTGTACTCCCGCCGCAGCCGCTCCACCACAATCTCCATGTGCAGCAACCCAAGGAACCCGCACCGGAACCCGAAACCAAGCGCCGCCGACGACTCCTGCTGATAGCGGAACGCACTGTCGTTGATCTGCAGCTTCCCCATCGCCAGCTTCAATGGCTCGAAATCATCCGAACTCACAGGATAAATCCCGCTGTACACCATCGGCTGAATCTCCTTGAACCCAGGCAGCGGCTCCGGCGCCATCCGCGTCGTCTCCATGATCGTGTCCCCGATCTTCACCTCCGCCGTGCTCTTCATGTTCGCCACCACATACCCCACATCCCCAGGCACCAGCGACTCGCACCGCGCCTGCTTCGGCGTGAAGATCCCCACCTCCTTGATCTCATACGACTTGTTCGTCGCGTACATCGTCACATTCGTCCCCCGCTTCAGCGTCCCGCTCACCACCCGCACATACATCACCACCCCGCGGTACGCATCAAACACACTGTCAAACACACTCGCCCTCAGCAACCCATCCTCAGGAATCTGCGGCGGCGGCACCCGCTCAATCACCGCCTCCAGAATGTCCTCAATCCCAATCCCCATCTTCGCACTCGCCTTGATCGCCTCCTCATGCGGAATCGCCAGAATGTCCTCCAGCTGCTTGTAAACCGCCGGCAGATTGCTCGACGGCAGATCAATCTTGTTGATCACCGGCACAATCTTCAGATTCTGCCCCAGCGCCAGATGCAGATTCGCCACCGTCTGCGCCTCCACACCCTGCGCCGCATCCACCAGCAGCACCGCCCCCTCGCACGCACCCAGACTCCGGCTCACCTCGTACGCAAAATCCACGTGCCCAGGCGTGTCAATCAGGTTCAGCTTGTACGTCTTCCCGTCCCTCGCCTTGTACGCCATCGTCACAGGATGACACTTGATCGTGATCCCCCGCTCGCGCTCGAGATCCATGGCGTCAAGCAACTGCGCCTGCATCTCCCGCTGCGTCACCGTACGGGTGGCTTCAAGCAACCGGTCGGACAACGTGGTCTTCCCATGGTCGATGTGGGCGATGATCGAGAAATTACGGGTAAGAGTAGCAACAGGCATTCCGGTACGGGAAAAGGAAAAAGTATAGCCAGCCTCCCTAATGGCTCCAGCGCCGCTTGTAAAGCGACCCCGCACCGTTCTTCACCACCCCCGCCAGCCCTGCCTCCTCACTGAAGTCCAGGTGCCGACGCCGGTATGGATGGCGGGTTCACCCCGGAACCCATCCCCGCCCCCCCACCCATCTCCACCCCCTCAAGCCACCGGATCCGCTCCCACTCACTCGACGGATACAACCGATAGTTCATCAGGTACACCACCACCCCGGTCACCGACACATACAACCACACCGGCAGCGTCCACCGCGCAATCGCACGGTGACTCCTGAAACTCCTCCGCGCAGCACGCGACACCGTCATCGGAACAAGCACCACAATGCTGAAACTCCCCAGAAGATGCGTCAGCAGTATCGAGAAATACACCACCCTCACCGTCCCTTCCGCCGTGAACGGCACATGCCCCTTCCCAGTATGCTGCACCAGCCACCCATGCCACGTCAGATAACACCCCAGAAACGCCGCCGACGCCGTCAGCGCCGCCACCATGCACGCCGCATGCCCCTTGCGGTTCCCGCTTCGGATCGCAACCCAGCCAGCCAGCAGCAGCACCGTCGCCAGCCCGTTCAGACACGCATTGATAAATGGCAGATTCGTCATGTTCCCTCAGGTAAAAGCTCTCATTCCCCCCGCACCGCCTCCTCCAGCACCTTCTTCACATCCTCCCCAATCGGCCGCGGATACCACGAATCATCAAACGCCGCGTGAAACGGATGCCAGAAATAATCATTGTCCGTCGGCGTCCGCACCGATCCATGATGGTCAATCATCACCATCACCAGCGAGTGATCCCACACATCCGCAGGATTCTCCCGGATCTGCTCCTCAGGCTTCCGCTGCACCGAAATCTTGAACGTGTTCATCATCCACTTCCGCACCTCGTTCCCCTCAGCCTCCGTCCCGTTCTTCGTCGTCAGAAACCACCAGTTCTCCCCCTTGAACCCCTTCGTCTCCGTCCACGACTTCAGCAACTCCGGCCGGTCGTGCTCAGGATACAGACTCACCGAAATCAGCTGAAACCTCGGGTCACTCCCAAACTCATCCTGCAGCCGCTTCATCGCATCCGCCACCCCCGCACACCCACGCGGACACGTCGTGTACAGATACGACAGCACAATCACCTTCCCCTTCACCTCCTCAAGCCGCCGCTCCTTCCCGTTCACATCCACAAACAACCCCGGATCCTTCTCCACCGACTGCTTCTTCGGCAGCCGCCCCTTGATCAGATCCTGCTTCACTTTCAGATAGTAATTGAACCACACCACCGACCCCAGCGCCATCAGCACCAGACAGACGGCCAGCGCCGTGCGGCGGGATGGAGGTGGCGGAACAGTGTCCGAATGGGGAGAAGACATGGGAAATCAAAATTCTCGGTGCCTCAGCGCCGGGCACAGATCAATACGGCTGCCAGCATCGCAGGGAGATAAAGAAGCGTCGCAAAGAACAATCGCCGCGCCGCCCCACGCTCCGGCACCCGCAGAAACCTCAGGCTCAACCACACCAGCCACCCTCCCAGCAGCAATCCCATCGGCGCAAACCACCACGACGCAAACCCAGCCACCGGCGGCCACACCCCCAACGGCAGCAACAACAGGCTCCACCCCAACGCCCGCCGCGCCGTCGCCTCCCCGCTCTCATCCTCATTGCTCCACATCACAAATCCCCCACGCACATACTCCTCCCGATACATCCAGTTGATCGCCAGAAAATGCGGCAGCTGCCACAAAAACAGCAGCCCGAACAAAAACATCGCCCCAGGCGCAGTCATCAACTCACTCCTCAGCAGCACCCGGTGATAATTCCGGAACTCCAGCCCTCCCGGCACCGCCACCCACCCGATCACCGGCGGAATCGCCCCAGACACCGCCCCCACTATCGTGTTCCACACCGACTTCCGCTTCATCGGCGTGTAGATGAACAGATACACCAGCAGGGTCAGCCCGGCCAGCGCCGCCGCCTCCGTATTCACCTTCACCCCAAGGTGAATAATCCCCGCTCCAGCCAGCAACGCCCCAATCACAAACGCCACCTCCGGCTGCAGCCGCCGCGACGCCAGCGGCCGCCCCGCCGTCCGCTGCATCCGCGCATCCGCATCCATCTCCATCAGTTGATTGAAAACCGACGCCCCGAACGCCGTCAGCGCCGTCCCCGCAATCGTATGCACCAGCCGCCACGGCAACGCCCCCGGCCAGTCCACCAGCAGACAATGCAGCCAGTATCCAGCCGCCGTCGTCACCACCACCAGCGCACTCAGCCGCGCCTTCGTCAGCAGCATGAAATCCCCACGCGAAAATCCCGGCCGTAGCGTGGCACCGATAGCAGCATCGGAAGTCTGTGGGGCAGGAGCAGTCATGCGTGTTCCACCATGGCGGGAGTCTCGGAACCACGCAACCGGCTGCGCAACAGCAGCGACAACCCAACCCCATGCACCAGAAATGCCATCAGCAGGTGCACCGGCTGCACCACCGCAGGCAAATTCGCCCGGATCAGCACCACCCCGGCCACATACTCCATCGCCACCAGCATCCCCAGCACCGGAATCAGCACCGGCGCCGCCTCAACACACTCGCCCCGCGCCCGCAGCCGGAAAAACACCAATCCCACCAGCGTCACCACCACCACCGCTCCCACCCGGTGCCACGCAAACGTCACCCCAAGCACCGTCTCCAGCTTCTCACCCGCCCCATCCCCGCAGCATCCCGCCAGCTTCGCCTGATCCACAATCTCCCGTACCTGCGTCCCCACCACCGTCTGCCCCACCACCGCCACCACACACGCCACAAGATGCCACCTCAGCGACTTCGAAACCACCATCTCACGCCCAGGCACCACCCGGTGCCGAATCCATAGCGCCGTCGTGATCAACCCCATCGCCAGCATCATGTGCAGCGTGATCTTCCACGGCAGCAGATTCGTGTCCACCACCACCTTCCCAAGCCACGCCACCACCCCAAACAATACCACCTGCCCTACCAGCACCCCCTTCAATAGCAAATCCCGCCGCCCCGATGCGACCGCCAGCACCAGCGTCGCCAGCGCCGCCAACCCACTCACCGCCCCAAGACACCGATTCAAAAACTCAATCCACGTCTCCATCGCACTGAAATTCTCCCGCACACTCGCCTCCGTCACCTCCACCTCCGCCCGCCCATGGCCCGCCCACGACTTCCGGTACTTCGCCAGATCAAGCTTCGCAAAATCAATCTCCTCCGCCCTCACCGGCGGAACCAGCCGCCCATAACAACGAGGCCAGTCCGGACACCCCATCCCTGATCCCGTCGCCCGCACCACCGCCCCAGCCAGCACCACAAGGTACAACAGCACCAGCGTCAGCAGCGCCGCACGCGGCAGCAGTCTCTCAGCTATCCCTCGCATCTCTCTCTTCAAAGTCAGGAATGAAAACGGACGCTGAGATCACCTCAGCGCCCGCCCTCGAAATCAATCTACGCTCACCGCTCCGCTTTCGACACCCTCACTTCACCTCCGCCGCAGGCGCAGGCGCTGCAGCAGGTGCCGCTGCCGGGGCAGGTGTTTCCGCCGCAGGTGCCGGAGTCGCCACCGGAGCCACCGGCGGTGTCGCCGCCGCCGCAGGCGCAAGCCCAAGCTTCTTCGCAGCCTCCGCTCCAAACGGAGAATCCTTGAACTTCGGCGCATCCTTCGCCCAGCCCTCAAACGACTTCTGATCCACCACGTGCAGCAGCGACTTCATATTCCCGTGCGCCGCCCCGCACAGCTGCCCGCAGATAATCTCGGAATCTCCAATCGCAGAAGGCACAAACCACATCCGACTCACCTTCCCTGGATCCGCATCCTGCGCAATCCGCATCCCCACCAGCGCCAGATTGTGAATCACATCCTTCGATGTCACCGCAATCTCAATCTTCTTCCCCTTCGGCAGGAATAACTCCGGAACCACAATGTCATCCAATCCATTCGGATCCTCAGGATCAATCCCAATCGGATTCGCCGAACTCATCAGAAACCGGTTCGTCATCCCGAACTTCCCGTCCGCCCCAGGATACTGGAAGCTCCACTTGAACTGCTCCGCAAAGGCATTCACCCGCACGTCCGGATCAGGAAACTCGTCCACCCGCGTCGCCCACAACGGAAACGCAAACCCAAGCAGCAGCACGACCTCCGTCACAATCACCCCAATCTCAATGTGGCTCGACGCATGGCCCGTCACCCCAGTGTAAGACGCCTTCGGGTGCTTCTTCTGCCGGAAACGATACAGCGCATAAGCAATGAAAATCCCCCAGCCAACGCCAAGAAACAGCATGAACCAGTGCACGACTTCAAGCATGTGGTCCAGCATGTGACCATGCTCGGAACCAACAGGCGGAATGCCGAGAAGTTTATTCAGGATACCCATAACAATCGTAGGATGAACTCTTAACCCTTGTTCAGGACTGCGCCACCTCCGCCTCAAGGCGCCGCGCTCGGCGGATAAAGGACACCACAATCGCAAAAATCACACCAAACACCAGCATCAGCGCCCCAAGCATCACAAACACCGCCCCGTTCGCCGCAAGCACCGTCACCTGCCCACTCTGCCCAATGCAGGTGGCACACGCCTGTGGAATCATCATCGTAGTCATAGGCTCATTCAGTAGATGCTCGGCTCTCACACAATGATCTGCGGCGCCTTCCGCCGCACAAACCACACCGTGTACACAATCAGCGCCGCCGCAATCACCCCGAAACCCACCCCGTAGTCCCGCAGCTCCTTAGTCACACTGTTGTCCCCAAGCAACGCGTACGCCAGTATCCCTAGATCGAAAAGAATCGCGATCACAAGAAAGAAGACGTGGAAGCTCTTGAGGGACATGACAGCAGAACTCAGGGTTTGAAGAACGAATCCTTGATCGGATCCAAATACGCCAGGCAGAACAAAAACATCATCGCCGCAAAGAAAATCATCGTGAACAGCAGCGTCTTGTAGATCAGCCCCCGCTCGTGATTGAGGTGCATGAAGATCAGCGCCACCAGCGACACCTTCACCGTCGCAATCAGCAATCCGAGCGCAATGTTCAGGTGAATGTCCCCAAGGTCCACCTTGTAGGCTACAAACACCGTGATGATCGTCCCGAAAACCAGCGCCCCACCCACCATCAGGTAAGTGCGGATCGCCTTCGCGAAATCAATCGGATGATCGTGAGAATCGTGCCCCGTAGGGTTGTCGTGTGAGGAATCCATGGCCGTGTGGGGCTTACATCAGGTAATAAAGAGGGAACAGGAAGATCCAGACCAGATCGACAAAGTGCCAGAACAGACCACCGACCTCCACCCGGTTCGCAAGATGCTCCGGATTCTCCCGGTACATCTTCTTCCCCGTAATCAGGAACCACCCAAGGACAATCGCCCCACCAATCACGTGCAGGCCGTGTAGCCCAGTCATCAGGAAGTAAATCGCATAGTATGGGCTCAGCGCCGGCGTGAAATTCGAATAAAACCGCTTCTCGCTCCTCGGCAGACTCACCGCCATGCTGTGATCGTGCAGCAGCTTGTGCGCGTGCTCCTCAGGGAGCGCCACCTCAAACTCAAACCGCAGAGACTCACGGAGATTGTCCGGATCCGCATCCGCCGTCCCCGCACGCTTCGGATACTTCTTCTTGAACTCCTCCGACTTCTCATCCCGATGGCGGAGAAAATCATCCTTAAGGTCAGGATAGTACTTCCAGACCAGCGCCTTCTCAGCATCCTTGTTCTTCCGCAAATCAATCAGGTCCGCGTTGAACTCGATCGCATCCGTCTCCAGCTTGCCCTGCAGCACCGTCGAATCCTTAAAGCTCAGCTCAGCCTGCCCGTACTTCGCCACATTGCTCTCCTTCACAAGGAACAGCAGCGGCTCACCCACCACATCCAGCTTCAGCGACTGCGTCAGATCCTCAGCCTTCGCCTTCTCGATCGCCACCTTGTTCGCCCCATCCAGCTTCGCATTGATCGCCGCCAGCGCCTCATCATTCCCCTTGTTCGCAGCCTTCTCAAGCTCATACGCCGTCACCGTCCGGGACAACTCGCCAGCCGCATCCAGCCACTTCCGCTTCTGCGCCTTCAACCAGTCTTTCGTCAGAACCACTTCCTTGCCCGACGGTGACTTGAACTTCAAATCCCCGCCCGCAGGCATCGCATAAGGCAACTCGCCCTTCTTCTCCCGACGCTGATCGAGAAACTCAAGATTGCTGTTCCGCAGATCAATCACGATCGACTTCACCTCTCCAAACACAATCCGGTCCCCATGATTCTTCTCATCCGCATGAATCGGATGCCCGTTGATCACCGATCCATCCGTGAACTCAAAGGAGTAATGCTGGAACTTGTGGAAGTACTCATACCCCTTGATCCCCATGAAGCCCAGCGCGCAGCACAGCGTGAAGATCATGTTGAACTGGAACCAACCGTAACGCCGCGCCTTCACCGCCGCCCACGCAGCCACCACCGAAACCGACGACGCAATCAGCACCAGCGTGTTGATAAATCCAGGCTTGACCTTCAGTTCATGGAACGGCCACGGAAAATCTGCCCCGATCCGCAGAAACACATACGAGGAGAACAACCCCCCGAACAGCATCACTTCGGACGCAAGAAAGAGCCAGATGCCCACCTTGGCATTGTACAGGCCAGTGTCAGGCCGGGCATTTACAGTATACGGAATCTCCATCGGAAGTGGGAGGGAAAAGTGGATTGCGGACGCTCAGTGGGATGCCGGGACTTTGGCGGTTTCAGCAGCCTCGAGTTCCGTCACCGGCTCCCATTGAGGACTGTAGTCTTTCAACGCACCAGGCACGCTGTACTCATAAGGACCACGGTATACCACCGGTTCCGTGAGGAAGTTCCCATGCGGTGGAGGGGTCGGCGCACTCCACTCCAGCGTGGTCGCATTCCATGGATTGTCCGATGTCACCTTCTTCCCAGCCTTGATCGACAGGAAAAAATTGATGATGAACGGAATCTGCGCCAGCCCAAGACCCCACGCACCCCACGAAATGATCTCGTTCAGATAGAAATACTTGTGCGCCGTGATCTCGAACACCTTGCCGCCATCATACCACCGGCGGTGAAAACCAGCCATCCCTTGAATGAACATCGGCGCAAACAGCACGTTCATCATGATCAACGACGGCCAGAAGTGCAGGTGCCCCAGCACCGTCCCCATCATCCGCCCCGTGACCTTCGGATACCAGTGATAGATCCCCGCAAACAACGCAAAGATCACTCCAGGCGCCACAATGTAGTGGAAGTGCGCAATCACATAGTAGGTGTCGTGCAGGTAAAGGTCGATGAAACTGAATGCCAGCGGCAACCCAGTCAGCCCACCAATCCCGAACATCGGCAGAAACGCCGTCGCAAACAGCATCGGCACCGGAAACCGGATCGAACCACCCCACAGCGAGATCATCAGACAGGTCAGCAGAATCACCGACGGAACCGAAATCATCACCGTCGTGAACTGGAAGAAGGTCGCCACCACCGTACCCATCCCCGTCAGATACATGTGGTGCGCCCACACAATGAAGCTCAGGAACGCCAGCGTCAGCACCGCATACACCATCGACTTATACCCCCACAGCGGCTTCCGCGTGTTGCACGGGATGATCTCCGCCACAATCGCGATCCCCGGCAGCAGCAGCACATACACCTCAGGGTGCGCAAGGAACCAGAACAAGTGCTGGAACAATACCGGGTGACCACCACCCGACACATTCAGAATCCCCGACTCACTCGTCCAAAGTCCCGTCGGCAGGAAGAAACTCGACTGAAACACCTGATCACTCAGCTGCATCAGCGCCGCCACTTCGAGAGGCGGGAATGCCAGCAGCAGGAGAAACGCGATCACAAACATCGCCCAGGTGAAGAAGGGCAGGCGCATCCACGTCAGCCCCTTCGCCCTCAGGTTGATCACCGTCGTCAGCACGTTCACCGACCCAAGCAGTGACGCGGAAATGTTGAACACCATCGCAAAGAGCCACTGCGTCTGACCAGTCCAGAAGCGCGCATCCGTATTCCGCTGAATCACCGCCGCCAGCGGGGAATAGTTCGTCCAGCCAGCCTGCGCCGCACCGGTCGGCAGCAGAAAACTCGCCATCATGAACACCCCGCTGATGAAAAATAGCCAGTAACTCCACATGTTCAGCCTCGGAAATGCCATGTCTGGCGCACCGATCTGCAGCGGCATCACGAAGTTCACAAACGCCGCAAACCCAAGCGGCACCACCCCGAAGAACACCATGATCGTCCCGTGCATCGCCCCGAACATATTGTACAACGACCCCGATACCTTCCCATCCGGTGCCCAGCGAGTCACAAAATCATCACCGAAAAGCTGCAGAATCCAACTCAAGCCAGCCGGGAGCGGCTCCCCTGGATGCGCAATGCTCCAGCGCATCACCAGCATCAGCATGAAACCAAATGCCAGAAAAACCAGCCCGCTCACTCCATACTGAACCCCGATCATCTTGTGATCGGTCGAAAACACATACTTCTTCAGAAACCCAGGATCATGGTGGTCATGATGATCATGTCCGTGGTCGTGCCCGTGAGCGTCGTGAGTGTGGGAGTGTTCGGCGGTAGCAGCCATGGCAGGTGACATTTCGGGGTTCTTGCGTGGTGTGACGCGCAGCAGTCTGGGTGAAATTGGTTACTTCTTGTCGGCAGGTGCAGCCTCCGCCGCTCCTCCCGCGGCCTTCGCGATCTTCGCAGGCCACTCCGATGGCACACAGGCCGCATCAGCAGGAACCGCCGCTTGCAGTTCCGCCTCCGTCCAGGAGGCCTGCCGCACAATCTCGGTCTTCACAGCGGCCACCTGATCATCATAGATCAACGGTGCCTTGTTACCCCATTCATTACGCACGTAAGACGCAACCTGGGCGATTTGTTTATTGTTCAACGCCGTCCCTTGGGCCGGCATCTGCCCATTGTAAGTCTTCCCAAGGACGCTGAATTGACCTCCAATCCCGTAAAGCAGAATCGCAATCAGGCGCTTGTCACTCGCCGTCACCCAGTCCGACCCCTTAAGCGGTGGAAACTGCCCGGCCACCCCTTCACCGTTTGCCTGGTGGCACCCTACACAGTTGCCCGCACCACTGTACACCGCCTTGCCCGCCGCAAGCCAGTTGGCATCCTGCCGAAGCTCTTCGTCACTCATCGCCGCTCCACCACCACTGCTCCCCTCAGGATACTGCAACGCATAATGATACCCCTTGATGTTCGCAATCGAGGCATCCGATCCAGTGTTCTGCCCAAAATACGCTCCCGCGATAATCGTAACGATGCCAGTGGCCACCACGACCCACAGTGAAACAGGCGTGGCCCCGACTGCCGTCGCCTCTCGCTCGCGCGCCGCGGCCGCATGCAGATTCGCAACGTTCGCAGTCCGGGCGTAGTCAATGTTCTCAGGTGAAGAAGCCATATGCTTGAAATTCGCGGGTGCTTTACTTGGCCGCAGGCACTTGCGGCGGGGTTCCGGCTATCGCCGCAGGTAGCGGCGCATCTCTCTTCAGCCCAAGCAGGTACTCAACCAGCGCCTTGGCTTCATCAGTAGGTACGATCTCCATCCCCGCCTCCAGCGGCAGATTCGCAGGAATCACCAGCGCATCCGCACTGCCCTCAGGCTTCTCCTTCTTCACCACATTGAATAGATGCTTGAACGATGGACTCGTCGACCAGCCCCGCAGTGACCTCGGCGCATAGAAATGCTGGTACAATGCATTCACCTTAGCCGCGTCAGGACGACCGTCCTTGTCCAGATACCGATAGCCAGCGTTCGCAAGGTCAGGCCCGATCCGCCGGATGCCGAACATCGCGAAATCCTCATGCATGTAGTCCCATGGATGCGTCTGCCGCACCGCCACCGGCTGGTCCTTCGCGTACTCCTGCTCCCGCCCGGATCCCTTCTTGAACTGATCAATCCCAGCATAGTCCGGACGCACGACCTGCGTGTGACACTGCGCACAGCCCTCTTGAATGTACACCAGCTCTCCCCGCTTCCGATCTCCAGAGTAATTCACCGGGTAATACAATCCCTTCATCTCCTCAGGATCCTTAGGCGGTGCCGCAGGATTTGCCGGATCAGGCACCGATTGATAAGCCACTGCATGGCGACCTCTCTCCGTGCCGTACGGTACAAGGGTCATGACGATCGTCGGCACGCCGACACAGGCGCCCATGGTCAGGATGAATGATTTCAGACTGTTCATGCCTCTGCTCCTTCGGTGGTGATGACAAGTTCCGCCGTCTCGTAAGGCGTAGGTTGGTGAATCAGCGTCGGCGTCCCGGCCTTGCGGCCCCGGTTCATGACCATCAGGACAAGCTGATGAATAAAGATCAGATTCGCCGCGACAAGGAATGCCCAAAGGAAGATCCGTCCCACCAAGTACCCCTTCGAGAACATTACAGCAATCTCGAAGCTCGATTCCCATTCATCAATCGCCGAGCCGTGCGAAAGCCCCGCAATCAGCAGGAGAGAACACAGCCCGATGATCGCATACGCCGTCAGCCAGAAGTGCAGCCGGATCCGCGACCCGCTGACCCACTCGCAGGCCGTGATCCGCGGAACGATGAAATAAATCGCTCCAAACATCGCCATCGTGAAGAACATGTACGTCCCCATCATCATCACCCCATCCTGCGTAAAACTCAGGAAGGTGTACCGGCTCAATGACATCGATCCAAGCACCGCGGACGCCACACACGTGCAGACATATCCCACCGCTCCGAAGAAGGTGAACCGAAGGCTCGGACTCACGTTAACCAGTTGGTGTGCACCCCTCACCGTCTGATAATGATTCAGACAGACCGCCAGCATCGGAACCAGAAGAAGGATCTGAGCCGTCCCCGCCACCGCAGGAATCCACGCAGGCACCGGACCACCAATTAGTTCCTGCGCACCCGCCCACGGAGCCAGCGCCAGCAGCGACCAGAATGCAAAACTACTCAGATTGTAACTGTGAATCGCCTTCCCAGTGATCTTCGGAATGATGAAGTACGCACTCGCCAGCCCAACCGGCACCATCCAGAGGAAGGTGACCCCGTTGGCATACCACGAGGCAATCACCGGCCCGGCCACCCCGGCCTTCTTGAAAACATTCAGCAGCACGTTCGCCACCAGATACATCCACGGCCAGGTGAAACAGGCCGCGAGAATATACCACTGCGAAATGTACCCGCTGCCCGGACGCCGCGCGGAATACATCACCACCAGCCACACCACAATCAGCAGATAAGACGCCAGCAGCAGCGGCCACACCATTGCCGGAAATTCCAGCAGCTTCATGTGCAGGTTACCCTGACCACCTAGAATGCCCGCCACTCCCAGCGTGACCCCGAGATTCCAGAAATGGCCCGCCACAATCAGCGTCACAGGATTCCGCAGTTCCGTGCGGCAGAGCCGGGCCATGATCCAGATCATCACCCCGAACCCAGCCTGATAAGCCCAGCCGTAAACCAGCGCATTCACAAACGCCGGCTGTACCCGCGCAAGATTCAGCACCTCATACTTGAACGCCCCAGTAGCTACAAACTTCAACGAAGCAAGCAGCCCAAGTAACGTCGCCACCAGCAGCCATGCCGCGCCACTGGTGAAAAAGAACAGAACCGGCAGGCGCGTCGACTTGTCGATCGCAGCGCGCTGCAGAATATCCTCCGGGGTGACTCCGGGGGGCAGGGATGGAGTTTCCTGACTCATGGGCGGAAATATCGAATCGCTCCGGGTTGCGGGTTACTTGCCTTCGAACTTGGAAAGGTTTGGATCGTGCGTCGTGGCCGCCTCTTTGGCTGCCGCTTCAGGTGTCTTCAGGGGACCAGGACTGGGCTTTTGCGATTTCAGCACCCCAGCAGCGTACCCCACAATCGCATCCGCAGGCAGACGAACCGTCTTTCCCGCCTCCACCTCCGCAGCCGTGCTGTACTCCTTGTTCTGCTCAGCCACCACCGCCTTCGCAACCTCCGCTCGGGCAGCACCTGCCCCGCCATCGCTCGTCGCTCCGTCGGAAGGTAGCGCCCACCAGCGGTACACCGCCAGCAGCACGGCCACCGCCGCAATGGCCCCGAACGCTCCCCAGAATGTGAGGAATCGGGTGCCGAGGGTGTCTCCAGGATGTTCTTGCATGGAATTAGCAGCCATTGGAATTAGTTCATCACGTTGACCGACTCCTCGAGCCGCGGGTCACCGCACGGATAAATACTGTGTTTCGCAAGGTTCTTCAGCAGCACGTAACCGTACAGCCCCGCAAACGTCACCAGCGCAATCACATCGAAAGCCACATCGCGGATCCAAGTCACCGACCCAGTCGCAGAGGACCAGTCGTAAAGTGCACGCCCGCGCTCCGGAACCACCATCCAGTACATCTCGAGAATGTGCACTCCAACGATAAAGGCCGCACAGGCCATGATGTAACCAACGTCCCGCTTCGCATTCCGGCGCAGCAGCAGCACGAACGGCAGCGCAAAGTGCAAAAACACCAAGCCAAGGCTCGCATACCACCACCCATTCGTGTTCCGGATCGCATAAAACTGCGTTTCCTCCGGGATGTTCGCATACCAGATCAGGAAGAACTGGCTGAAGGCAATGTACGCCCAGAACACCGTGAACGCGAACATCAGCTTGCCCATCAAATGGAAATGCTCCGGAGACACAATGTGCTTCAAGTGCCCCGTCTTCACCAGCGTCCCCACCACCAGAATGATCACCGCCATCGAAGCCAGCGCCGAACCCGCAAACACATTGACTCCGAACATCGTCGAAAACCACTTGTAGTTCATGCTCTTCACCCAGTCGATCGACGCAAACGTCGAACAAAGGGCAAAAACTACCATCAGCCCGCTCGCCCACCGGCGCGCCTTGTACGTCGGCGCCACGTCACCAGTCGAATCCTGCGCAACAGACAGTCCCAGCATCTTGCGCGCAGCAAGGGTCAGCGACACAAAAATAATCAGGTACCGATAGTCCCAGCCCGGCAGGAAGTTCCACCCAATGTGCAGGTACGGAAACTTCTTATACAGCAGAAGGGTGTCATGATTCGCACCCAGCGCGTCATGAAGTGACAACCCCTTCGCCTCCGGAGACGGATGGGCCAGCACATCCTGATGCAGCCCGATCCATTCCCACAGGTGCTTGGTCCACTCCGGCTTAGCCGCCAGCGGTAGCATCGGCGTGAACAACGGCAATCCCAGCAGAAACAGCAACCCAAATGACTGGGCAAGGGTCTCAGGAATCCGGCGGATCGCCACACCCCACGACGAATTCGACGCACTATGCAGCAGAACCCAGAAAAGGGCACCCGCCGTCACCGTGAAAAACACCTCAAAAGCAAACAGGTAACTGAAAGCAAAGGCACTCGCTCGCTCCCCCCCAAGGAGAAACAGAAGGAGCGACACCGCCAGACCAGCACCGCCGGCCCCAAGCAGGATGGTCTTCCACTGCGCAAATTTGCTTGCCTGCAGCTGCTCGCCGTCGGCAGGGAGTTCGGAAACCTCAACGTGATGACTCATGTCAGGGAAATGGTTGATTACTTCGCCGCGGTAACCGGGGCCGGGTTGAGTTTATCCCACGCCGCCTTCACAGCAGGGTCGGTAAGAGGTGCACTGCGGCTCATCTGAAGTGTGCGCACCCACGCCACAATCGCCCAGCGCTCCATCACCGGAATGTTCGCTCCATAGGATCCCATCAATCCCTTACCTTTCGAAATCGTCTCGAAAATCGACCCATTCGCCCGATACGCAGGATCCTTCGGATCAAGAAACGCAGGCGTGTGGAAATTCGCTATGTTCGGCACCCCGAACTTGCTCGTCACGCCCACTCCGTTGCCGGAACGCCCATGGCAGACGGCGCAGTTGATGTCATATCGCTCTCTGCCAAGACGCAGAAACGCTTCGTCCACCACCACCTGTTCGGGGTAGCCCTCACCATAGAAATCACCCAGCCGCCCAGTGTTGTAGTAATCGCCGCCGTGAGAGAACCCATAGTCGGCATACCCGCCATCCGCTGCCGTCTTCATCGGAATCTTCAGCCCCATCGGCACCGTCCCAGCCACCGGCTTGCGCGCCGATGCGCCATTGCCAAGGAATCGGCTCGCTGCCTGAGGCTTGAGCTTCGCCTGATGGTCCATGTCGTTGAATATCTCAATCGGCGTGCGCGTGGACTTGTCTCCGCGGAATCCCGCGGT
>JAIXVE010000311.1 GCA_027483175.1 Verrucomicrobiaceae bacterium | reverse complement strand
GAATTCACAGGCGAACAAATCGGCACGTTGCTGGGAAACCTCACGCACGCGGTGAACGACAACGGCATGATGGGCGGATCGTTCCTCTGTCTCGACACGGCGAACGCGACTGAACTTGTCACAATCGCGGCCAACCTCCAAGATTCCAACGGCCCCGGCGGCGGTGCCTTCCTTATGAAGAAGTGCGGCAGCGGTGCCATGCGGCTTTCCGGCAATAACACCTACACAGGACAGACGATCCTCGAGAGCGGCAGCCTCAGCGTCGCGTCGCTCAACAGTTTCGCTCCTGCGAACCGCAACGCCAGCAGCAGCCTCGGCGCGCCAATGGACATTGAAAGCGCCGAGATCGTCATCGGCGAGGATGGCAAGGATGGCAACTGCGCGCTCATCTACACTGGCATCGGCGAGACCACCGACCGCGTCATCAATCTTGCCGGAAAAAACGACACCGTGACTTTCGAGCAATCCGGCACCGGGTCATTGAAATTCACCAGCCCCATCCTCATCTCCGGCTACGGCGCAGACAAAACCATCTCGCTCAAAGGCGACACCTCCGGAACCGGCGAACTCGCCGGCGCAGTCACGGACCCTCACGACCGCACTGGCAAAGCGAGAACCTCCCTCACCAAATCCGGCAGCGGCACATGGATCCTCTCAGGCGCAAACACCTTCACCGGCCCGACCAAGGTGACGCAAGGCACCCTAGCGGTCAATAACGTCAATGGTTTGAGCGCCAAAACCGAGACTGATGTCTCTGAAGGCGCGATGCTGCACCTGGACTTCAACGGTGAGATGCGCATCGGGAAGCTGAGTTTCGACGGGAAGCCGCAACCTCCCGGCATTTATGATGCGAGTAACGCCCCTAAGTTCATCAAGGGATCAGGGGCGCTGAGGAATTGAACCAGTGCTGCCAGGACCGATCGCAGCCAGCACAGCACTGAGAATCCGGATCGTGTCAGGCGTCAGTCATGCGAGAATTTCCCGGATGACGCGGCTCTCGCCATCAATCTGCGTGAGCCGTTGCTGGATGCCCTGAAAGTAATAACTCAGCTTATCGTGCTGCAGCCCAAGCAGGTGCAGAATCGTCGCGTGCAAGTCACGCACCTGGACAGGGCTTTCGACCGCTTTGAATCCAAAGTCGTCCGTCGCACCATACACCGTCCCGCCTTTGATGCCACCTCCGGCCATCCACACGGAATAACCATAAGGGCTGTGGTCCCGACCATCGGAGCCTTCCGACGTCGGCGTGCGCCCGAATTCCCCACCCCAGAGGATGAGCGTGGAATCAAGCAGTCCACGCGCCTTCAGATCCATGATCAACCCGGCGATCGGTTTATCGATCTGCCTGCCATTGCGCAGGTGCTTCGCGTCATTGCCACCATGCGTGTCCCAGCCATCGCCACCGCCACCGTGATAGAGTTGAATGAAACGCACACCGCGTTCGACGAGCCGCCGGGCATTGAGACACTGCGTTCCAAACGGACGCGTGATGTCGTTGTCCAGACCGTAGAGCGACTTCACGCTGTCCGGCTCTTTACGGAGGTCCACCGCCTCCGGCGCAGCTGTCTGCATCCGATAGGCCAGTTCGTAGGCAGCGATCCGTGCGGCGAGATTGCTATCGTCATTCTGCGCGGCGAGATACTGGCGGTTGATCCGCTGCGAAAAGTCAAGGATGCGCCGCTGATCGTCCCCGCTCATCGCATCAGGTCTGTCGAGATAGAGGATCGGGGCGCCGCTCGAGCGCAATTCGGTGGCCGAGTAGACCGCGGGAAGAAAGCCATTGCCGTAGGTCATCGGTCCGCCCTTCAGCGGTCCGTCGCGCATCACCACGTAGCCCGGGAGATTCTCCGAGTCCGACCCGAGGCCATACATGGCCCATGCGCCGAGACTCGGACGCCCCATCAGGCGCGTTCCGGAATGCGCCATGTAGAGGGCGGGCGCGTGGTTGAACTCCGTGTGATAGCAACTCCGGACGATCGCCAGTTCGTCGGCGACCTTCGGGAGGTGCTCGAAAATGTCCGAAATCTCCACGCCGGATTGCCCACACTTCCTGAAGGTCCGCTGGCTCGCCAGCACCTTCGCCGTGCTCGTCTTTGTGAACTCCAGATCCAGATTCGAAAAGCTCTCCGGAAGGGTCTGCCCGGCATACTTCGCCAGCAATGGTTTGGGATCAAAGGTGTCCACCTGGCTGGGGCCGCCATGCATGAAGAGCGAGATGACTGCACGCGCCCGGGGTGCATGATGCAGGGGATTCGGAGCCAGTGGATTCGTCGCGGCAGTCGCTTCCCGACTCATCAGATCCAGCAACGCCAGCGAGCCAATCCCCATGCCGGCTTTTCTCAGAAGCTCCCGACGAGAGAACGCGCAGCTGTTGGTGAAGTGCGGAGACATCAGTTGGTGTAGATGAATTCAGTGGTGTTCATGATGCCTATGCAGAACTCCACCAGCGCAGCCGCGTGAGCATCTGTCGCTCCCGACTTCGCGCGCGCGGCTTCTGCCTCCTTAATGAACTGTACAGCGAGCTTCAACTCGCTTTCGCTAGCATTGCGGCTGTAGGCAAGCAGCCACGCCCGCTTCACAAACGATACCACACTGCTCCCCGCCTCGCGAGTCAACCGCCCCGCCATGGCTCGCGCCTGTTCGCCGACGATCCGGTTGTTCAACAGCGTGAGCGCTTGTGTGGGCACCGTGGTCGTCTGGCGGACCGGACAGCTTGTCGCTGTGTTCGGCGGATCGAACGCCTCAAAAAAAGGGAACCGGAACGAGCGGCGATTCAGAATGTAAATCGCCCGGCGGTCCTGCTCATGCGTGACAGGCCATTTCAGTTCCGGCTTGTTCTCGAGATCATACATTCCCTGCAGTTCCTCAGGCGAAAGCTTGGGCACAAAGGGCGGTCCAAATCCCTTCAGATCAAGCGTCCCGGCTGCCGCATGGAGGTGATCCCACACTTCCTCTGCCTCAAGGCGTCGTCGGGGAAACCCCGCCAGCCATCGATTCTGCGGATCCTCCTCGGTGGCCCTCGGGTCGCGAATCGCCGATTGCTGATAGGCGGAAGACAGCAGAATCCGCCGATGCAGGCTCTTCATGCTCCAGCCATTCTCGCGCAACTCGGACGCGAGCCAGTCGAGCAGTTCCGGATGCGATGGTGGTGCGCCCTGTGTGCCGAAATCGTTCGGCGTAGACACGATCGCCTGCCCGAAGTGCCACTGCCAGATCCGATTGGCGATGACGCGCGCCGTTAGGGGATTCTCAGGCGATACGAGCCAGCGCGCCAGCAAGGCTCGGCGCTGTTTCGCTTCGCCCGACCCGCCCGGCAGCGCACCGCCCCCGGGCAGAAACGCAGGCAGTGCGGGCGCAATGAGCCGCGTCGGCTTGGTCAACTCACCGCGCGTCAGCAGATGAATCGCAAGAGGTCTCTCCGCGTGGCGCACCGCCCGATACGCCGTCCGCTCACCCTTGCCCCATGCCTTCTCACCCGTGTTCCGGTTCCACGTTTCACTGGCCGCAAAGATCGCCTCCATCCCGAAATAATCGCGCTGCGTAATCGGATCGAACTTGTGATTGTGACAGTTCGCACAACCGACCGTGAGTCCCAGCGCCGCCTCGCTGAGCAGGCTCACCTGATCCGTCCGCCGCACGTACTCCAGCATGTCAGGAAAGGCATCCAGCGCGTTCTGCCATTCGCCCAGCGTCCACACCGCCACGGCGTCCTGCATATCGGCCTGCCCGGGCCAAGTTTCGTCGCCCGCCACCTGCTCCATCAGGAATCGGTCAAACGGCTTATCGACGTTGAAGCTCCGGATGACGTAATCCCGGAAGCGCCAAGCCTGCTCGTAAAAAATGTCCGTCTCATAACCGCCGGAGTCCGCATAACGCACGACATCGAGCCAGTGCCGCGCCCATCGCTCGCCATACGCCGTCGACGCCAGCAGACGATCCACAACCGTCGCAAAGGCATCCGTGCTCGTGTCAGCGGCAAACGCAGAGATCTCCTCCGGCGACGGCGGCAGCCCGGCTAGGTCAAAAGAGACACGCCGCAGCAGCGCCTCTTTGTCCGCAGGTGGAGCGGGACTCAGCTTTGCGGCGTCGAGTTTCCCGAGAACGAAGGCGTCCACTGGCGAGGTGATCCACGCATCCTCACGTTTCGGCACCGGCGGTCGCTTCAGCGGCTTGAACGACCAATGGCTCGCCACTTTCGCAAGGCGCGGATCCAACTCGTCCGCACCAGCAGGCCAGACCGCGCCCTGATCGATCCACGCACGAACGAGCCCGACCTGCGTCGCGCTCAACCGCTCGCCTTCTGGCGGCATAACAGCATCCTCATCCAGCGCCGCAATTCGGTGCACCAGCGCGCTCGCCGCACTGTTTCCAGCAAGGATATCCGCGCCCGTGTCGCCCCCCTCCATGGCCCGGGCCTTAGCAACGAGCGAAAGCCCACCCTTCTCCTTTTCGGGACCATGGCACTTGAAGCACGCGTCCCGAAAGATCGGCTTGATGTCCCTGACAAAATCCACTACCGCGGTTGCCGGTTTCGGCAGGCGCGGATCAACCTTGCCGGCAGCGAAATGCGCCTTCACACGATCCTCGGGAAGCACGCCCGCATAGATGGCCAGCTCATCAATTTCTCCCTTAAAGAAACTCCCCCCGGTCTCCACTGTCTCGCCGCCAATCTGGATGGCCCTCGTATTGCCGATCTTCCCGCCGCCATCCCGCAGCGAAACCTTGAGCATGCCATCCACATAGAGCCGGTTTTGTCCATCCTCGCTGCGCGTCCAGACCACATGATGAAACTGCCCGTCATTGAGGCCCGTCGCCGACTCGAGAACGTGATCGTTTCCGCCTTTCGGACCGCTCGCAGCCAGAATCTGCCCGTCATTCCTCCCGCCGCCTTTACTCCCGCCCAGAATGCACCAGTCGCCCGAACCATTGCCAGGCGTCACCTTGGAAACCAGCGACGCACTCCCAGGCCAGTAGGGCCGCTCAAACGCTTGTGTGCTCCGAAACCACAGCTCCACCGAAACGTTCTCGGCATTGAAGGCGGGATCCGACGGAATCTCCATGACCCCATGCCCGTCGAACGACGCCGCCTTCCCGACAACTCCGCCCGCCCCGATTCTCACACCCTGACCAATCACCCCGTCGGCCCCTCGGACCGCCGCGTCAGCAGCATTGCAAACCGTCCTTCCTTCCGTCTCCTCAGCTTCGAATCGATAATACCCAACCGGCCCGTCCTTGAGGACCTCGTCCGGATACAAGCCCGCACCAGGCGCGACCGAAACGGCAGCAAAGGCGAGCAAGGCTGGAAGGTACGGATTCATTCTGCGATACACGCAATGGATTCACCGAACCATTGCCAAGGAAATGCTTTGGCGGGCAGCGTGTAACGGCTGCGCTTGAATTCAATGGCGGCGGTGAGTTTCAGCCGCAATGAAATCGCTGCCCGAGGTCAGGGATTGCCCTTCGGCCTCTTCCCCTTCCCGCCCGGTCCCGGTCTGCCAGGACCGCCGCCGCCTCTGACCTTCACCCCAGCCATGGTCTTCTCCCATTCGGCCGCGAGTTTCGCCACAATGTCCTGCTTCTCCGCGGCAAGATTCTTCGTTTCGCTCGGGTCTTTGGTCAGGTCATACAGTTCGCGGGTGCCGTCCGCCTGCTGGACGAGTTTCCATGGCGACGAAAGCCACGCGAGATCCCGAGCACCGACTTCAAATCCTGGACGCGGCATGACTTCGCTTTTTGTCAGGGCGGCCCAGACATTGACGCCGTCGAAAGGCTTTGCGGGTTTCGGAGTCACTCCCGCAGCCGCCGCAAGAGTCGGCCAGACATCGCCTGCGAACATCCATTGCTGCGATACGGTCCCGGCCTTCAATCCGGGCCCTCGGACCACCGCCGCCGAACGGACTCCTCCCTCGTAGGCCCCGCCCTTCGCCCCGCGGAGCGGCGCATTGCTGCCGCCCCGTCCTTCCTGCGCCCCGTTGTCGCAGAAGAAGAGCACCACGGTCGATTCCGCTAGCTTCTCTTCCGCAAGGGCCGTCATTATACGCCCGATCGCGGCGTCCATCGACTCGACCACCGCTGCGTACGTCGCCGCGCCGCGCGACGCCGACTTCCCGGGCGGCAGGTTCAGCGGTCCGTGCGCCGCATTGAAAGCGAGATGCAGCAGGAAGGGCTTGTCCCGGTCACGGCCCCTGAGACGTTTGATGGCTTCATCCGCAAGCAGATCGGTCGAGTAACCTTCGTCCTTCGCCGGCGCTCCGTCGCGCCACCAATCCAGTTCTCCGGTCTGATGATTGATGTGCTCGTAATAATCAACGGCCCCGCCGAGCAGCCCGTAGAAGTGATCGAACCCGCGTTTGTCAGGGTGATACTCGCGGCCGGTGAAGGCGTTGTCCGAAGTGCCGCCAAGGTGCCACTTGCCGCACATCCACGTCTGCCATCCAGCCTCGTGGAAATCCTGCGGCAGCGTGCGGTAAGCCAGCGGCAGGCCGCTCCGGTTGTTGACGCCCGTGCGCCTCGTGAACTGTCCCGTCATCAACGCCGCGCGCGTCAGACTGCAGATGGGATTCACATAGAACCGATCCAGCCGCACGCCTTCCGCTGCCAACCGATCAAGGCTGGGCGTCCGGATCTTCGAGCCGTGAAACCCCATGTCGCCCCATCCGACATCATCGGCCACGATGGTCACAACGTTGAGTGGTGCTGCGGCTTCCGCCCGGACGGGCAGGGCATTACAGGCGATCAGCAGAATCAGAGTTCGGAACAGGTGCATGACAGTGATGACGGGTTGATTGACGGGAAACAGTTAAGATCGGCGGCGCGGTCTCAGTGATGATGTTCCGGGCTGAAGAATCCGGGTGG
This sequence comes from Verrucomicrobiaceae bacterium, assembly GCA_027483175.1. Lineage (GTDB taxonomy): Bacteria > Verrucomicrobiota > Verrucomicrobiia > Verrucomicrobiales > V1-33 > V1-33. The sequence goes on along the minus strand of JAIXVE010000311.1, from coordinate 33,792 downwards.
ATGCGGCTCCCGCGACTCAAGCGTTAGTCGGACCGCGGAGGGCCCGCCGCGCGCCTGCGGCAAGCCATCAAACTCCATCTCCACAATCGTTCCGGAATCTTTCTCGAACGCAACGCGTGCCTCGCGCGGCCCCCGGAACTCCCGGCGGCGTTTCACCGCGGTCAGCCGCTGAATGCTGCCGCCGGATTCATCAAGGGTCACTTCATAACCATCCCGCAGCAGCGCTAGACCCGCCGCAGGATCCAGCAGCGTGAAGTGTTCCCGCTCGCCAGGAATGTGATGTCGGAAATAACCCGGATCGCTGCTGACTCGAGCCGCGCCATCTCCCCATTGTTCCCACGAACTCCGCCCATCCGACCCAGTCAGCCGCCGCGTGCCATCGGACAGCGGACTGTCATACAAAAACTCGCCCCGAGGACCCAGATGCAGCCTGGCTCCATCGACAAATGACACTAAGCCACCCTTCACCACGATGCCGCGCGAACCCGCTAGGACCGAAAACACATACGTCCGGTCGCCGCCGCGTCGGGCCACTGCGAGCATGCGGTCAAGCGCTGCGGCAGCCGCCGCCGGAGCAGACCGGGGCATCATGACTACAAAAAGGCCGATGATCGCCGCCGCCGCCGCGGCAATTCCCATCCAGCGCCGCGCCGCCACCGCCGGGCGCACGGGTTTGACCGACGCGCCGCCGTGTTTCCATGTGAGCAATGCGTGCATTCGCATCTGCGCCGCGTACTCGGCAATCGCCGCAGGGTCGTCGCGCAATCGCTCACGCAGCCGGGATGCCGCGGCCGCATCCCCATCGAAGCCGCCATCGATCAGGGCCTCCAGCTCCGGTATCTGCTCACTCATGCGGTTTCCTCCGTCGCCATGCTAGTCGTGATACAATGGTGCAGCGCGCGCCGGATGCGGTAGAACACCGCCGCGAGCGCATTCTCCGGCTGGCCCAGCCGTGAGGCCATGGCGCGAACCGTCTCGCCTCGTTCATAGCGCGCCGCGATCAATTCCCGCTGCCTTCCCGGCAAGGCGGCGAGGCAGCGCTCGAGCGCGCGCAATTCCGCTTCGGCCGCGCCCGCCCCGGATTCCATTTCTGTCGCTACCTTCGCGACAAGGTCGTCATCTAACACCAGACGGGAACGCTGCTGCGTCTTACGCCACGCCATCACCTGCCACCGGGCTAGCGTATAGGCCCACGGCATGAACGGACGCTCCGGGTCGTATTCGCCCGCGCGATTCCACAGCACTAGGTTGGTTTCCTGAAGCACGTCCGCGGCCTGCTCCAGTCCACCCATGAGCCCGCAGATGAACGCATACAGCGCGCTCTGTGCCGCGGTCAGCCGCTGCACAAATTCGATCGGAACCTTCGGAACATCGGACATCAACCATGCTTAAGCCGGACCAGCCCGGATATGACGCCGTTTCCGCGAAAATTTCCGCCCCCCCACAGCCATCACCGGCCTGCCTTCTCCAGCAGCGGCTGCAATACCTCCTTCAAACGCGACGCGTACACCGCGTAGCCTTCCGGTCCGAGATGCAGGTGCTTGTCCGCATACAGCTCGGTCTTCAGCGTCCCTTCGGGATTCGTAAAGTCCTTCCAGAGGTCCAGAACTCGGACATTGGGATCGGCGTCAACCTTCAGCGCATCGATCAACCCGTTGATCCGGACGACTTGTCTGCCGACGTCCTTTCCTGGATCGAATGCGGGAAGGATCTTCACGAGCACGATCTTCGACTGCGGGCAGCGGAGCCGGAGGTTCTCGATGCAGAGTTTGATGCCATGGGCGGCAGCTGCCACGGGAACGCCGTTGGCCTGCACTCCGTTGGCATTGTTGACACCGATCATCAGCACGATGACCTTCGGTGAGGCGCCATCAAGCGCCCCGTGGTCGAGCCGCCAGAGGATGTGCTCCATGCGATCGCCGCCGATGCCGAGGTTCACGGTCTGCTGCTCGCCAAAGTGCTTCTGCCATGCGGGATTGAACGGCGCTCCGTCCCATCCTCCACCCCAGCCCTGCGTGATGCTGTCTCCGATCAGCGCAATGTCGACGCCGCCAGCGGCCTTCACCTTCGCGATGCACGTGCCGTGATGCTTCAGCCAATCGTTCCCCGTACTGCCGTCCTTCGCGGGCCAGTGACCGGCGGTGGGCGTCACAAACCACATGTCAGGAAGATGCTTCTGTACCTCGTGCCCGGGCTTCCGGAGAAACTCGCCTTTCGTGACCCACTCGGTCTCGGCAGCCGTCAACGGCCATCCGACAAGCTGAGGGTCCATGCGGCCCTCGTTGTACGGCGCATAGGGATAGACGAGCGCTTTGCCATCGGCCGTCCTTGCGGTCGGCTTGAGCACCGCATCGCTAACAGCATCAGGAACGGATGTGTCCGTCGGCACCGGCGCGGATGCCGGGACCGGCGCAGCAGCGCTCGTGCGCTTCGCGGGTAGGTTGACTTTGCCCCCGAGTCCTTTCCCGCCGAGAAACTGATCGAGCAGCGGCTTCAATCGCGCGGCATAAACGGCGTAGCCATCAAGCGAGAGGTGAATGCTGTCCGATCCGAAGAGCGGCTTCCGGATGCTGCCATCGGCATTCGTGAAATCACCCCATAGATCCAGCACATGCACCTTCGGGTCGCTCCCGAGCTTGAGCGTCTCGATTGCGGCATTCGTCTTCCTGATGTTCTCGTAAAAATCGACGCCCGGCGCATGGCACGGAAGAATCTTCGCCGCGATGATTTCCGCGTCGGGGAATCTTTCGCGGAGGTTCGTCACACACATCTGCACGCCCTTGGCAGCCGCCTCCACACCGGTCTCCGGCACGAAGAACATGTTGTTATTGCCGATCATCACGACCACCACCTTCGGCTGCAATCCCTCCACGCCGCCGTGATCGAGACGCCACAGAACATTCTGCGACTTGTCGCCACCGATTCCGAGGTTGATCGTCCGGTAGCTGGCGAAATGCTTCTGCCATGCGGCATTGAGCACGCCCGTGTCGAGCGGGCTGCCCCATTGCTGGGTGATGCTGTCGCCCACCAGCAGCACATCGCACGGACCCGGATTCGCCCTCACATAATCAACGAGCTTCTCGTGCGTATCGAGCCATGACGTCCCGCCCCAGAATCCGGCACTCGGAACCACCGGCCAGAATGGCGGCAGATGCTTGCTCGATTCACGGCCCGGGCGGCGATCATGCTCCGCTTTGAGAACCCATGCGCGTTCTTCAGCAGTGAGTGGCCAGCCTGTCTTCTGAGGGTCCATTTTCCCCTCGTTGTAAGGCTCGTACGGATAATCCACGGCCTGCGCGGAAAGCGACAGCCAGATGGCTAGGAGAGTGACGGTGAGTCTTGTCTTCATGGATAGATTCGCGAAAATGGTCAGCGGGACGGGCTGCGGACCGGCAGGCGAGGCTGGGTTTTCAGGGTGAGACGAACGTTGTCGGCGTAGAGGGCATCGAACGATTCCATCGGGCCATCGCGGCGGGCTCCGAGATGAATGACCGCAAAATCAGCCTCGGCCGACAGCAGGCAGCGGGTTGTCATCGTCTTCCATGCGTCCGGAAGTCCGCCCGCGCTGCTTCGCAGGGTGGTGCCAAGACTAAGCGCCGTGTCCGCTGGGGCCGGCCAGACGTCCCGCAACGATGCGGAGTCACCCTGAAACGTGTACACCTTACATAGAAATGTCGCAGTCACTTTCGGGAACAGGCGGGCGTCCAGCACATCGACGGCTAACTCCAGCACGGCATCGCTGCCGGACGGAATCGATTCGCGCAGAGGCCGCAAATCAACGATCTGGAAGACATCGCACGAAATCGCCCGCCCGCCGGGATCGCTGGCATCGTTCGCCGTTCTCACGAATCGCAGCATGTGACGGCCCGCAGATGGCTTGATGATCGTGCCTTGTGCGTTCTTCGCCGTGCCGATGATTTCGAGCGCATCGCCGCTCCAGACCGATGCCTGCGCCGGAAACCCTGCGGCCACCGGACCGGCGTTCATTTCAAATCCGCCGTCGGCCAGCGCCACCACGGCGGACGCTGTGGAAACCGGTCGCTCCGCAGCGAATCCCCAGACCAGCGTCGCGGTGCCCACGCCGATCACCAACCCGGCAGCCGCCGCTCCAAGCGGCCGCCACTGTGGCCGCCTGCGGCCGGAAGATGCCGCCGGCAACTCCACTGCCGGTGCAGCGGCCAGCCAGTGAGCCTCGTCCACCGCCAGACTGGCGTGCAGATCCGCTAGCTCCAGATACAAGGTCCGTGCCTCCGGGTCCGCGCGAAGCCGGTCATTGAGACGCGTGACGTCGGCATCGCTGGCCGCGCCGTCCAGGAAGGCATGGATGAGTGCAGTCAGTTCATCATCACAATGGGACATCAGTCAGGAATTGGCTTGTTGTTTGCGCTGCATGCAGTGGTGCAGGGTCTGCCGGATGCGCTGCAGGGCCTTGTAGACGGCCTCAGGTCCGCGACCCTGACGTCGGGCGAGTGACTCGACCGTTTCATCGTCAAAATAGTACCCACGAACCAGGTCCCGGTGCTGCTCCGGCAACTCCCTCAGGCATTCCCGCAGATGCTCGCGCCGCGCCTTGAGCCCCTCAGCCATCTCCAGCCGCTGGGATTCCAGCAGCACAGCCACATCCTCTTCCATGAACCGCCGACGCCGCGCCGCACTGCGCAGAAACATCCGCGCCTCATTGAGCACAAACCGGCAGGCCCAAGGGACAAACGGCCGCGCCGGATCGTACTTCTCCGCCGCCCGCCACAACGCCACCGCCGCTTCCTGCAGCACATCCCGGGCATCGTGAACATTCGGGATCAGCACCATCACATAACGCAACAGCTCGCGCTCGGACTCGAGAAACAGCCGCATGAACTGTTCATCAGTCGCGCTCAGAGAAGTTGGCTCGCCGTTCGCCGGATCCATCAATTCATTCTATGCCGCAGGCCTCTGACTTTGGACATTCTCTCCGCGGAAATTTTCACATCCCCACAAATTGGCACCGCCCCGGCCATTGCTGACCGGGGCGGCATCAATTTCAGACTGCGCACCGTGGCAAGTCGTCACCGGCGACATCGCCGGGACGGCGTCATGGCCCAGCGCGATCGTCTGCCGCCGGCTGCAGTCTGAAAAACTCGCGAGTGATGGCGGGCCGGACCACATAGAGCCAGCCATCCTGAAGCACCGGGTCGGCATCGGCCGCCGTCCACCGTTCAAGGTCGGTGCTCGTCATCAGTTTCCAGCCGTTGAAGGCCCCGGACCAGCTCAGTTCCATGTTCTCACCGACCGGGCGCAGAAAGAGTTGCGGCTCGGTCTTGAGGTCGGCGGTGAGCTGGAGATCAAACTGAAGATCGCTGCGGGCCACCAATGGCGAATACTGATGCACCGAGACCGCGATGAGATTTCTTCCCGGGATCAGGCGGCTCGAATCGATCACGAAATGCCGCCACTGGTCCTGATCCGACGCCGGAATCTCGCTGAGCGCAGGGCTGTCGGTGCGCGCACCCTTCGCGAGGTTGTGTTCGAAGACCCGATTGCCGTTGATGAAGACCGCCGCCCCGTCGTCCACCTGCAGGAAGCAATGCAGCACGCCGTAGGCTGCCGGATCGGCGATGTCGAACCACTTGCGGAACACGACCGATGGATTCGCCACCGATGGATCGCCGCTGGTCCCGGCATTGAGGCCAGTCGCCGGCCGGTCAACTCCATAACCGTAACGGGCGAGCCCCTGCTTCCATGACGAATCGACAAAGTTGGTCTTCGTCCATGCTTCCCTGACATCCGTGCTGCTGTCGCCATCCCAGTAAGCCCACGAATCCCCCGCGGCGATGAGCACATCCTGCGGCGGAGGCGGCGCGGCCACGCCCGACAATTCCAGATCAAAGCGCAGATCTCCCGGCTCCGCAGGCGTCGGCTTGTCGCTCTGGTGGAGTTCGACGGCGACCACATTCTTGCCGGGCAACAGCAGGCCCGATGGCAGTTCCATGAAGTGCCACTCCGCCTCGTCGCTGCCTTCGATCGCAGCACTCGCGGGCGTCTGCGCATCGAACCGTTCCGGCATGTTGCTGGACCAGACAAGGCTTCCGTTCAAGTAAACTACCGCACCGTCGTCCCGCTGGAGGCGCATCTGCAATCCGCCCACCACCGCAGGATCCGGCACATTGAAGGATCGCCGGAAATACGTCGTCATGCGATAGGCAGTCGGCGAGAGATTGGCCGCCGCGTCCCGTTCACCGAAGCTGCACGGTGTTGTCAGGAGAGTCCATGCGCTGTCGTCGAAATCGACCGCCGTGAAATCCAGCGGCAACCCATCCTTCTCCGGAAGATCGCGTTCCAGCACGCGCCATGGATCCGTCCGGCTCCGAATCAGCCCGACATCCACGCTGTTCGTCGCCATAGGTGCCGTCACCCTGAGATTGAACGACCGCGAAACTGTGTGGGTACCGTCACTGACACTGACATTCACAGTGCTCTGGGCCGCCACTCCCGGCGTCGGAACAATCCGTAGACGCCGGGTGTCAGGCGTCGGCCCCGGCAGCACCTGAATGCTCCGGAACGACAGAAGGCCGCGGCTGGAAGCCGTCACCTCGAGCAGCGCCGAATCAAGGTCCCGGTCACCGACCTTAATGATCAGATCAGACACCGCCTCGTTCATCGTCGTGGTCACATCAGCCAGCGGCATCATCTCCGGCAGATCAATCGCCGGGGAAATTGTCAGCGCAAAACTGCGCCATGTCGCCGCCACTCCATCACTGACGCGAACAGTAATGATCGTGACACCAGTGGCGTCGGGCTGGGGCACACAGGTGACCGTCCGCGTCCCGGTCGCCGCATTGTATGTGAAAGTGATCCTGTTGTTGCGCACGATCGACTGATCCGATGAGAAGCCAGTGATCGAGAGCGGCCCCGGAGGCGACTCCCCGTCCGTAGCGGTGAAGCTGTATGGCCCGGCTACTTCGTCCTCAAGGCTCATCCTGTTTGGCAGGTTGCTGACAATCGGTGCCGGGCGCGTGCTGAACTCGAGATCGAAATCGATATCGCCCGACCCGCGGAGGGCACCGGCATCGTGCACCTCTACCGCGATGGAGTTGACGCCGCCGAGGATCAAGTTAGCCGCACTCACTGGCACGGTGAACCATTTGCCCTCAAGCGCCCCTTCAATCGCCGTCAGCGCTTTGGTGCCGTGATCAATCGGTCCTTCCGGCATGTTGTGGCGGTGGATCTCCGTTCCGTTGACGTAAATGACCGCTCCGTCGTCGCACAGCACGCGGACCATCGGCGCTCCGTCGAGGATTGCCGGCACATTGACGGTGCGGCGATAATAAGTGGTGAACCTCGTGGGCCTTCCCGGGAGGATGGTCCAGTCGAGGAAATTCGGTGACGGTGCAGGATTCACAAAGCGCGCCCGGTCCATGGTCCATGCCCCGTCGCTGAATCCCGGGGCGAACCAACCCGCAGGCGGGGCCGCCGTCTCCGCCCAGTAACGCCAGCCATCGCTGCCCGCGGCACTGAGAATCACTCCCGGAGTGACCGGACGGACAATCACATCAAACTGTTCCACCTCCGTCAGGCCACCGTCGAACACTGAAACCGCAATCCGGGCATTGCCATGACGGTTGGGTGCCGGAGTCAGGACCAGCATGCGGTTGGCTCCAGTTCCGCTGAAGGCGAATGATCCAGCCGGGAAAAGATCCGGATTCGTACTTTCCGCAGACACCGTCAGAGACTCCGGCGGGGCAATCGGATCATTCACGGTGAAGTGCACGGCGTGACTGGTATCCTCATCGAGGACGCGGTCGCTGATGGCCGAGATCGACGGGGCCTCATTGCCCCCAACCATCACCTGAATGAAAAGGTCGGTGGTTCCGCCATGCATGTCGGAAACCTTGCAATTCACCCGCCAGATACCCTGGGCGGGGAACTTCACCGCAATGGTCCGCTCATTCGGGAAAATCGCCGGCCTCACTGGGCTGGCATCGAATGAGGGAACCGTCCAGTAACAGGCAAACTCAGTATCTTCGGGATCAGTGACATCGGCCGTGAACAGCACGGTCTGGTCGACTGAAACCAGACTGCCTGGAGTGTTCGCCTTGATGCTGCCGACCGGCGGCTTGTTGCCAGGAACCGGACCGAACTGCACCTCGAGCTTAAGCTGACCGGTCACCGGATCAGCCTCGCTGTTGGTGACATACGTCGTGATGCCATCGCGCTTGAACTCCAGCGTTCGGCCGGGGAGCAGCGGACTATCAAGATTGCCTTCGCGGTAGGCTTTCTCCGTCACTGGATCCACAGCCTCGTCATTCGCTGTCTCCGGCGTGGCATCAAGGAGCCATGTCTTCGGCGAGAATGGATTGCCCAGACGGATCTGCGCACCGTATGCCAGCAGGGTATCGTTGTACGGGACGTACGGCAGATCGTCCGTGGACGGTTCCACCCCACGGATGCGGTATTCGGCGAACAAGTGAAAGGTATTCAGCAGACTGTACTTTCCGGCCATGACCTGCAGCCCTCGGGTGCCGCTGTTCAGGTCCTGGTCAAATTCGTTGATCGTGTAGCTGCCTGCGGTGTTCGCCAGGGGGATGCTTCCCAGCTCCATCCATCCGAGCCACTGCTTGTAGCGGGCATTGAAATCCAGACCGCCGCTTCCCATCCGGTCGTAGCGGTCTCCGTATTCAAGGCCCCCCCCGGGAGCGAAGATGCCACCGCTGGAAGAGCTATCGAAGTTGGAGGCATGATAGAGACCAAGATTGTGGCCGAGCTCGTGAAGGCCGATGCCGATGCCGCTCGCGATGCGGTCTTCGTCGGTCCAGTCGGTTCCATTGTTGCGGATGACGGCTTGACCAGAGCCGATGACTGCCATCCCGCCCCACGTGACGATGCCGTCGTCTTCATCGGCATCCGGGAATGGCGCATTGCCGGCCATCACCATGAGGTAATCGAATCCGGAGCCGATTCCGCGGCGCTTGAGTTCCGCCGCCACTTCCTTCCAAACATCTCCCATGTTCGTATACTTGTCGGCCGTCTTCTTCATGGTCAGCACCGGGCTGATCGAAGAACCGTCTGTGCCGACACCACGGACGATGAGCCGCCCAAAAGACCACGAGTAGAAAGCATCGCTGATGCCGCTGACAATGGCGCCGCAGTCGCTAGCAGACAGGTTCTGATAGTCCATCCCATCGCTGAATTTGATCCGCGCCATCATGATGCGCTTTGTCCCCGTGGTCCATGATGCCTCGCCCTGACCGGCAAAAGGAGCACCTGGCGTCCCTTCACCACTGGACGCCGCCTGCACGATGGCACTGACGCCGAGCCCCGGCGGACGGATCGCTTCCCCGGCCGCTCTTTGCTGCAACGACCCCTGAGCGTGGCGGGGACCGCAGTAGAATTCAAACTTCTTTCCGACCACCACACCGGTGGCGGTTCCCGTCGCGGCAATCGGGGTTTCCGAAACCGGGCAGACCGGTTCCTCGGCGACCGCCTGCCGCGCTTCGGCTAGCTCCACGGGTTCCAGCACGCGCCCGGGCCACTGGCTGAGGGCCATCTTGCCATCGATGGAAATGCCGTGTACCGGAATCGCTTCACGCGACGGCTGGTACTCGCGGTTTCCGTACACAAAGCCCTCGAAACTGCGCCCGTCTTCCATTTCGACCGAGCGTTCCACCAACCGCTTCCCGGCCGGAACCCGCTGGTCCGGATAGTGATAGGCCGTCGCCACCAGATCGCCGACGCCATCGACCTTTTCTTCAAGGAGGCTGAGAACCTCGGAAGGCAAGGCCCGGCGCACGGACACGGGCACACCATTCTCAAGGGCCTTCTCCGGATTCTGCTCAATCAGATCGACCATCGCCGCGCGGCGATCGGTGGCGAGCTTCACCCCTTCTGCGACCATGTCGGCCGACGGGGCGGCCACGTAATGCTTCGCCCACTGGCGGAAGGCCGCCATGGGCGCGGGTGCCTCCACCTTTTCCCAAAGCACGTTCTGCGGGAGCGGACCATCCGGATCCAGCGCCACCGCTTCCGCTCCCGCCTTGGATTCCGCCGCCTTCTCTGCCTCCGCAGCCTCCCGGCAGCATGGCGGCAATTCCTCAGCCGCGGCAGCCTCGGTCGAAGCCCGCGCCACACCGGACGGCGGTCGCCCCGAAGGTTCAGTGGAACTACCCGGCCAATACCGCCAGACCATAGCGGCTGTCAGCAGCAGGAAGGAAATAAGACTCAGGTTGCGATTCATCTGGGAATGGAGATTGCGGTTTTCGCTCTCTCATCGCCGCCACCCGCCCGATCCGCGATAGGACTAGAGTCCTAGTCCGGCACGAATTCACCGCGCTCAGCCAGCGAATCCCCGATGCCATCGGATTCCCCCAGGAAACACCCTGGACTGGCAGTTATCACCAGTGCCATGAGATCCCTGCTGCTCTCCCTGATCGCTCTCTCCGCCACCGCCGTGGTCCTCTCGGCGAAGCCGGACGATCTCACCCCTGAGCAGCGGAAGCAGCTAGATCAGGACAAGATCATCGTCACCGACAACACATGGCGGCAGATCTTCACCCCGTACATCTTTGCCAGTCAGCCAGTGTTCATCACCTCCGATTCCGTGCTCCATGCCTACCATGTCCTGCTGGAGGAATCGGTCGCGCAGATGGAATCGCAGCAGGCGCTCCGCATGCCCGCGGTGCTTGAGGGCGTTCTCGCCCAAATCAAACCGGACACTGTGGACGGGGTGCCTCCCGAAGCGATCGAGCACGCGCAGTTACTGCTAGGCACCGCCGCCCGACTCGCCGGCAGCCATTGGGGAGAAGGCACCGCCCTCGACGCGGCCATCGCGACTGAGGTGAAGCGAATCGATGCCGCGGAAGGGCTCCATCTGCCCGCATGGATGAAACCCGGACACGGGCTCCTCTCACTCGACTACCGGGTCTTCAAACCCGCGGGCTTCTACACCCGCAGCGCGTCACTCCATCGCTATTTCCGGGCACTCCGCTGGTTGCAGACGGTGCCGCTGCGATTGAATGATCCCACAGAACTCGCGGCTGCACGAGTGCTGGGCGCGGCTTTGAGTGAAGAGGGCTCGCTCCCAGTTCTCGCTTCTCAGTGGATTAGCTTGAGCGGTGCGGCCGCTGCTCCCGCGCTAACCCACATGTACGCACCCAACTGGTCGTCAGAACAACTCGTCGAAGCCGCGAACCGAGAGGTCGATGGCGAGGTCGACAAGGTCTTCATCTTCCCGTCCGCTGCCCTTCCGGACGCGAAACTGATGGAGCGCACCACAAGCCCCCAACGGCCCTATCCAGACCCCCTGGATGTCGCTGCATGGCTGGGTTCCCCGCTCGCTCTCCGACTGCTGAAAACCGAAGAGGACGCCGTGCTCAAGGCGATCACCGCGAAACCGGAACGGGAAAACTCTGACACACTCTACGGGGATTACTTGGGCTGCCTCGCCCGACTCCTTGAGGCTCCAGAACCCGACGCCCCCCCGTTTATGAGCGCCCCCACATGGGAGCGGAAATCACTGAATGCCGCCCTCTCCGGCTGGGCACTCATGCGCCACACGTGGGCGCTCCAGACGAAGGAGGATGCCTTTTTCTTACCCGCAGGCACGCCGTATCCAGGCTTTGTCGAACCGACGCCGACATTCTTCCATGCGCTCGGTCAGCTGATCCTGGAGACCGTGGATCGCTTTGACGAACTGGACGCCCTGGCACCTTCGCCGCAACTGTTTGCCTCGGATGCTGCCGCGCTCATCCCCATGGTTGAGCGCGAAGCCGACGGCCTGCGCCGCCGCATGCAACCATGGCTGAACCGCCCCCCCACCGCTGGTGATTTCACCGAGACGGAGACGGCTCAACTTCAAAAGGACTTTGAGATCTCTGAGGAACTCTCAACCGCGCTCAGGCCTGTCGCAACATTCGTGGAAGGCGTGTCGTACTTTGTCCCTGGGGATGTCGTCACCGCGGTGTTCGATGTGGATAAGCTCCTTTCCAGCCTGCGGGAGATCGCTGCCGGCAAGCACGAAGCAGCCTTCCTCAACCTGCATCGCGAACGACAAACACCCACGCTGCGCAAGCGGTGGGAGGAATTGCTTTCCCTCACCATGAAACTGGAGAACCGCGCCCACCGCCAGCTCCGCGGCATCGAGCCAGACGACGGCGAAAAACATTTCATCGTGGCCTACGGAGAGATCCTCGGAGGCATCCTCTTCTACGAAGGCAATTCCTATCACTCACCCCGTGACGACGCGCCCCTCGCCACCTCGGTCTTCAACCATGCCGGCGGCCAGTTTCTAATCGCCGGCACCGGCAGGCCCCGCGAAATCCGCGTGCTCTACCCATGGAAGGGCAGGGAAATCCTCTGCCGCGGCGCGATCATCCCCTTCCATTCCCAGCTTTCCGACACCCACCTGACCGACAAAGAATGGCGCACCCGCCTCGACGCCCCCACACCACCCGCCACCCCCGACTGGCTCCGCCCCATCCTCTCCCCCGACGCCCCCGCCAAACCGCCGAAGGAGTAGCCATGCCTATCATTTCGTGCGGCGCCGGCCGGCCTTGATCAACGCCCGCTGCCAGCCGCCGCCATCAGCGCAGCATAGAAATCTCCCGGCTCAATCACTGCCGGCAGACCACTCACCCCAGCATCGCCCGATTCGACGATCATCCAACTCCCGTCCAAGCGCCGCGCCACATCGATCGTGATCAACGGACTCGCAAACCTCTGCGCATACTGTTCCCAGCGCGCAAACTCATGCCACACGCCGCTGCCATCATCGTGCGCGCCCGCTGTGAACAGCTTTCCCTTCCAGAAGAACAACCGGTATTCCTCAAACACTGTGCGACCGCCCGCAATGTCGCGCTCTGCAGGCATCAGATCCACGAACTCCCGGAACACGAGACCACGATTCAGCGCCTCCCCGCGAAGCCTCACACATGCGTCCACCACCGCCGCGAACCTCTCCCGCGTCGACCCTGCCGGAATGAAACACGCCTCCTCCCACCGGTGCTTGGCCGACTTCACCCAGTCCTTCACGATCATGGCCCCGCCCGACAGTGGTCGCGAAACTTCCCACGCCCGATCCATATCCGTCCCCTCCATCCACACCGTCCGCGGCGACTCCTCCGCCAACATTGGAAACGCCTCCGGCAGATAATGCGCCTGCGCATAAGCCTCCGGCGTCACCACAAGATCTATCCCCCGCTCCGCCATCACCGCAAACAGCCGCGCATACTGCTCCCCTCTCAACATCCACCCGCGATACCATCCTGCAACCCGTTCACCCGCCACCGGTCCGCCGGCCCATCGGGCAAACTCCTCACCGCCCGTCAGCCGCTCAAAACTCACCAGCCCGCACGAAAACCCCGCAGCCCGCGCCGCCGCAAATTCCGCCGCGTACACCTCGTCCGGCTCGCGGGGATTGAAGAAGTCATCGCAGAAGAGGAGGTGCATCCGATTTCTATCGTCTTGTTCCCCTCAACCTTGGCGTCCTGCGCCGCTAAAGCAATGGCTGTCCATGACGAATGGCTGCGCGCGCCTCACGGATGATCTCCGGCAACCTCGCCAGCTTCCCCTCAAGACGGTCCTCATCGAATCCATCATTCAGTACTGAGACTGAGCGCAGTTACTCGGTCGGAAATGCCACCTCGACGACGACGACCATGAATCAGGCTCCCGTGCATCTTTCCCCAAGTGGTCGTGTGATTGGCGGGATTCCATCGGGCAGCGTCGTTGTGGAGTAGTGGCGGCATCCTCAATTCCGGAATGGACGAAACGCCGAACGTTCAGGAGTGTATGGCCGCGAGGATCGAGGCCGCCCTGCGCCGTTTCAACTAACCCACCCTACCCCCACCCTATGTTCGCAACCATCCGCAAGCGTCGAGCAATCAGGTCGTTCATCCGGAAAATTGGCCCGGCGCTCGAGCGCCGCTTCGGTCGCAAACGTCATTATTCACCCGAAGAGGTGCGGCACGCAGGCCGTGATGTCGGGGCTCAACCTGGTCACTTCTGCTACGCCTACTGCATTTACTGCTCACAACACGACTTCGACCACCATCACCGGCAGACGGGCGAGCACTGTGATTACGCCTCAATGCGCGCGGAAGTCGCCGAGACCCAGTTCGGCGGCGACACGAGCTTCAGCGCGGAGACCGCCATCGACGCCGGATCCTCGCACAACGACTCCGGAGGCGGCTGGTTCAGCGGCGGCGACAGCCATTCCGATTCCGGCAGCTCCAGCGATTCCGGTGGCGGTGACTCCGGCGGCGGCGGTGATGGAGGCGGTGGCGACTGATGGACAGTTCCATCTCAGCAGCCGAAGCGTCTCACAAACCGGCGCAGCAGCGGGCAAATCCGCAGATAGAAGCTCGCATCATCCACGAGCAGGATGCCACGCGTGATCGCTAGCTCTTCTCGGATTTCCGGTTTGACAGCAACTTCTCCTGATGACAACATACGAGAGCTTCGCGGCGATCGGATACTAAGGCATCGGCCGCGATTTAATGTCATGATTTTGCTCTTCGCCAAGCCGACATGCGTGTTTTTCTCCACTTCATTCTCTGGAGCCTTTGGCTCATCCTAGTCTATCTTGTTTTCGCTGCGGCTTTGGTACTGTTCTTCGGACCGAAAGTGACTGAGGCGGGCGAACCCTTGGAAACATTGCGGTATTGGATTATCGCGACAGCCTTTGTCGCGGCCACCATGGCAATTGGATCATACGTCTTGCGGCGGAGGCTCTTCTGGAAGACGCGGAGATTCACGATTGAGAATGCCAAAGGGACATGCCTTTACGCACTGCTGTCATTTCTCATCCCAGCTCTCGGGTCTGTTGTCCTCGGCCTTCTATTCATGCCACGCTTATCGTGGGGAGAGTTTTTGATGCCTATGCTTGGTGTGATTTGCGGCTTTGCGTCCTTGTTTATCGCCTTACCGGTGCTTCCACCCCGCCCTGTCGGAACCCGCGGCGAACTAGCCGAGGCTTCAAATCCTGATGACGTTATGACTTGACTGACTTTCTTGATTCGCAACCTCACTCTGCAATCGAGGTCTTGATTCATGACCGTTCATTCGGGTGATCACGGTCGCCGACATTGGTCAAACATCCAGCAACTCCACGCGCTCTCCTCCAACCATGGCGCATGGCAGCAAGTTTCAGCAATACACTCGCGCCTGCGGACAGGGCATTTCCATCGGAGATGCTTTCTGTAGCATGAAACTGCCCCCGTCTCCTAGGCCACGAGCGGCCCGGCGATTGGTACACCTTTGTTGCCCAACCCATAGTGCCAGTCGCCAGATCCACAACGCACCTTCCCCGGCTAGCGCCCGGTTGGAATTCCGGCTTCACTTCCCATTGCGCATGTGCTATTCATTCCGCCAACACGAAAATCAAATCGCCATGTCAGCGCCACCGCAACCACCGCAACCACCGCAACCACCGCAACCACCGCTATCAACCAAGGAAAGCAGCGCGAAGCTCAAGAGGGAGTTGGTCGTCTTCTTTTTTGTTCTCGCCCTAGTACTGTGTGCCGCGGGGTACTGGCTGTTCGTTGGCGATGCAGGCCGCGAGCGGCCAATCTGGGGTTTGGCGCGGAACGTGGCGTTGGGTGCACCCACGCTCGCCATCGCTCTGGCATATGGGGTGGCCGGAGCATTGATCATGCTCGGCGCGTCCCGCCCGGGGGTCATCGCCGGCTGGATCGCTTCGACAGCATTGGCACTTTTTTACGCCATCATCATGGTTGCCTCGACCGGCCAGCTTCCGATCACTTTCGTTTCAATGGCGGTCATCGCGATTCCTCTGCTGGTGATTCAGAGATCGCTAGCGTTCCTGCGCCTTCAGCGGAACGAGGTTCGACCGCATGAATCATGCAGCTCCAGCACTTCGCCATGAGGAGGCTGTTGGCAAGGATCTGCAGATGACGGTGTTCCGGATTCCAGTTTTGGCACCTCACACAACCCCCTCCCCATCCGAGTCAACAAGATGAGCAGCCACCATCAACCACCGCGCACGGCATCAAACAGCGGCCGGAGAGCCCTCGGGAACACTCCGGTGTCGGCGCTGGTTTCCGCCACGTTGACCCGCCATCTCGTCTCGATGCTCCACACCCGCCCCGGAGGTCAGTGCTAAGCCGACTGATTTGCACTTCGCCCCGCCCCACCGTATCCACGTCTTTGGGCTCGGTGCATTAGCACAATTCACTCGGTAGAGCGGGCACCCCAAATCACATCAGCTAACAGATCGCGGCCATGCTCCGTGGCGTGGGGTGTGGGCGTCAGCTTGGGGGATGTTCCGGTGAAGGGCGGTCGGGACCGCTTCTAACCGCCAGAACACGAACGTGATACGAGCGCCGCAGCTGGGGCCGCGGGGTGGCAGCGGGGATGATGGATTCCATATCAGAATCGACGTACATCGTTTTTGATACCATATCATTTTCATCGTGGATGCCGCTGACTGGGCACGCCCATCCGTGGCCTGACGCTTCCCGGTCGCCGGTCTGGCGGGTGGGGTCAGAGGCGAGGGTCGACGGGTTCGCTTTCTAGGGCGAGGACGCCGAAGACGGGTTCGTGGACGCGGCGGAGGGGTTCGTGGCGGACGAAGCGGTCGAGGGATTCGATGCCGAGGGCGAATTCGCGGAGGGCGAGGGAGCGTTTGGTGCTGAGGTTGCGGGAGCGGAGACGGCTGAGGTGTTCCTCGGCGGAGTATTCCGGGCCGTAGATGATGCGGAGGTATTCGCGGCCGCGGCATTTGACGGCTGGCTGGATGAGGCCGCGCTTGCCTTTGACGATGAAGTCGGACGGTTTCACGACCATGCCTTCGCCGCCGCGAGCGGTGAGGGATTCCCACCATGCGCAGCCCTTGGCTTCGCTGTCAGGATCGGTGAGGTCGACGATGAGGTAGGGAGTGGTGATAATGATACCGCCGGCGAGACGGGCGAGCGTCTGGAGGTGCCATTCGTGCGGTTGATCGGTGTGGACCTTTCCGGCGGTGGCGAGGAGGTGGAAGGGAGCGAGCTTGAGATCGTCGACGGAATCGACCGTCCAGCAGTAGCGGCGGTAGGCATCGGTGTAGGCGGCGACCATGTCCTTGCGGGCGGTGGTGCGGGCGAGGAGGTTGGCGACATCGATGCCGCGGGCGGCGGCGGATTCGAGTGCGGAAGCCTGGCAGGCGAGGGTCGAGCGCGCGGCGGTGCCGACTGCGGCATACTGCTGCTTGAGGAGTTCCTGGGCTTTGGCGGACCACGGCATCAGTTCGCAATCGAGGCAGAGCCAATCCGTTTCGAATTCGTCCCAGAAGCCGGCGGCGGAAGCGGCATCGCGGATTCTGGTCAGGAAGTCCGCTTCGACCCTGGCGTCGTCGAAGAAGCGTCGGCCGGTGCGGGTGAAGCAGGTGCCGATGCCCTCGCCCGTGACGCCGAAGCTCCGGAGGGCGGCTTCTTCGTCGCGGCAGACCACGACCACGGCGCGGGACCCCATGTGTTTTTCCTCACAGATCACGCGGGCGACGCCTTCCTGGCGGTAGTAGGCGAAGGCTTCCGCGGGGTGTTCCAGCAAGCCGTCGCTGCTGCTGGTGGCGCACGGCGACATGGTGGGCGGGAGGTAGATGAGCCATTTCGGATTGGCGGCGAAGCGGCTCATGACTTCGAGGGCGGCGGCGGCGTTCTCCTCGCGGATGGTGATATTGCCGTGCCATTTGGTGCTAACGATCCGCTTGCCGATGACGTCCTCGATATCGAGCACGTCGTCGTGCTGCTGCTGGGCTGTTGCGACGGGCCCGGGAACCTCGGGGGCGAGGAAAGGACGGCTAGGTTGCGCGTAGATGCGGAGGGCGTCGACCGAAACGAATTCTCTTTCCGGGTAACGGAGGGCGGTGAGACGACCGCCGAAAACGCAGCCGGTGTCGATGTCGACCGTGCGGTTGAGCCATTCGGGCTCGGGGACTGGGGTGTGGCCGTAGACGACCATGGCCTGGCCTCGGTATTCGGCGGCCCAGTTGTGGCGCACGGGCAGACCGAGTTCATCGGTTTCGCCGGTGGTTTCGCCGTAGAGGGCGAACTCGCGGACGGCGCCGGAGCCCCTTCCCTGCATGCTTTCCTTCATGCCGGCGTGAGCGACGACGAGCTTGCCGTCATCGAGCACGTAGTGACTGACGAGACGGTCGATGAAGTCGGCGACGTCGCGGCGGAAGGCATCGGATTCGGCGGCCAGCTGTTCGAGGGATTCGGCTAGTCCGTGAGTGACCTGGACATCGCGACCGCGGAGTTTGCGCATGAGTTTGACGTCGTGATTGCCGGGCACGCAGAGTGCGGAGCCGCTGGCGACGGCGTTCATGACGAGACGGAGGACGTCGGGGGTTTTCGGACCGCGGTCGACGAGATCGCCGAGGAAGAGGAGTTTGCGGCCGGAGGTGATCCTGACAGTGGCGGCGGCGGCATCGACCTCGTGGCCGAGATTCCGGAGGAGCGCGACGAGTTCATCGTAGCAGCCGTGGACATCGCCGATGATGTCGAATGGGCCGTGGTCGTCGCGCCGGTTGTTCCAGAGCGGCTGGCGTTCGATGACGGCGGCGTCGACTTCTTCCGGCGTCTTGATGACGTGGACAGTGCGGAAGCCCTCGCGCTGGAGCCCGCGGAGCGAACGTTTGAGCTGCTGTGCCTGCTGGCGGACGACATGTGCGCCGAAGTCGCGATCGGGCCTAGCTTTGTTGCGGTCCTCGGCGATGCGCTCGGGGAGGTCGAGCACGATGGCGACGGGAAGACAGTGAAACTCGCGGGCGAGCTGCACGAGCGATTTGCGGGCATCCGGCTGGACATTGGTGGCATCGACCACGACGAGCTTGCCTGCGGCGAGGCGTTTCCGCGCGATGAAGTGGAGCACGTCGAAGGCGTCGCGGGTGGCGGCCTGCGAGTTTTCGTCATCGGAGACGAGCCCGCGGCAATAGTCCGAGGAGAGGATTTCGGTGGGTTTGAAGTGGCGGCGTGCGAACGTGCTTTTGCCTGCGCCGGAGACACCGACGAGGACGACGAGCGAGAGATCTGGAATGATTAGATTCATCGGGTGAAGACCCCCATTTGTGTTGGTGAACCGACTTCGGCGTCCTCGGGGCCGACCGGGAGGAAGCGGGCTTCATAGCCGAAGCGTGCGGCGACGGCGTCGGCCCATGCGCGGAACTCGGCGCGCGTCCATTCGAAGCGGTGGTCGCGATGCCGGAAGCGGCCGGCGGGAAGCGATTCCCATTTCACGTTGTACTCGCGGTTAGGAGTGGTGATGACGACGGTTCCCGGGCGGGCGAACTCGAAGAGAACGCGTTCGAAGGCGGCGAGCCGCGGGGCGTCGAGGTGCTCGATGACTTCGACGACGGCGGCGGCGTCGAAGCCTGCGAGGCGTTCGTCGCGGTAGATGAGCGAGCCCTGGATGAGACGGAGGCGTTCGCGCTGCGGCGGCGGCAGCCGGTCGAGATGGAGCCGGTTGCTGGCGATTTCGAGGGCGCGATGGGAGACATCCATGCCGAGGATGGAGGTGAACTGCCGTTCCTTCAGGAGCAGTCCTAACAGGCGGCCTTCTCCGCAGCCGAGGTCGAGTACCCTGGAGGCCCCGGAGGTTTTGAGCACGGCCATGACAGAACCGAGCCGCTGATCGTTGAGACGGTGGCGCGGCCCGCTGGGTTCATCAGGTTCGGCTAGCGGGTCGGCGACTTCTTCGGGAGCCATGCCGTCCTCGGCGGCGAGACGGAGGAGGGCGTCGTCGACGAGACTGGGACGGTGTTTGAGATAACGACGAGTGATCTGGTTCCGCTCGGGATGGGCGGGGAGCCAGCCCTCGCCGTGGCGCAGGAGCTTGAGGACTTCCTCTTCGCCGACCCAGTAATGCTTGTCGTTGTCGAGGACGGGCATGAGCACGTAGAGATGCGAGAGGAGTGCGTGAA
Source organism: Verrucomicrobiaceae bacterium (assembly GCA_027483175.1). Lineage (GTDB taxonomy): Bacteria > Verrucomicrobiota > Verrucomicrobiia > Verrucomicrobiales > V1-33 > V1-33. The sequence continues at coordinate 13,904 of JAIXVE010000311.1, read as the reverse complement.
GCGGCAGGGTGGCGGCGAGCGTGACGTGGGAGTACGGACTGCCTCCCCAGTCAGGAAAGTGTTCGTCGAGTGGGAGCCGTCGGGCGGTCACTGTGTAGCCGAGCGGCTCGAAGAGACTGCGGAGGAAGCCTTCGCCCCCGCGGCACGGCAGAGCGGGCAATTCGACGGTCAGCGGCAGCGGCAGGTCGGCGAGTTCGGGCTTTTCCTTGCAGCCACCAGCGAGGGCGCTGCTGAAAACGTCCGCGATGGCGACGCTGAGGAACGACGAGGGGACGTACGGGCGGTCATTGACGTACTGTTCGAGCGGACGGCCGTTATCAGCCGATCCTCGACGTCCGCGGACCAGACCGATGGGATCGACCTCGACGAGCAGCGCGACCGTGCAGCATTCCGGCGAGGCGACCGGGTAGAAGACGTGCGCGGTGCCGAAGGAAAGGCTGAACGACTGCGCGCGGGCGGGATTCTTGCGGAGCAGGAATCCGAGATCCGTGGCGTTCTCGTGGGTTGAAGTGATGGTCATCAGCATGGCGGGGCCTTTCCTCGTGCGGGCTGGAGTCAGGGAAAAATGAGGTGGATTGACGATTCCCGCCACCGGAGAGCGACGAATTCGGCGTCGTCCATCACAGTTCCACGGGCCTTCCGGGTGTTTGCGGCGGTGCTTGCGTCCTAGCTGTTTGCTTCAGGTTTTCTCTGAACGCATTTTCGGTCGGCAGACTGATGCTTGGGGTGGGATCTGCCGCAGAAGAGGATGTGCGTGACTTAGGTCGTTTCAATCGCCTGCGAGCAGAGACGATGTCCGCAGAATTTCGACCGTAGTGGCCACCAGTGCCACATACTGACCGTCGGCGGAAAAGATCGCGGTTTCGGGATACTTGGCGCGGATGCTCCTGATGAGGCTCAGCGTCTTGAGATCACGAATCTCGAATTGACCTTCCGCAGGAATGATCAGCACTCGTTCTGCCGGATCAATTGATGAAATACGAAGGTTTTTGAATCCACCGATACTGGAACCTCCTTGGATAGCGGGCACAAGATCAGGAGCTGTGAGGATATCAAGCCAGTAGTTCCTGCCATCGACCGCCTCGCGCTCAAACCTTCTGACCAGAACCAATCTGCCCGATGGGCTGATGCCGTCGATCTTGGAGGGAAAGTCCACAGGAAGCCTCGTTCCAGGACACCCGCATTCAAACGGCCATGTCCGCATGTACCAGTGGTGATTACGCTCAGCCCGCGCGAAGTAGCTCCACAGAATCGTGGACCCACTATCGCAGGCATGCAGGTTCTGGATGGTCGCGTCTTCATACCGTTCCTCCATGATCAGTTCTCCGCTGGACGCTGCGTGAACCTCCAGCACTGCCCCACCAGTGGATGAGCCTGTTCCTTGAACCACATACTTCCCGCAAGGCGAGAACGCCAAATTCGATGTGCTGGATGTTCCATCCGGGTGATCCCACCGGGCGATCTCCGACATGTCAGGAAACGCCAGCACAGCCACCCCGTTCCGTTCCGTCGATACTGCGATCATGCTTCCATCCGGGGAGAAGACGCAGCGTCGCCCTTTGCGCATTAACCGCCTTGTCCAAGCCTTGGCACGCGCAGTCAGATTCCATAGGGAAGCCGGGTCTCCGAACTGAAGCAGTTGATCCCCGGACGGAACGAAAACCGGGATTCCCGGGCCGACCTTCAGAGGATCGGGCCAGGAACTGGCTGGCGCGGAAGGACTTTGCGGATGATCGCGATTCACCTCCCAGAACTCTGTGCCGTTTCCGTCGCGCAGGTCGACACCAAACCACCTCACGCCTGGCGGCAGGGGATTGCTTGCGAGCCATCCCTTCGATACTGTGATCAGAAATTCGAAAATCGCCTGATCTGTCCCCTCGAGGGTCTGCCCGAGATAGCTGAATTGCGGCTGATCTCCTCTGAACTCCTCCTCCCATTCATCAAAAGTGAGTTCCTCGTCGTCGAGGACAACGAAGTCCGGGACACCCCGACACATCAGCACATCGTCTGAGTCTCCCGTGTTCATCCCAAACCCCAGAACACCGGTCCACTCGCAGCAGAGCAATCCGGCGGATGTGAACTCGTGATCGGAATGCGCCCCAAGGCAACGTTGAAGACTATCGCCGAGGAACCGCGTGATAGCTGGAACAAAGGGATCAAGGTTTGTCATGGTGGATGGTAGCTCAGGCCCAATGTTCTCAGAATCCTCGAGGATGTCGAACACTACAAATCCAAAGAGAGACGCGCCGGCCATTGCTGACCCGGCACGATGGGCGCGGACGGCGGCGGGCACCTGCCGGAGGCAATCATCCGCCGAAGCGCAGGCGCGGGTTCGGCTCGCGGATGAATTGCTAGTCAGTTGGCGAGTGCTTCCAGTTTCTCCAGGGAGAAGGCATCACCGCCGCGGAGGAAGAAGCGGGTGATGCACTCGCGGAGGTGGCGGTAGAGGGCGGGATCGGTGTGGATGAGGGACTTGGGCGCGTCGTTGCGGGCGTAGCGGACGAGGGCGGCGAGTTTGGCCCACTCCTTGTTCTTGAAGCAGACGTCTATCTCGTCCTGGTGCTCTAGGAGGTGGCGGGCGATCAGTTCTTCTTCACGTGCGGTCATGGCTGAATGGCGGTGAGATAGATGAGGTTTTCTGCGGCTTGCTCACGGTTTCGCGGGGAGATGCCGGCGATGATTTGCCGGATGAGTTCGGCGCTAGGATGGTAGCGGCTGATGAGGAATCGGATGTCGCTCAAGTCTCGTGGTTCGCAACGGATGAGCTTGGAGACGATGAGGTTTTCGATGGGCGGGCGGTAGAGGCGGAGGCGCCCGATGCGCTCAAGGAAGACGGGTTCAAAGCTGCCCAGTTCGGCAGGGATGGGATCAATCAGTTGGAGATAGGGGCCGGCGGGAAGGTTCTCGGCGATGGGGTCGAAAAGAAGTCCGGCAGCTTCTGCTGCGCGGGCGAGTTCCCGGCGGTCGTAGTCGCTGGCTGGCTTCCAGACGTCGAGGTCGCGGGAAGTGCGCCCGTCCATGCCGCCGAGGATGCAGGCGGCGGAGCCGATGAGGCAGAGTTTCACTTCCGTACCATCGCCCAAAGCATCCGCCAGCCGTTCCAAGACGGCGAACCATTCGTCGCGGCCGAGAGTGGTGGCGGGCTGATTCACTGCTGGAGGAATGCCATGATCGGCATCAAAAGCAACCGCCCCGGCCATTGCTGACCGGGGCGGTTGATGTTCGGGCAATGTCAGGCGCCGGAGCGCTTTGGATTACTTCTTCTTCGCGGCCTTCTTAGCGGCCTTTTTGGCTGGGGCGGCTTTGGAGCCGGAGGCGCGTTTTTCCTCGATGGCGGCCTGGGCGGCGGCGAGGCGAGCGACTGGGACGCGGTAAGGCGAGCAGCTGACGTAGGCGAGACCGATCTTGTGACAGAACTTGACGCTGTCCGGGTCACCGCCGTGTTCACCGCAGATGCCGAGCTTGATGTCCGGGCGGACGGAGCGGCCTTTGGTGACGGCGGTCTGCATGAGCTGACCGACGCCGGTGGTGTCGAGGGTGGCGAACGGGTTCTTTTTGAAGATCTCGTTTTCGGTGTACGGCATGAGGAAGGAACCCATGTCGTCGCGGCTGATGCCGAGGGCGGTCTGCGTGAGGTCGTTCGTGCCGAAGCTGAAGAACTCGGCATTGACGGCGATTTCGTCGGCGGTGAGGGCGCCGCGGGGGACTTCGATCATGGTGCCGACCTGATAGGAGAATTTGATCTTCTTCTCGGCCATGACTTCAGCGGCGACGCGGTGGACGATTTCGGCCTGGAGGTCGAATTCCTTTTTGAACCCGACAAGCGGGATCATGACTTCAGGCTTCACGGGGATTTTCTTCTTGGCCACGTCGGCGGCGGCTTCGAAGATGGCGCGGGCCTGCATTTCGGTGATTTCGGGGTAGGCGATGCCGAGACGGCAGCCGCGGTGACCGAGCATCGGGTTGAACTCGTGGAGTTGTTCGACGCGGTGTTTCACCTTGTCGGCAGAGACGCCCATCTTCTTGGCGAGGTCCGCCTGGGCCTTGGCCTCATGCGGCACGAATTCGTGCAGCGGTGGGTCGAGGAGACGGATGGTGGCAGGGAGGCCCTTGAGGGCTGTGAAGATGCCGGTGAAGTCCTCGCGTTGATAGGGGAGGAGCTTGGCGAGAGCGGCCTTGCGGGCTTCGAGGGTTTCCGCGAGGATCATTTCGCGGACCGCGTCGATGCGGTCGCCTTCGAAGAACATGTGTTCCGTGCGGGTGAGGCCGATGCCCTGAGCGCCGAAGGCGATGGCCTGGGCGGTTTGTTCCGGGTTGTCGGCGTTGGTGCGGACGGCGAGGCGGGTGGCCTTGGAGCACCAGTCCATGAGTTCCTTGAAGGCGGCGAATTTCTCCGTCTTCTGAGCGGCCTTGTCGCCGAAGAGGAGGCCCATGACGATGGAGGATGGACCGGTCTTGAGCTTACCGCCGTAGATCGTGCCGGCGGTGCCGTCGATGCTGAGGCTGTCTTTGCCTTCGTGGAACGTCTGGCCGGCGATGGTGACCGTCTTCTTGTCGTAGTCGATTTCGACGGCGCTGGCGCCGCAGATACAGACCTTACCCATCTGACGGGCGACGAGCGCGGCGTGGGAGGAGACCCCGCCTTTGGCGGTGAGGATCCCGACGGCGGCGATCATGCCGCGGAGGTCTTCCGGGGAGGTTTCGTTGCGGACGAGGAGGACGTCGGCGCCTTTTTCGGCGGCGGCGGCAGCGCGGTCGGCATTGAGGTAGATGACGCCGGAAGCTGCGCCTGGACCTGCGGGGAGACCGGAGGCGAGGATCTTGGCCTTTTTGAGTTCGGCGAGGTCGAAGTCAGGAGCGAGGAGTTGCTCGAGCTGATCGGCTGGGTTGCGCAGGATGGCGGTTTCCCAGTCGATGAGTTTTTCCTTCACCATGTCGGAGGCGAACTTGAGGGCGGCGGCGGCGGTGCGCTTGCCGTTCCGGGTCTGGAGCATGAAGAGCTTGCCGGACTGGATGGTGAACTCGACGTCCTGAACGTCTTTGAAGTGCTTTTCGAGCGTGGCGCGGACCTTGAGGAGTTCCGCGTAGGCCTTGGGCATTTCGTTTTTGAGCTGGGCGACGGGTTCCGGGGTACGGACACCGGCGACGACGTCTTCGCCCTGGGCGTTGATGAGGAATTCGCCGTAGAATTCATTGACCCCGTTGGCTGGGTTACGGGTGAAAGCGACGCCGGAACCGGAGTCATTGCCGGTGTTGCCGTAGACCATGGCCTGGACGTTGACGGCGGTGCCCCACTCGGAGGGGATGTTGTATTTGCGGCGATAGACGATGGCGCGGTCGTTCATCCACGAGCCGAAGACGGCGCCGGCGGCACCGCGGAGCTGGTCCCATGGGTCGTTCGGGAAGACCTTGCCGGTGCGTTCCTTGACGAGGGCCTTGAATTGCTTGACGAGTTCCTTCTGGTCGTCGGCGGTGAGGTCGGAGTCGAGGATGTCCTTGCCGTACTTGTGGTGTTTGAAGCTTTCGATGACGACTTCGAATGGTTCGTGGTCTTCACCTTCGCGCTTCTGGACGCCGAGGACGACGTCGCCGTACATCTGGATGAAGCGGCGGTAGCAGTCCCATGCGAAGCGTTCGTTTTTGGTGGCGGAGCTGAGGGAGAGGACCGTCTGGTCGTTGAGACCGAGGTTGAGGATGGTGTCCATCATGCCTGGCATGGAGTCGCGGGCGCCGGAGCGGACGGCGACGAGGAGGGGCATGCCCTTGGCGTCACCGAACTTGCAGCCCATGATTTTCTCCATGTTTTTGACACCGGCTTCCATCTGGGACTGGAGGACGGATGGGTAGGTCTTCTTGTTGGCGTAGAAGTAGGTGCAGACCTCGGTGGTGATGGTGAATCCTGGAGGCACTGGGAGGCTGATGCGGGTCATTTCCGCGAGATTGGCGCCTTTTCCGCCGAGGAGGGCCTTCATGGAACCGTCGCCGTCGGCTTTACCGGCTCCCCATGTGTAAACGTATTTGGCGGCTTTGCCGGAGGATTTCGCGGCGGCTTTCTTGGCAGGCATGATGTGTGCTAGTTTGTTTATGGTTGGTGTAGAAACGGACGGCGAGACTGGGCCGTAGAGAACAGGCACGGATCACCCCGGTCCGGGAAAGAGGGGCGGAAGTTATGCACAGGCGCGGGCGAGTCAAACCGGGAGTTGCACAGGTTCGGACGTGCTTGCTGCGGTGGCTGGGAGCCATTAGGGTGGGTTTGCATGCGTGCATTTGAATCCATTGCCTTCTTTCTTTTTCTTGCCGGGGTGCTGCTGACCGGGGTGTTCGGCACCTGGACGGTGATGGCGCCGATGTGGCTGGGAGCGCCGCTGATCTGGGCGTCGGCGGTCTTGGTGGTGGCGACGGCGGGTTGGGGGATTCGGGGGCGACTGGCGACGGTGCCTGCGGGGGCGATGCTGGTGTTTGCGGGGTGGATCGGGTTTCGGGCGCTGACGCACGGGGTTCGGGCGCTGGCGCTGGAGGACGTGTATTTTGCGGGGACCGGGGCGGTGGCGTATTATCTGATGGCGGTGCGGTTTGATCGGCCGTGGCAGCGGTTTTCGGTGGTGAGCGTGTGGGGGGCCTTGATCATGCTGAATCTCGGGCTGGGGTTGTATCAGTGGGCGGGGCATGCGTCGGCGAATCCGCTGTGGTTCATCGGGCAGCGGCGGCCGGTGCAGGATGCGGTGTTCGGCGGGTTGTTTCCGAATTCGAATCACCTGTGCGGGTTCATGGAACTGGCGGCGTTTCCGCTGCTGGCGCTCGCGTGTTTTTCCCGGGTGCACAGTTTTGTGCGGATGGTGTGCTGGATCGTGTTTGCGGCGGCGGTGACGTGTGTGGTGATGTCGACGAGCCGTGGCGGGCTGGCGTTCGGGGTGGGTGTGGTGGCGCTGGCGGGGATGTTGTTTGTGCTGCGGGCGGGGCGGTCGACGGGGCGGCGGACGAACAGTCGGGCGGGCATGGCGGTGCTGACGGGGTTGCTGCTGCTGGGAGCGGGTGGCGGCGTGGTGGCGCTGCGGGTGCTGGAGGCGAAGTTCGGCGAGGGCCGGGTGTTTGAGAATCTGAATGGGCGCGGGGGGATGTGGGAACGGGCGATCGAGCAATGGCAGTTGAGTCCGATCACGGGGACCGGGGCGCGGTCGTATGAGTATTATGAGCGGTACTTCCGGGACTTGAAGACGAACTGGGTTTTCTGGAGCGACACGGAGATTGACGCGGTGTTTGCGCACAATGACTGGCTGCAGGTGCTGGCGGATTACGGGATGATCGGGCTGGTGCTGGTGGTGGTGATGCTGCTGGCGCATGCGTGGAACGCGCTGAGTTTTCTGCTAGGGGAGACCGGGCATGAGCGGATGCACCGCGGGTTGTTTCCGGATTACCGCGGGTCGCTGGTGGTGGGGGCGCTGGCGGGATTGTGTGCGTTTGCGGTGCACTGTGCGGGGGATTTTCAGATGCACGTGGGAGTGAATGTGGTGACGGCGGCGATGCTGCTGGGGATTCTGGCGAATCCGGGGGAACCTGATGAACGGCAGTCGGGCGCGGCTGGCGAACGCGGGCAGCGGGCGGCGGGTGGGTTGGCGCTGCTAGGGACGGCGGCGGTGGCGCTGATGCTGCTGGTGTCTGCGCCGCACCGGGCGGTGGGCGACTATCATTTCCGGCGGTCGGTGAATGTGTTCTCGCGTGCGGATGGCCTTGGGGGTTATCTGCAGGCGGCGGCGGGATTTGCGAAGGCGGCGGAGGCGAACCCTGAGGATCCGAATATTTACTTCTATTGGGGGATGACGGATCTGAAGGCGGCGGACGAGATGCCGGCGATCAGCCGTCAGTATGTGGAGAAGGCGATCGAGCATTTCGAGCAGGGCATCCGGCTTTATCCACCGCATCCGTACATGGCGATGTGGCTGGGGAGGTCGTGCGATGCGCTGCAGCGGTATGAGGAAGCGGGGCGGTGGTTTGAGACGGCGCTGCGCTGGGGGAATGGGTCGCGGGAAGTGCACCACAAGTATGGCGACCACCTTGTGTTCACGAAGCGGCCGGCGGAAGCGCTGCCTCACTTTGTGGCGGCGATGCACCGGTATCCTCGGGAGTCGTTAGACAGGATGGAACTGCAGGCGAAGATCAACTACTGCATGGCGGAGGCGAAGCGGAGCAGTGCGCCGGTGCCGGTGCCTGCGGAGACACCGTGAGAGATCAGACGCCCCACGCGCCGCCGCCGGGGGTTTCCATGGTGAGGGTATCGCCGGGCTGGACGAGAACGGCGGTGGTGGCTGGGAGAAGTTCGATGTGACCGTCGGCGCGGGTGAGCCACTGACGGCCGGGTGCGCCGTCGGTGCCGCCGTGGAGGCCTTGAGGGCCGGAGGTGCGGTGTTCGGTTAGGAGCGAGACGGTCAGGGGCGCGAGGAAGTGCCATGACCGGATGAGGCCATCGCCGCCGCGATGGAGACCGGTGCCGCCGGAGCCGTGACGGAGTTTGAAGGCGGAGATGCGGACCGGGTAGCGGCGTTCGATGATTTCGACGTCGGTGATGGCGGTGTTGGTCATGTGCGAGTGGACCCCGTCGAGACCGTCGTAGGCGGGGCCAGCGCCGGTGCCGCCGCCGATGGTTTCGTAGTGGCCGAAGGAGGCGTTGCCGAAGATGACATTGTTCATGGTGCCCTGACTGGCGGCTTCGAGGCCGAGGGCGGTGATGAGGAGTTCGACGACCCGCTGACTGGTTTCGACATTGCCGCCGACGACGGCTGGGGAAGCGGCGGGATCGGGAGCGAAGGGAGGATTGAGGAGACCTTCAGGGAGGATGAGATCGACGGGATCGAAGAGCCCCTCGTTGAGCGGGAGCGGTTCACCGATCCAGAGACGGAGGACGTAGAGGAGAGCGCTGCGGACGATGGCGGGAGTGGCGTTGCGGTTGCCGGGGTGGACCGGGCCGCTGCCGGAGAAGTCGACGGAGAGACGGCCGCGGTGGATCGTTAGGCGGACGCAGAGGGGCGTGCCGTCGTCCATGGTGCTGGCGGCGTGCCATTCCCTGCCCTCTGGGAACGCCGCGAGACGGCGGGCCATGGCGCGGGCGGCGGCGGAGGTGATGTCGTGGAGACGGCGGGTGGCGGCGGGTAGACCGTGTTGGGAACAGAGGTCGAGGAAAGAGGCGGCTCCGTGGCGGGCGGCGGCGACCTGGGCGCGGAGGTCGGCGAGATTGTCGGGGATGGCGCGTGACGGCCACGGGTGGTGGCGGAGCAGATCGGCGATGGTGGATTCGGTTAGTCGCTGCGGCGGGATGACAACGCCTTCTTCGGCGAGCGAGCGCGCGGCGGGCGGCATTGAACCGGGAGTGATGCCGCCGATTTCGGCGTGATGGGCGCGGTTGGCGGTGTAGCCTGCGAGGGTGCCGTCGGTGGTGAAGACCGGGCAGATGACGGTGACATCCGGGAGGTGGGAACCGCCGCAGGCGGGGTCGTTGGTGATGAAGATGTCGCCGGGCTGCGGGGAGAGGAGGGCGGCGGTGCGGCGGACGCATTCGCCGAGGGCGCCGAGGTGGACGGGGATGTGCGGGGCGTTGACGACGAGACGGCCGGCGGCGTCGAGGACGGCGCAGGAGTAATCGAGCCGTTCCTTGACGTTGGTGGAGACGGCGGTGCGGCGGAGCAGTTCGCCCATGGCATCGGCGATGCCCTGGAGACGGGCGCGGAACAATTCGGCGGCGGCGGCTTCGGCTTCCGGGCTGGCGGCGGGGGAATCGTTAGCGGATCGGGTGAGCTGCCATGATCCGGCGGAGCCCTTGCGGGCTTCCCAGCCGGGTTCGATGACGAGCGTGCTGAAGCCGTCCTGAATGATGTCGGGTCCGGGGCGGACGGGAGCGGCGGCGAAGGATTCGGGCGGCAGCGGCGTGGGCAATGTGGCGGCAGCGGCGCGGAGACTGACGAGTTCGACAGCGCGGCCGGATGGGGGCGGCGAGCCGTAGAGGCGCGTGTATTCCGCGGTGAAGGCCGGGGCGCAATCGGCGGCGGCGGTGATGGGGATGGTGAGGGCGGAATCCTGCCCGGCGAGGCGAAGTTGCGCGAAGCAGGTGGCGGAGCCGGGGGCGGCGAGACTGGCGAGCGCTTCGGCGCGGAGATCGGCGAGAGCTTGATCGGCTAGAGTCAGGGAATCCTGAAGCGGCTGGAGAATCTGGCGGACGGCGAAGGCCTCGCGGGAAGCGGAGAGGGCACCGCAGGCGGAGAGCAGCCCGGCGTGGCGGGAGACGAGGACGCGCCGGATGCCTAACTGGTCAGCGACGGCGCAGGCGTGCTGCGGACCGGCGCCACCGAAGGCGACGAGCGAGTACTCGGCGGGATCGCAGCCGTCGCGGACGGAGATCCGGCGGACGGCTTCGGCCATGCGGGAGACGGCGACATCGAGGAGACCGCGGAGGAGGGCTTCGTCGGAGGGCGCGGGCGGGAGACCGTGGGCGGCCATGCTGGCGCGCAATTCGGCTAGTCGGAGCCGGGCGGGTTCGGGGTCGAGCGGGAGCCCTGCCCTGTCCGGGTCGAGCCGACCGAGGAGGAGATTGACATCGGTGAGGGTGAGCGGGCCGCCGCGGCCGTAGCAGGCGGGGCCGGGGTTGGCTCCGGCGCTGCGGGGGCCAACGGTGAGGCCTTCGGCGGTGACATCGCAGATGGAGCCACCGCCGGCGGCGACGGTTTCGATGCTGAGGGCCGGGGCGAGGATGACGGAGCGGCCGGTGCGCTGTTCGAATTGATAGATCGGGCGGCCTTCCGAGCGGGCGACATCGGTGCTGGTGCCGCCCATGTCGAGGGTGAGGACGCGGGGTTCGCGGCAGGAGTTGGCGAGGGCGGCGGCTCCGGCGACCCCGCCGGCGGGACCGCTGAGGAGACTATCGCAGGGCCGGAAGGAGTCGGCGGGAGCGAGGCCACCGGCGCTGGTGAGGAAACGCAGTGAGACGTCAGGGCCCATGGCGCGGCGGATATCGGCGACGAAGCGGGCCATGACGGGGGCGAGGGCGGCGTTGACGACGGCGGTCTGGGCGCGCGGCAGGAGGCGGATGACTGGGGCGAGTTCACTGCTGATGGAGATGGCGGTGAATCCGGCGGATTGGAGAATGGCGGCGACGGCGCGTTCGTGCGCGGGATTCACATCGCTGTGGACGAGGGCGATGGCGGCGGTGCGGCAGCCGGCGGCGGCGAGCGCAGCGGCTTTGCTAGCAAGGGCGTCGCGGTCGAGGGGCACGAGGACCTTGCCGCTGGCGTCGAGACGTTCGGCGACCTCGACGACCTCGCCGTGGAGCGGGGCGTCGCGGTGGTGGCCGAGGGCGAAGAGATCGGCGCGGCGCTGGTCGCCGATGATGAGGAGATCGGGGAATCCGGCGGTGATGAAGAGGACGGGGCGGGCGCTGGTGCCTTCGAGGAGAGCGTTCGTGGCGAGCGTGGTGGCGAGCCGGTATTCCATGGATGGGAAGGCCGATCCGAGGGGCGTGCCGGTGAGCAGGCGTGCTCCGACGACTGGGGCGGGTTCACCGGTGGAGAGTTCGAGGACGTCGCCGGGGGCGGGCGTGAGGTCTGAGCGGTCCCATGAGAGGGTGCCGTTCTGCCAGCTTGTTATGGTGGCCGGGGCACCATCAGCGAAGCGGATGGCCCAGCCGACGAAGCAACCGTCCGGGACGTCCCATGGGCGGTCGGGTCGACAGGATTGCGGGCCGGTGAGGGCGGCGACTCGGGCGCGGAGGATGCCTGAGGAGAGGACCTTGCAGCGTTTGAATTCTCCTGTCGGAGAAACGGCGGCGCAGTCGGTGAAGGTGCCGCCGCGGTCGGCGGCGAGCCTCCATGGCGACGGTTGCTGGGGTTCAGACATGGCGGACGGAGCCGCGGTGGCGCGGCGCGGAGCCGTCATGGGCCTTACTGACCGAGCGTTTCGAGCCAGCCGACCTCGACGAGGGAATCGTTGTAGACCTCGTTGAGTTCAGCGGGGTAGATTTTCTTGGCGGAGTCGAGCCATTCGGCGGCTTCTTCCTTCTTTTCATTGACGAAGCATTGGGCGGCCTGGGCGAAGTAGAAGGCCGGGGTGACGTCGTCGTACTGGTCGAAGGTTTTGAGGATGGCCTCGGCGTCGGCGGTTTTCTTCTGCTGGAAGTCACAGATCATGATTTTGAAATTCATGAGCGTGATGCTGGACTTGTCGGTGGTGGCCTTTTCCTTGAGGAGGGCCTGGAAGCCGGAGCGGGCGGCGTCCCAGTCTTTTTCGACGAAGCTGATTTCGGCGAGATTGAAGCGCGGGTGGAACAATTCGCCGGCGATGCCTTTGGAGAGTTCGGCGGCTTTGGTGAAGTGTTCGCGGGCGGATTTGAAGTCGCGCATGCGGGTGAAGACGGCGCCGCGGAGATTTTCGACGTAGTGGGACGGGCCGGTGATTTTGGCGATTTCGGTGAGTTTTTCGAGTGCTTCCTGCCAGCGGACGCCGCGGATGTAGGTGCCGACGTCGCCGAGGTCCTTGATGACGGCGGTGCGTTGAGCGGCGGAGAGTTTTTCGAGGCCGGGGATCTGGATATTGGGGGGCGGCTGTGGGGCAGCGGGAGCGGCGGCTGGTGCCGGGGCGTCGGGTGGCGCGTCGAGTTTGAGCGGGGCTTCTTCTTCGGTGCCGCCGGCGTCGAGCTGGAGTTTGGCGCTGCCGGCTGGAGCGGCAGGTTTGGCGGGATTGGTCACCTGAGCGCCGAGGTTGGGCAGGAACGAGAGCGTCAGGCCGGCGGAAAGGAGGAGGGAAGCTTTCATGCGGAGAGTGTTAAACGGGAAACGGGGGTGAATCAATGGAGGATGCCTCGGATGTCGGGTGGGAGGGAGATCAGGAGGGAGGGAGTTTTTCCTTCACGGCGGCGATGGCGTCGAGCATGATGGCGGCTTCGTCGCGGAGTTTGGCGTCGAGGCTGGTGGCGGCGCGGTTGTGGCGGCGGTGGAGTTCGGCGAGCCGCTGATCGATTTCGAGGGGCGACATGCCTTCGGTGATGCCGCAGAGGGCTTCCGGGGAGGCGGTGGCGTCGATGGGTTTGGCGGCGGCTTCGGCCCAGCGTTCGCGGGCACCCTGAGGTTTGGGGTCTGGGGCACTGGAGCGGCCGGGTGCGGCGGAGGGGCGACGCGGAGCGGTTCCGGTCGGCTGGTTCCGGGAAGCGGCGGGCTTGGAGAGCCCGAAGAGGCGTTTGAGGAATTCGATCATGCGAGGGATGCAGGAGGGACGGTTCACTCGATGCGGAGGGAGTCGAAGGCCTCGCGGCGGGCTTCGACTTCGCTGTCGCTGAGGACACCGGCTCCTTCGTAGGAGATGGCGACCTCGGTGGTTTTGCCGGAGCGTTCGTCGCGAACGGTGGCTTTGACGCGCTGATTTTCGTCGTAGCGGTAGGTGACGGTGACTTCGCAGCCGGCCGGGCGGTTGGGAGGGACTTTGAGGGCGATGCGGCCGATGATGTCGACGTATTTGGGGTCGGAGTCTTCGCCCTGGGTGATTTCGACCTCGATGAGGTTTTCGTTGTCTTCGGAGGTGACGTAGGTCTGGCTCTGCTCGCAGGGGATGGGCGTGTTTTTGGGGATGACGATGGTATTGGCGTAGGTTTCTGCGCCGGTGGCAGCGTCTTCGACGAGGGCGAGGGTGCCGTAGCTGTGGTTGCAGACTTCTTCGACGTCTGCGCCTTTCATGGCGAAGAGGGCGGCACCGAGGGCGACGCACTCGTCGACATTGCCGCAGGTTTTGGGTTCGGTGCCGAAGTAATCCTTGAGCATGCGGCGGACGCCTGGCATGCGGGTGCCGCCGCCGACGAGGGCGACGTGGTCGATGTCCTGCGGGGAGAAGCGGACGGAGGCGAGGGCTTGTTCGACGAGGAGGATGGTGCGGGT
>JAIXVE010000208.1 GCA_027483175.1 Verrucomicrobiaceae bacterium | reverse complement strand
TGTCTTTACTGTGTGTGGTAATTGTTCGTGGAAAGCGGGAGTCCCGCCGTGAATTTCCTTGAACCACTATGGAAGATAGCCCAACCACGAGGCTTGTCCATCCTTGATTTCGAGCAGCGGTGAGCTGCGTTGGGAGCATCAGCATGGAATTGGGCGAGGGCAAGCGACAATTTTTTCGGGCGGTGCTTCATTTTTTTCTTGCGCATGAAACGGTGAATGGGGTGGAATGATGGAAGCGGGGTTAAATTGTGGTCTACTTCCCCCCGAAGGGCCCTCTCTGTTCTCCCCGCACATCGCACCACAACTATGAAACACCTGCTGTACCCCAGCCTGGTGGCTTTGCTTGCTTGTTCGGGAACACCGAATGCACATGCGGGCTCTGCCAGTCTGAATTTTGACACGGATCCTGCCGGGATTCTTGACTTCACTGGAACCTCGACATGGCGGCCGACAGGCGGCGTGGGTGGATCCGGGTATTTGTCGATCACGGACGCCTTGAATGGGCAGGCTGGGAAGATCGTCTTTGACGAGCTTGAGCCTGGGTTTGTGATTAATTCCTTTATTTTCTCTGCTGATCTGCGGACTGGCGGGGGGACGACGGACCCTGCGGATGGGTACAGTGTGTCGTTTGTGCGTGAAGGGGATCCGGTGCTGGTGCCTGGGATTGGGGCGACGGAAGGGTTTGCCGGGACGGCTGGTGAGCCGGTGAATCTGCCTGAAGAAGGGACCCGGACGGGGGTTTCGATTGGGTTGGATGAGTGGTTCAGTGGTGATGTGACGCCAGGGGTTCCTGATGTGATTGGGATTTCTGTGCGTGTGGATGGGGTGCTGGTGAATCAGACGCCACTGCCGACGAAGAACGGGGATGCGACGGATGTGACGTCGCTGCAGACGGGGCCTGCCGGGGTTCCGGTGGATGGTTCGTTTGATGTTCCCGGGCATTCCTTTGTGAATCTGACGATTCAGATGAAGGAAGACGGGAAGTTGTCGGTGAGTTACAAGGGATTGCCGATTCTGACGGATCTGCCGACGACATTTGCGCCGAGTCGGGGCCGCATTGTGCTGGCTGGGCGGACTGGGGGAGCGAATGCGCATCACCACGTGGACAACATCAGCATCACGACGACGTCGGCGAACAAGCCGCTGCTGACTGGGACGACGATGACGGCGAATACAGCGGCTGGGGTGGTGGCGAATGCGCCGGGCATCAGCATTGATGTGACGAAGCCGTATACGATGACGGTTGATGGGACGGCGTATCCTGCGGTTGCGACGCAGAGTGGGTCGGACACGACGTTCCGGGTGGCGACGGCGCCACCGGCGCTGTTTGCGGTTGGGAATCATGAGATTGTGATCACGGCGCGTGACACGAGCAACACGTTGTACACGTTCACGCGGACGGCGACGGTGTCTCCGTACACGCTGATGGAGAGTGCGTGGCAGGCCCAGGCTGGACAGGTCGACACGTCGGTGCCGAGTTTTCTGGCGAGCGTTCACCAGTTGAATTTCGGGCGTTATCCTGGTGATGCGAATGCGATTCCGCTGCCTGACCGGCAGCTTGCGGATGGGTATTATGATGCTGGGCTGCCGGGGATTGCGCAGAACGTGATCAATCCGTTGGCGGTGCCGCCTGGAGCGGTGGCGCAGCCGGATGGGACGTTCATCATTCCCGGGGTGCTGAACTGGGATCAGGACGGATTCAGCCAGGGGAACTTCAATGGCGGCAACGGGTATCCTGAGACGATCATTCCAGGGATTCCCGGGATAACGGGAAGCACTGACAACATTGTCGGGGAGATCTTCACGTGGATTCAGCTTCCTGCGGGAGCGACGACGCTTGGTGTGAACAGTGATGACGGGTTCACGCTTTCGGTAGGTGCGACGGCCTTGGATCATTTCACGCGCCGGGTGGCTGGGCAATTCAATGGTGGCCGGGGAGCGTCTGACACGACCTTTACGGTGGCTGCGCCGACGGCTGGATTGTATCCGGTGCGTCTGCTGTGGTGGGAAGGCGGCGGCGGGGCCAACCTTGAGTTCTTCAGTCTTGATGCAGCGGGCAACCGTGTGCTGGTGAATGACCCGGGGAATCCGGCGTCGCTGAAGGCGTACTATGCTGGACTGCCGGCGAAGCCATCGATTCACGGGATTGCGCCGTTTCCGTCGCTTTCGTTCCGGAATGACAACCGTCACCCGATTCGGATTGAGCTGATTGACGGGGTGGCTGCGGTGCAGGATGCGTCGATTGTGCTGACGGTGGATGGCAAGGCGTACAAGCCGACGATTGAGAATGCGGGGATCCGGACGCGGGTGTCGATGGGTCCGGTTGGTCCTGGCGGCAAGTGGTCGAAGGGACTGCACAAGCTGTCGCTGAGCTTCAGTGATGCGACTGGCGCGAGCCGGACGGAGTCGTGGGCGTTCTTTGCGGAAGGCGAGCAATTCTTCCAGGCACCGTTTGGTCCTGGTGGAAAGTGGCGGATTTATGAAGTGGTGCGCGCGGGTGCGAACTTCAAGGATGCGCTGGCGGATGCGCGTTCGCGCCGTGATCCGGTGACGGGGACGGTGGCTGGCGATCTGGCGTCGGTGACGTCTGCTGAGAAGAACCGGTTCCTGCATCGGACGCTTGGTTTTGCGTCGGAGATGTGGATTGGGCTGACGGATCGTGAAGGTGCGGCGCCGGGTGCGCAGGAATCGCAGACCTTTGGGAATCCTGGCAACTACACGAATGGCTGGGCTTGGACGAATGGTGATCCGTTCAGCTTCAACGTGTGGGGTCCGGGCGAGCCGAACGACTGGAGTGGTGCCGAAGACGCGGGGCACCTGCGTGGTGACGGGATGTGGAACGACAACCGGAGCGGGTTCGGGTTTGATGATCCGATTTCGCCGGTGACTCAGCCTGGGACGAGCAATGATGAGAGTGGCGGGCCTGGGCTGATTCGGGTGGTGGAGTACAAGACGGACTCGGTGTATCCTGTGCCTGGGATTCGTTATGGAGCGGTGCTGCCGCCGGCGGAGCGTTTGCCTTTGCCGCGCAACAGTGAAGGCAACTGGAGTGTGCGTGAGATCCGGGGCGTTGAGCTGGCTGGGAACATCATGGATGCTGTGGATGTGGCGATGAACACTGGACTGACCTCGTTTGATGCGCAGGTGCCATACCTCGACTTTGCGGATCCGCAGACGAACGGGAATGGTGGACCGATGATCACGACGCCGGTGATGCCGTATCTGAGCAATGACTACACCGGGTCCGGGACGGACGATAACAATATCGTGGTGCTGGCGACGACGAAGCTGAACATTCCGACGACTGGGGATTACACGTTCCAGGTGCGTGCGGATGACGGGTTTGCGCTGCGGATCCGGGGATCGGCGTTCAGTGCGGTGAATGGCGATGGTTACATTGATCCGCTGGATCCATCGACGATTGTGTTCGAGCGCGGTACTGGCGATGCGAATACCCGCGGGGTGATCAGGCTTGTGGCCGGTCAGCACGATGTGGAGTTTGTGACGTGGGAAGGCGGCGGCGGAGCGTTCTACGAAGTGACGACGGCGACGGGTGCGCGTCTGACGGTGGGTGAGGCGCAGCAGTGGCTCCCGCTGGGATCGAACACGTTCATTCCTGAAGTGAACTCGGTGAATGCGGTGTCGCTGAAGGCCCCGGCGCAGGTGGCGAATGCGAACCTGCGTGACCGCGGCAATGTGCTGCCGGCGATGCGTGCGATCATCGACAAGGCGATCGCGAATGGATCAGCGACGACGGATGTGCGTTCGAATCTGGAGTTGGGAGAAGGTGACATGCCGAACAACAACGGCGGCGACAATTACATCACGAAGGTGACTGGATCGATCACGCTTGCGGCGGATGCGGACGGCAACGGAGTGGTGGAGCAGCCGATTGACGTGACGTTCGGGCTGTACTGCGATGACGGAGCGAGCCTGCGCATTCTGGGTCAGGACTTTGCGGCGGCGCAGGGCGACGGCAACACGACGCTGATTGAGAATGGCGGCGACGCGACGCTGACGGCTGACTTCTACACAGGGAACACGAATGCGCGCGGTCGGATCCGTCTGACGGAAGGTGCGACGTATCAGTTCGTGGCTTACATGTATGAAGGCGGAGGTGGCTCGAACTTCAATCTGCGCTGGCAGGTTGGCGACTGGCTGGGTGGGTTGCCTGCTCCGACGGCGCTGCGTACTGCGGAAGTGGCTGGCGGGGTGGAAGCGGTCCGGCTGACGAGTCCTGCGACGGTGACCAACTCGAACAACGGGTTTGGTCCTCCGTTCCTCGCGGACGCACGCAACATCATGCGTGAAGCGGTGGCACAGGGTGTGAGCAACAACGGCACGACAGCGATCACGGTGCTGCGTGATGGAGATGACATCTGCTGCGGCCGTCCGGGGAACAACATCTACGGGCAGGCGACGGTGATGCCGAATGGCGGGCCAGACAACTATGCGACGCGGGTGCTGGGTCGGTTTGTGGTGAACAACCAGAACGGGATTCCGGGTGAAACGATTCGGCTGACGTTTGGGATCTTCGCTGACGACGGCTGCGAGTTGCGGATTGTCGGGCAGGACTTCCTGACGGCGTTCGACACGACTGGCGACGGTGTTGCCGGGCTGGCGGACATCAACGACGACGTGGCGCTGCAGGCTGACTACTGGACTGGCAACACGCAGGCGTTCGGGACGATTGATCTGGTGGAAGGCGAGTACGACTTTGAAGGACACCACTTTGAAGGCGGCGGCGATTCCGGGTTTGAGATCTGGTTTGCGGAAGGCAATCAGACTGGGCTGAACGCGAGTTTCCGTCCGGTGACGACGAATTCCGGGTTCTATCTCCCGCCGAACACGGGGATTGCGCTGGCTCCGACGCCGAATCCGGACCTTGATAACGACGGGATTCCGGGGCTTTGGGAAACGGCGTTTGGGATGAGCGACAGCAATGCTGCGGATGCTGGTACGGATGCGGACGGTGACGGGCAGAGTGCGGCGCAGGAGTATGCGGCCGGGACGGCTCCGAATGATCCGAACAGCGCGTTCCGGATCACGAACATCGCGTTCATTCCTGGCCAGATCAGCCTGACCTTCCCGGGAGTGGTGGGGCGCGGGTATCAGGTGGTGTCGAGTGCGACGCTGAATGGCGACTGGGTGGCGGTGGGCGAGGTGCTGCCGCGTACGACGGACGGACCGATTACGTTCCCGGTGACGAATCCGGCGCTGGTGGATGCTGCGGCGCGCGGGAAGGTGTTCTTCGCGGTGGTAGCGAAGGCGTATCCGTAAGCGAAGTGATTGAATGACGACGGCGGCCGGGGTGTGGCGAGAGCTGCATCCCGGCCGTCTTGCGTCTGGAGTTGGCGGTTGAGAACGGCGGGGGCTATTTGCGGTGGTAATCTGCGGGTGCGCCAAAGCTTTTCCACTTGGCAAGGTGGGCTGGCAAGATACCCTGGAGAGGAATGGGATTTTATCATCAATCGCGGTTTCGGCGGACCCCAGTCTTCAGAATGCCGAGAACGGAGCCATGCGACCTTGAGTTTGATCATGTCCTCCCCGATGGTGCCCGTGCAAGGTGCCCCTCTCTCCGCGTTCCGGATCCCGCCAATGATTTCACGGGAACGAAGCGAGTTCCTTTCTTGGGCATTGCATGATGATCAGACGAGTCATCAGCTTTGTCCGGTCACTCCGCAGAAACTATCGAGTCTGCTGTTTCACGGGGATGTGCAAGGCGATTGCTGGAGGTGTGCGAGGCACTTATCCGTTGTCTTCGCTGAGGGAAGATCCGGAGTTTCAGGTGCGCATGCGAACCACCGACCTTGCAGTCTGCAACCAGGTTTTCGTAGACCAGCAATACGCCTACACGCCGCCACAGGGCATTCGCTGCATTGTCGACGCCGGTGCTAACATCGGCTGCAGTGCCGTTTATTTTGCCAAAAAGTTTCCGGGGGCTCGAATCATCTGCATTGAGGCTGACAAGTCCAACTATGAAGTATTGAGGATCAATTGTGCCCGGTATCCGAATATAGAATGCCTGCACGCGGCCTTATGGCCTGTTGCGGGGCAGGTGGAGGTTTTTGATACGGGGGAGGGAGAGTGGGCTTTTCGAGCGAAGGAAATCTCTGTTTCCGAGGCCTCTGACGGGGAGGGAGTTCAAAGAATTGAAGCCATTACGATCGATGGGGTAATGGCCAGGTTCGGGATTGAGACCATTGATCTTCTGAAGATGGATATTGAGGGAGGCGAGCTGGAAGTGCTGAGGGCTGGCGAGCGGGTGCTGGATCGTGTCAATGTGCTTGCTGTCGAATGCCATGACCGATGGGTGCCGGGGTGCTCCCGCGTGGTGTTTGCCGCAACGCGCAATTTCAGCTACGAATGGGTGCAAGGCGAAACCATGTTCTTTTGTCGGGAAGGCTGGCTTCCGAATCAATTTCAGAAGGGCAACTACGGGATCATTCCGCGGGGATCTACCTGAGGGGATCCGGGTGGAGTCAGGGGAGTTTTGTGGCGAGCGACTGAGAGACCGTGGCGGGATCGGAGGTCGGCGGGAGGCAGGATTTGCCGGTGCAGACGTAGGCGGTGGCTTTGGCGTCTTTGGGGAGGAGGGTGAGGGCGAAGGGTTCGACTGGGCCGGAGGTGCCGAGGATGACGCGGAAGGGTTGGTAGACCTTGTGGGCGGCGGTGAGGAGTTGACGGGCTTCGGGGGAGGCGGGGTCGCCGGCGATGACGGCGCGGAAGGGTTCGCGTGAGGCGAAGGCGGCGGCTTTGAGCATGAGCGTGAGGCCTTGCGGGGAGCTGACGAGTTTGGGTTTGACGAAGTGGAGGGCTTTGTCGGCGGCGGCGCGGAAGGGGGCGTTTTCGGTGATGGCGGCGAGGCGGAGGAGAGCGGAGACGGCCATGGCGTTGCCGGAGGGTTCGGCGCCGTCGTAATCGTCTTTGGCGCGGAAGAGGAGGTCCTTGCTGGCGGCGCTGGTGAAGAAGCCGCCTTCTTTGGGGTCGGCGAATTTTTCGATGAGGCCTTCGGCTAGCTGGATGGAGAAGGTGAGGACATCTGGGTCGAGCGTGGCCTGATAGAGTTCGACGGTCCCGTGGAGGTAGAAGGCGTAGGCGCTGAGGAGCTGGGCGGTGTCGCGGCCGCCGTCGCGCCAGCGGTGGAAGAGGGTTTTGGTGCTGGGGTCCCAGAGCGTGCTGCGGACGAAGGCGAAGTTTTTGCGGGCGGCGGCGAGGCAGGAATCGTCGCCGAGGATGATGCCGGCGCGGGCCATGGCGGCGAGCATGAGCCCGTTCCATGAAGTGAGGATTTTGTCGTCGAGGTGGGGGCGGACGCGTTTGGCGCGAGCGGCGGCGAGTTTTGTGAGGACGGCAGAGAGCCGTGCTTTTCCGGCGGCATCGAGGGACTGGGCGTCTTTGGACAGGCTGAGGACGTTGAGGCCTTTGAGCGGGTCCGGGTGGCTGTGGTCGAGGAAGTTGCCGTTGGCGGTGACGCCGAGCATGGGGGTGGCCCATTCGGCGTCGTCGGGGCCTGCGGCGGAGCGGAAGTCTTCGAGCGTCCAGCAATGGAATTTGCCTTCGTGGCCTTCACTGTCGGCGTCTTCTGCGGAGTACCAGCCGCCGTCTTTGTGGGTCATGTCGCGCTGAACGTAACGGGCGATGCTGCGGGCGGTGTCCATGAAGGCAGGGTCGCTACTAACGAGTCCTGCGTCCAGGTAGAGATCGAGGAGCTGGGCGTTGTCGTAGAGCATTTTTTCGAAATGGGGGACGAGCCATTGGGCGTCGACGGAGTAGCGGGCGAAGCCGCCGCCGACGTGGTCGCAGATGCCGCCGGCGGCCATGCGTCGGCAGGTGAGGAGGACCTGGTCCTGCATGGCGGAGTCGCCGGTGAGTTTGGAGGCGAGGAGGAGGAGGCCGGGGACCTGGGGTTGGGGGAATTTGGGGGCTTTGCCCCAACCGCCGTCGACTGGGTCGAAGGAATCCATGAAGGCGCGGGCGGTGGCGGCCTGGATGTCGCGGGCGAGGGGTTCGGTGTCTTCCGGGGCGGTGCGATCCGCCATGTGTTTCTGGAGGGCGCGGGTGAGGTTTTCGGCGTCGGCGGTGAGTTCCTTGCGGTTTTCCTTCCAGAGTTTGTCGACGTGGTTGAGGGTGGCGATGAAGCGGTCCTTGGGGAAATAGGTGCCGCCGAAGAACGGCTGGCGGTCGGGGGTGAGGAAGACGTTGAGGGGCCAACCGCCGCCGAGTTCGACGGCCTGCATGGCGGTCATGTAGATGTGGTCGATGTCGGGGCGTTCTTCGCGGTCGAGTTTGATGGCGATGAATTTTTCGTTGATGACGGCGGCGACGGCGTCGCTTTCGAAGCTTTCGCGTTCCATGACGTGGCACCAGTGGCAGGTGCTGTAGCCGATGCTGAGGAGGACGGGTTTGTTTTCGCGTTTGGCTTTTTCGAAGGCTTCATCGCCCCATGGGTACCAGTCGACTGGGTTGTGCTGGTGCTGGAGGAGGTAGGGGGATTTTTCGCGGGCGAGCCTGTTGGTGTGGCGAGGCTGGGCTGGGGAGTTCACGGGTGGTGGGGGGGAATCGTCTGCTGCGGGGAGTGGGGGAGGCGTGGCGAGGCCGAGAGCGGCGGCGGGGATGAGGCAGGAGGCGGGGAGTTTCATGGTGTTGCAATCCTTGGGATGGGGCCGAGGGGCAACCGCGGGATGGGGTTGGTGGGAGGGAGGGAGGAGGGGTGAAAAGTTCGCATCAAGATATCTTGATGCGTTGATTTATGGCTTGCGTGACGGGTGGGTGCAGGCACGATGGTTGTCCGATGCCTCAGCCGAACTGTGAAACTGAACTGCGTGCCGAACTAGCCCGGCGGATCATGGTGATTGACGGTGCGATGGGCACGACGATTCGCGGGTATGGGCTGACGGAGGCGGATGTGCGTGGGGAGCGGTTTGCGAAGGCGGAGAAGGACGTGAAGAACAACGGGGATCTGCTGCACCTGACGCGACCGGATGTGATTGGGGACATTCACCGGCGGTTTCTGGAGGCTGGGGCGGACATTCTGGAGACGAACACGTTTTCGGCGACGTCGCTGGCGCAGAGCGAGTTTTTTCCGGCTGGGGATGATGAGCGGAAGGATCCGGAGTATTTCCAGCGGGTGCTGGAGGACCGGTTTCTGAATGATCTGGCGTGGGAGATCAATTATGAGTCGGCGCGGATGTGCCGGAAGTGGGCGGATGAGTTTACGGAGAAGACGGGGCGGAAGCGGTATGTGGCTGGGTCGATCGGGCCGATGACGGTGTCTTTGTCGCAGTTTCCGAATCCTGACGATCTGGCATTCCGGAGGATTCTGTTTGATCAGGCGGTGGAGGCGTACCGGCATCAGATTCGGGCGCTGATCGCGGGTGGGAGTGATGTGCTGCTGGTGGAGACGATTTTCGATACGCTGAATGCGAAGGCGGCGCTGGCGGCGATTGTGGATGTGTATGGGGAGCACGGGGATCCGCGGCTTTTGCCGGTGATGATTTCTGCGGCGGTGGGGATGGGCGGGGAGACGATGATTTCCGGGCAGGTGGGCGAGGCGTTTCTGAATGCGGTGCGGCACATCAAGCCGCTGAGCATCGGGTTCAATTGTGCGTTAGGGCCGGAGCAGGTGCGGCCGCATCTGGCGGATCTGTCGGCGCGTTGTGACACGTTTGTGTCGGCCTATCCGAATGCGGGGTTGCCTGATCCGATGTCGCCGACTGGTTTTCCGTTTCTGCCGGAGGACATGGAGCGGCTGATGGGGGAGTTTGCGGCGGCGGGGATCATGAACATAGCGGGTGGGTGCTGCGGGAACACGCCGGATCACATTGCGGCGATTGCGCGGGCGGTGGCGAAGCATGCGCCGCGGGAGGTGCCTGCGGTGAAGCATGAGATGCAGTTGTACGGGTCGCAGCCTTACAATGTGCGGCCAGGGTCGAATTTTCTGATGATCGGGGAGCGGACGAATGTGACGGGGTCACCGAAGTTTGCGAGGCTGGTGAAGGAAGGGCAGCTGGATGAAGCGCTGGCGATTGCGCGGCAGCAGGTGGAGAACGGGGCGAACGTGATTGATATCAATTTCGACGAGGGATTGATTGATTCGGAGGCGATGATGACGAAGTTCCTGATATTGATTCAGGCGGAGCCGGAGATCACGAAGGTGCCGATCATGATTGATTCGTCGAAGTGGACGGTGATCGAGGCTGGATTGAAGTGTCTGCAGGGGAAGGGGATTGTGAATTCGATTTCGCTGAAGGAGGGAGAGGAGAAGTTCCGGGAGCAGGCGCGTGCGGTGCTGCGGTATGGGGCTGCGGCGGTGGTGATGGCGTTTGACGAGCAGGGGCAGGCGGCGACTTACGAGGACAAGATCCGGATCTGCGAGCGGGCGTACCGGATCCTTGTGGATGAGGTCGGGTTTCCGCCGGAGGACATCATTTTCGATCCTAACATTCTAACGGTGGCGACGGGGATCGAGGAGCACAACAATTACGCGGTGGATTTCATCAATGCGACGCGATGGATCAAGGAGCATCTGCCGTATGCGAAGGTGAGTGGCGGGGTGAGTAACATCAGCTTCAGTTTCCGGGGGAACAATGTGGTGCGGGAGGCGATGCACAGTGCGTTTCTGTATCATGCGGTGAAGGCTGGGATGGACATGGGGATTGTGAATGCTGGGATGCTGGAGGTTTACGAGGAGATCGAGCCGGAGCTGCGGGAGATGGTGGAGGACGTGCTGCTGAACCGGCGTGAGGACGCGACGGAGCGGCTAGTGGATTATGCGGAGCGGTTCAAGGGGCACGCCGGGAAGAAGGTGGAGGCGGATCTGTCGTGGCGGGAGGGATCGGTGGAGGATCGGCTGAAGCATGCGCTGCTGAAGGGCCTGACGGATTTCATCGATGAGGACACGGAGGAGGCGCGGCTGAAGTACGGTGTTCCGCTGAAGGTGATTGAGGGGCCGCTGATGGACGGGATGAGTGTGGTGGGCGATCTATTTGGTGAGGGGAAGATGTTTCTGCCGCAGGTGGTGAAGAGTGCGCGGGTGATGAAGAAGAGTGTGGCGTGGCTGGAGCCGTTCATGAAGGCGGAGAAGGAGCTGGCGAAGAAGATGGCGGCGCTGATGGCGGAGATTGTGAGACAGGAGCCGAGCGGGAGCGTGACGCTGGCGGAAGGGTTCACGTATTCGCCTTATGAAGGACTTGATGACGAGGAGCGGGCGCTGGAGCGGAAGTTTGCGGCGCAACTGGCGGTTGATCTGGAGGGAGCGGCGGAGCGGTATGTCTTCAGGTTTGGAGCGGTTCTCGACCGGAACAATGCGCAGGAACTGAGCGCGGAGTATGCGGAGAGCCGGGAATCGCGTCAGCGGTGGAGTGTGGCGACGCTTGAGCCTGCGGGCGGGTTTATTGACTGGTACTTTGCGAAGCTGCTAGCGAGAGCGCAACCCGGGGATACTGTGATCTTCAACGCGGGCGGTCAGGGGAGCGGAAAAACGACAGCGGCGGAGGGCCTGATCGATGAGGGGAAAGGGCTGATCGTGATGGATGGAACGCTGCAGAATTATACACGCAGCAAGGAGCATTTCAGGCAGGCCTTCGCCGCTGGGTGCCATGTCCAACTCCGTTACATTTTCATGCGCTGGACGAGCGCGTTGCACCTGATGGTGGAACGTGCGCTGAAAGGAAAGGGGAGGATCGTGCCGCTGAACCGTGCGGCCCGCGGACACTTCCAAGCGCCGAGGACTACTCTGGCGCTCGTGGAGGACTTTCTCGGAGCAGAGGGATTCCAGGTCGTTGTGATCGAGAATGTTCTTGAGCCTGGTGCGGCGAGCGGTGGGACCGAAAGAACGCTTGAATGGCTGCATGACGAAATGTATGATTCCGTGGACGAGCTGCTGGAACAGGCGGCCGTACTAGTCCCTGAAATTCTCTCAAATTATGAAGAAAGCCGCGAAAACTCTGACTGGCTCCTGGCGCAGTTTTTCCGCCAAAACGACACCGGAGAGCGAGGCGCTGCTGCAGCGGATCGCCATCAAGACGGCCGAGAATCTGAGCGCGGCGTCGAAGCAGTCGAAGATCAGGATCGTGCGAGTGCGTCCCATCGAGGCGGGAGCGGCGAAGTAGGGCAACCGGGGTCCGGGGCGGATGAAGCGCCGGCCAAGGTGGTGTCTGCCAACGGGCGGACGATGGTGCTGGCGACGGTGAAGGGGGATGTGCATGACATCGGGAAGAACATTGTGGGCATTGTGCTAGCCTGCAATAACTTCGAGATCATCGACATGGGGGTGATGGTGTCGTGCGATAAGATCCTGGCGAAGGCGCGGGAGGTAGGAGCGGACATCATCGGGTTGTCCGGGCTGATCACGCCGAGTCTTGATGAGATGATGCATGTGGCGTCGGAGATGGAGCGATTGGGGATGAAGACGCCTTTGCTGATTGGTGGTGCGACGACGAGTGCGGCGCATACGGCGATCAAGATTGCGCCGCGGTATTCGGGGTCTGTGGTGCATGTGCTGGATGCGTCGCGGAGTGTGCCTGTGGCGACGGCGCTGCTGAGTGACAATCAGCGGGAGGAATATGTGAGGGAGAACGAGGCGCGGCATGCGAGACTGCGGGATCAGCATGCGAACCGGCAGAAGAAGGCGGTGGTGGGGCTGGAGGCGGCGCGGGCGAACGGGGTGGTGACGGATTGGGGGGCGATGGTGCCTGCGGTGCCGGAGTTTCTGGGGACGCGGGTGATTCGTGAGCAATCGCTGCGGGAGTTAGCGGGGTACATTGACTGGACGCCGTTTTTCCACACGTGGGAGTTGCGCGGGGTGTGGGTTTACGGGGAGAACCGGTTCAAGTCGTCGAATCCTGCGGTGGTGGAGCAGGCGGTGAAGCTGCATGCGGATGCGACGGAGTGGATGGAGCGGATCATTGCAGAGAAGCGGTTTACGGCGCGCGGGGTGTACGGGTTTTTCCCGGCGAATCGCGAGGGGGACGACATCATGGTGTGGACGGACGAGAGTCGGGCGGCGGAGCGGTGCCGGTTTCACACCCTGCGGCAGCAGGTGGAGAAGACGGGTGGAGGGGATGGGCGTGCGAACGAAGCGCTAGCGGATTATGTGGCTCCGGCGGGAGTGAGGGCGGATTACGTCGGTGGTTTTGTGGTGGGGATTCACGGGGCGGATGAGTTTGCGGAGGAATTGAAGGCGGAGCAGGATGATTACGGGGCGATCATGGTGAAGGCGATTGCGGACCGGATGGCGGAGGCGTTTGCGGAGCTGCTGCATCACCGGGCGCGGGTGGCGTGGGGGTACGAGCGGCCTAACGAGTTCAATGCGGAGCAGCTGATCCGGGAGAATTACCGTGGGATTCGGCCTGCTCCGGGGTATCCGGCGCAGCCTGACCACACGGAGAAGACCGTGCTGTTCGAGCTGCTGGATGCGGCGGCGGTGACTGGGGTGACGCTGACGGAGAGCATGGCGATGCATCCTGGGTCGGCGGTGAGCGGGCTGTATTTCAGCCATCCGGAGAGTCATTATTTCATGATCTCGGATCTGCAGCGGGATCAGATCGAGGACTATGCGCGCCGGAAAGGGATGACGGTGCCGGAGGTTGAGCAATGGCTGGGGCCGTGGCTCGGGTACTGAGAGCGGGGCGGCGGGTCAGGCGAGGAATTTCCTGACGATTTCGAGGAGAGCGAAATAGTGGCGCGTGTTGCAGCCGCGGCGGAGACGTTCCTTGACGAGGTCGGCTGGGGAGTCGCAGGGGCAGGGGGTGAGACTGCTGGTCTGCTGGCCTGCGATGTCGGTGCGGCCCTCGATGAAGGGGCTGCGGGGTTCTCTGGTGAGGAGGATGGTGCCGCCGGGTGCGGAGAGGTGGACCCTGGCGATGGCGCAGGCACCGGGGCAGTCCTTGAACGTTAGAGAGAGGGTGCGGCCGTGGTTGCTGAGGGTGAAGCCGGAGGAGTTGGTGCCGCCGGTGACGGACCAGCCGGCTTTTTCGGCGATCCATGCGGCGAGCATGCGGGCGGCGAGGGCGTGACCGGTACCGTGGGTGATGGTGATTTCGCTGATGGCGGGGAGCAGGGCGAGGGCTCCGGGTTCGTCGAAGCAGGCGGCGATGGCCATGCGGAAGGGGAGGACCCGAGTCCACGAGAGGTCGTTGACGGAGAAGCCGCGATTGGCTTCGTGCCATGACTGTTCGAGGGTGGTGAATTCGGCGAGCGGGTTCTGCCATGCGCTGCTGTCGATGACGAGACGGTCGATTTCGGTGAAGAGGTGACGTTCCCAGAGCGGGGAGAACGGGCCCTGCCACCAGAGGGTGAGGGGGAGGTCGCTGTCGACGTGGGCGAAGAGCGTGTTAGGGAGGAGTTGAGGGCCGGAGCCGGAGATGGCGAAGGTGATCTGTTCCGAGCAGACGCTTTTGCGGCCGCCGGCGGCGAGCTGGCAGTGTGCGGTGATCCATGCGCGGACCTCGGGAGGGCCGGGGGCTGGGGTGATGGCGATGAGGATGGCGCGGCAGGCGTGTTCGCGGGTGACCTCGCGGATGAGATCGGTGTTAGGGCCGAGGCTGGCGCCGTCTTCGCTGCAGATGGCGAAGTTCATGGCGGAGGCGCGGGTGACGGCGGCGCTGGATTCCCAGAGCTGTTTGAGGCTGCGGGGGATGGCGGCGAGAGGGACGGGTGAGCCGAGGTCGAGGCCAGCGGCTGGGTCCGGCGAGGCGGAGAGGCTCATGGGGAATCAGAGACGTCGCCATTCCCGGCCGTCGGCGGCGAGGAGGGCATCGGCTTCGGCGGGGCCCCATGTTCCGGCGGGGTAGGAGCACATGGGAGGAGGCTCTGGGGACTGGTGCCATGCCTCCTGGATCTGGTCGATGTAGCGCCATGCCCATTCGACCTCGTCGCGGCGGGCGAAGAGCGTGGCGTCGCCGCTCATGGCGTCGAGGAGGAGGCGTTCGTAGGCTTCGGGGCTGGCTTTGCCGAAGCTGGTGCTGTACTGGAAGTCCATTTTGACGCGCTCCATGCGAACGGCTGGGCCGGGGATTTTGGACTGGATGCGGAGGGAGATGCCTTCGTCGGGTTGGATGCGGACGACGAGGACATTGGCGGAATCTTCGCCGGTGCCGCGGTTGAAGAGGACGTGGGGAGGTTTCCGGAAGTGGATGCTGATTTCGGTGGCCTTTTTGGGGAGTTGTTTGCCGACGCGGAGGTAGAAGGGGACCCCTTCCCAGCGCCAGTTGTCGATGTTGATGCGGATGGCGGCGTAGGCCTCGGTCATGGAGTCCGGGGCGATGCGGTCTTCTTCGCGGTAGCCAGGGACGGATTTACCGCCGGAGGTGCCTGCGGTGTACTGGGCGCGGACGACATTGCGGGCGACGTCGGCGGCGTCTTTGAAGGGGCGGAGGGATTTGAGGACCTTGACTTTTTCGTCGCGGATTCCGTCGGCGGTGAGGTCGGCCGGGGGTTCCATGGCGGTGAGCATGACGAGCTGGAGGAGATGGTTCTGGACCATGTCGCGGAGGCAGCCGGCCTTGTCGTAGTAGCCGCCGCGGCCGCCTTCCATGCCGAGGTTTTCGGCGCAGGTGATCTGGACGTGGTCGATGTGGCGGTTGTTCCAGACGGGTTCGAAGAGGGCGTTGCCGAAGCGCAGGACCATGAGGTTCTGGGCGGTTTCCTTGCCGAGGTAGTGGTCGATTCTGTAGGTGTCGCTTTCCTTGAAGGTTTCGCTGACGACCTTGTTGAGAGCGTCTGCGGTGGCGAGGTCTGTGCCGAAGGGTTTTTCGATGACGGCGCGGGCCCATTTGCCGGGTTTGGGCTGATTGAGGCCTGCGGCGGCGAGGCCGCGGAGGACGATGGGGAAGTATTCGGGGGCGACGGAGAGGTAGAAGAGACGGTTTCCGCCGGCACCGGCTTCGTCGAGGGAATCGAGGAGACGGGCGAGGCTTTGGTAGCCTTCGGCGTCTTCGAATTCGGAGCGGTGGTAGAAGATGCTCTGCTGGAAGCTGGCCCAGAGCTGGTCGTTGTGGCCGGAGCGAGAGACCTTGCGGTTCATGGCTTCGAGTTCCTCGCGGAAGCTTTCGTGGGATTTTTCGCGGCGGGCGAAGCCGACGACCTTGAGGGTGGGCGGGAGTTCGCCGTCGGCGGCGATGTTGTAGAGGGCCGGGATGAGTTTACGGCCTGTGAGGTCGCCACTGGCTCCGAAGATGACTACGGTGCAGGGTTCAGGACGCGTGCGGGTGGCAAGGTCCTCGCGGAATGGGTTCGTCGCTTCCAAGGAATGAGCAGGTTGGGGCGTGGTGAAGTGGGCTCAGCGCGCCGCTGAAGGAGAGGTTCACTTCATGCACGGGAGGGCGGGTGCAAGCGTCATTCAGGGAGGAGAAGGAATGACGTTTTGGGGGGATGGGTCGAGGAATGCGGAGATGGAGGAGTGGTCGCGGTGGATGCGGATGGTGACGGCGCCGGTGGTGGACTGGTCGATGGGGTGGATGTGTTTGCGGGCGAGGAGGGCGAGCCATTCGGGAGGGGCTTTTTCGCCGGCGGGGAAGTGGGTTTGGTTGAAGACGATGGAGTGCGGGGAGACGGCGTTGAGGAACTCGGGGAGGGCGGAGAAGTCGGAGGCGTGCCAGCCTTTGACGATGATGTGGGCGCTGAGGTTTTGGGATGGGGAGCTGAGGAGGTGTTTTTCGGTGATGAAGCCGGCGTCGCCGGTGAGGAGGATGCGGGTGGTGAAGCATTCGAGGAGGAGAACGGCGCAGGAATCGTCCTGAGGGCCGGCGAGCCAGCGGGGAGGAGGGAAGAGGACGTGGAGGGAAGTGTGTGGGTCGAGGGAGATGGAGGAACCGGCGGTGAGCGGTTCGCCGTTTGGACCGCCGAGGGTGCGGAGGGGTGAGAAGTCGCGCTGGACGGCTGCGGCTGCTCCGGAGTGGTCGCCGTCGTTGTGGGTGAGGATGAGGCCGTCTAGTTGATTGACTGGGGAGCGGGAGAGGTGCGGGTGGACGGTGCGGTTGAAGTGGCGATTGGCACCGGAGTCGATGAGCCAGTGGCGGCCGGAGGGCGTGTCGATGTGGATGGCGGAGCCGCCGTGGTCGAGGGCGAGGATGGTGACGTCGCAGACCTGGCCGCGCCAGAGACGAGCGGGGTCGACGCGGAGATTGCCGCCGGGGATGGCGGCGAAGAATTTGGCGCTGGAGATGCTGAGGGAGGCGAGGAGCCAGTTCGTGTGGTTGAGGGAGGCGGCTAGGTAGGGGAGGTGGCAGAGGACGGCGGCCATGGCCATGCAGGCGACGACGAGGATGCAGAGGGAGAGGAGGACGAGGACGAGATTGGCGGCGATGCCGACTGGGGTGATGAGGCGGAAGTAGCCGATCATGAGAGGGGCGGAGCCGAGGGTGGAGGCCATGGAGAGGCTGAGGGATTCGGCGATTTTCCGGCGGAGCCAGAACCATGCTTCCTGGCGAGGCGTGTAGAGTTCAGCGGGGAGGAAGGGGTCGGGTTCGTGGAGCGGGCGGAGGGCGGAGAAGATAGGTTTGTTGAAGGCGGCCATGGCGAGGAGGACGCCGAAGGAGAGCGTGAAGCCTGGCTGGAAGAGATAGGCTGGGTCGGTGCCGAGAAGGAGGACGGCGGCGGCTCCGAGACTGCTGAAGAGCGAGCCTTCGCGGTTCCAGAGAGGACCGGCTAGGAAGATGGAGGCCATGAGGGCGGCGCGCCATGCGCTGGCGCGGAGGCCGGTGACGTAGACGTAGAAGAAGATGAGCGGGAGGGTGACGAGGACGACGAAGCCGCGGCGGAGGCCGAGGAGGCGGAGGACGTTCCAGACGATGACGGTGAACATGCCGACGTGGAGGCCGCTGACGGCGAAGACGTGCATGGTGCCGCTGGCGATGAAGGCGTCTTCGATGTCCTGCGGGGTTTTTTCGCGGGTGCCGAGGACCATGGCGCGGACGGTGGCGGCGCGCGGCGGGTCGTCGTTAATGTCCATGGTGACGGCGGCGGCGATCCAGTCGCGGGTTCTGATGGCTGAGGCCATGATGGGTGAGCCGTGGCCTGAGGATAGGGTTTCGATACGGTCGAGGAGGCCTGAGATTTCGGCTTCTGCGCTGAAGCCCTGGCGGCGGAGGAAGGAAGCGAAGTCGAATTCGCCGGGGTTTCGAGGTTGAGCGGGTCTGCGGAGGAGGCCGGTGCAGGCGATGCGGTCGCCGTAGGCGGGCGGGTGGGGGACATCACGGAGTCGCACGTAGAGACGGGCGGCGGTGGAGGGCCATGGGCCGCGACCGGTGACGATGAGTGAATCGGGCTGGAGCGTGAAGATCCAGCCGCCGGAGGCGTCGGGTTCGGGGGCGTCGAGGACGAGGCCGCGGAATTCGGCGGGCAGGGCACCATCTGGGGAGGTTTCTGCGGCGAGGCGGTCGCGGAGGGGGTCGGTGTCGGTGGCGAGTTGGGCGAAGCCGAAGGCGACGGCGGAGGCGGTGATGAGGGCCGGGAGGGAATGAGAGCGGACGAGCCAGAAGAGCGCTGGGATGGTGGCGGCGAGCCACCATGGCCATGGGATTCCGGCGCTATCGGCGATGAGGATACCGCCTGAGGCGGCGATGGCCATGATGAAGAGCGGCTGGCTGATGCGGGCGAGGCCGCGGCGCAGACGAGCTGCGAAGGCGGGCCGGGCAGACGATTCGCCGGCGGGCATCGGGGGAGGTGTCAGGACTGGGAGCCGCGGGAGGCGATGAATTCGACTTCCTCGATTTCGCGGAGTTTATGGACGGCGTTGGCGGCGTGGCGGCTGCCGGGGAATTCCTGCTGGACTTGAGCGAGGAGGTCGCGGGCGCGGGTGAAGTCGCTGCGGTGGGTGGCGTGGAGATCGGCAAGGCGGAGGAGGAAGAAGCATTTATCGTCTTCCGGCCAATCGCCTGCGGCGGCGGATTCGAGGACGGCGATGGCGGCGTCGGTGTCGCCTAGCTTATCCTGATGGAGCCGGGCCATTTCGGCGACGGCGAAGCGGTCGTTAGGGGATTCGGCGAGGATTTTCTCGAAGGCGGCGAGGGCCTTCTGGTAGTCGCCCTGAGCGACGAGAGCCATGGCTTTGTGGGTGGGGGACTGTTCGGAGGCTTCGGGGCTAGAGTAGAACGAGTCGGCGACGCGGTCGCCGATGGCGGGGATGATCCATTTGAGGACCATGACGCCGCCGGTGACGGCGATGATGATGAGGTAGGTGAAGAGAGTGATCTGGTTGCGGTAGCCGCCGCGTGGTGGTGGAGGGGGCGGGGTGGCGGCGGATTCGCTGGTGCCGGCGTCCATGAGGGAGGAACCGGTGAAGGCGGGGGGATCCGGTTTTTTGGATTCCTGGACGGCGAGGACGACGAGAGCGGCGAACAGGAGGGCAACGGCGGCCCGCACGAGGAGGGTATTCATCGGTTCTGCTGGATGGGCAGCCAGAATGCCGTATTGCCGCAGGTTTGGCAATGCAGAAATCAGCGGTGGTGCGAAGGCGCGAGGGGAAAGTCGGGGTCCTTAGCCGGGGAGGCATCCTGTGCGCGACGGCGGGAGGAGTCGGCAGGGGGCAGAGTGCAACAATTAGGCAGACCTCCTCGAGCTCGCGCGGGCGCGTTGGGCGCGACAATGAGACAGACCTCATCGCTGCGCGCGATCAAAGTCTGTGCGGTAGCCAGCGGTCGATGCTGGCGATGCTGGCGATGCTGGCGATGCTGGCGATGCGGCTGCCGTTGCTTACGGCTGGTGGATTGGATTCCAGACCTTCGTGAAGCCATAGCCGTCGAAGTCCTTGACGTTGGCGGTGGCGAATTCGGTCACGCCGAAGGCGCGGAGGCAGAGGGCGGTGCGGGTGTCGTAGATGCGACGGCGTGCGATGCCGGGAGTGGCGGCTTGGTGCCAAAGGTTGGTGTGGACCTCCCTGCTGGTCGGTGGAAAGCCGAGGGTTTTCCAGACGGGGTGCTGGCGGTATCTTTGGATGACCAGTACGGCGTCCTCGGCCGACAATGGATTCCTCAGCACGGCGGGGTTGCGAAGCAGGAGGTAGAACTCGGCAAGTACGAATTCGCTCAGGGCCACAATGGCGTTTCCCGATTGGGCCGTGATGAAGGCCAGGGCGCGGTCATGCTCGGGCGCGGCCTCGCTGTAGGCATAGAGCAGGATGTTGGCGTCGATGGAGAGCATGACTGAGGGTTGGATCGATCAGGCTAGGTGGGGATCGGAATCGGCAAAGGCGGCGTCGCGGAGCTGGGTGGCGCTCAAGCCATTCCAGCCGACGTTGCTGGAGGTGGGTGGTGTCCACTCGGTCTTGTCTGCTGGCGGCGCTTCAGGATAGACCTGAAGCAACAGTTCGGCACCACGGCGGAAGGTTTCGGCGAGAGACCATTCGCGCTGCTTGGCGAAGTGGCGGAGTTCGCGGAACAGCTCCTCGGGGACTTGAATCTGGGTCTTGGTCATGAGGGAGAATGTCTGGCTCCATCAAAATGATGTCAATGCGGAGATTGTCGGGTGTCGGTCGGTTTGTTTCGGGCAATGAGACAGGGCTCTCTCTGGTTCGGTAATCAGGCAGACCTCTTCGTGGGTGTGCGGGCTGTGCCGTGAATGGCGCCGATAATGAGACAGACCTCTTCGTGGGCGTGGAGCGTGATCAGTGGCGGAGTGGGAGGTGTCAGCGGCTGGTGGGCCGCTCTGTTTCGCTCATGAACGGGACCGGCGGCGTGGAGAGGTAGCCCCGGAAGCGCTGGCATGCGCCTTTTTTGCCGGTGGGCCTTTTTGGAGGGAAACCTTGTTTCTGCCCGCTGCCACTTGCTTTTTTGCGGGGGCCTTTTTCACCGTGGCCTTTTTTGCTGGGACTTTTTTCGCCGTGGCTTTCTTTGCCGTGGCTTTCTTTGCGGCCTTGGTGGTTTTTTTCGCTGCGGGTGAGGCATCGGCTTCGATTTCGATGCCGAAGAGAGCGCTGAGGTCGTCATCAGCGAGGTCGCCGGACGAGGGGCCGGCGGGGGCGACGGCGGCACTGGCACCGGCGGCGGAGATGAGTTCCTGCATGTCTGTGCTGCGCAGGGTGAAGAACAATTCGGGGCTGGTGTCGAGCCGAGCTCCGACGCCGTAGAGGGTGGCGGCGACGTGTTTGCACATCAGGGCTCCGTCCGGGCAGGAGCAGGAGAATTTCATGTCGCGGGGGCTGGGAAACAAACCGCCCGGACGGCGGGTGATTTCCTCCAGCACGCTCTTGTCGAGGCGCCCCTGCAGGAGGTCGAGGAGACTGGAGATTCTGCCGGAGCAGCGTTCCTTGAACTGCTTCCAGCTGGCTGCGGGGAGTCTGGAAATGACGATCTCGACTTTGTAGAGCGCGCTGCCCATGACGAGGGCGGAGACGTTGCCCTCGGCGATCTGGAGGTCGACAATGGAACCGTTGCCCGCATAGGTGCGGCCGCGGGGAAGGCGGTTGGAGTAGTCGCTGTAGGTCCCGAGGTTGGCGCACCACTGAAGGCCCCAGAACGTGGTCGCGATCTTTCGGCCGGTGATGCGGACCGGGGACAGCACCCGTCCGGATTTGGCCATCTGCTTCGCCTTCGCCTCCGCCTTGCGGCGGCGTTCGGCCACGGGCACGTAGGGAGCGAAGCGGGAATAGCGGTCTCGTCCGGACATGCCTCCAGCCTTGCGGTTGCCGCAGGGATGTCGAGGAGAATCTGCCGCTGAAGGTCAACGGGTTCCGCGATCCGGGGATTCACTCTTGCACGGCGGAACTGAGGTCGAGCGAGACGAAGCGGAGCAGTTCCTCGTTGGTCATTTCCGTGAGGAGGGAATCGGCGCTGCCCTCGCCGCCGAGCAGGGACTCGGCGATGGCGCGCTTTTCCTTGATCATGGTGTCGATGCGTTCTTCGAGCGTGCCGCGGCAGACGAATTTGTGGACGAGGACATTGCGCCGCTGGCCGATGCGGAAGGCGCGGTCGGTGGCCTGATTTTCCACGGCCGGGTTCCACCAGCGGTCGAAGTGGAACACATGGCTGGCAGCGGTCAGCGTCAGGCCGGAACCGCCGGCCTTGAGCGAGAGCACAAAGAACGGCGGCCCGTCGTGGCGCTGGAATTCGGCCACAAGGCGGGCCCGTTCCTTCACTGGGGTGCCACCGTGGAGCACGAGGCCCGGACGGCCGAAGACACCGCGCAGAAAGGCGGCCAGAGGTCCGGTCATTTCCTGAAATTGAGTGAAGACGAGCGCCCGTTCCTGACGGCTCGCGATTTCCTCGCACAACTCGGCGAGGCGGCGGAACTTGCCGCTGTCGGCTGGGTCG
This sequence comes from Verrucomicrobiaceae bacterium, assembly GCA_027483175.1. GTDB lineage: Bacteria > Verrucomicrobiota > Verrucomicrobiia > Verrucomicrobiales > V1-33 > V1-33. The sequence goes on along the minus strand of JAIXVE010000208.1, from coordinate 6,736 downwards.
AACGAGCCGTCGGCAAGCCATTGGGACGGGTGATTGCAGATCTGCTTGAAGCGCATCAGGTAGGCGAGCACGAGCCCCCGCCGCTGGATGCCGTCGGCCTCCTTGAGCCGCTTCGCCATCTCATGGGCGCTTTCCTCGTAGAGTGCGGCCTGTTTGCGGCTGAGCCCGCAGGAAACGCTCAGCTCGGTTTTGTCGGGAAGGTCCGCGATGACGCTGCGGTCGGTCTTGAGCCGCCGGAGGATGTAGGGCTGCACAAGGCGGCGCAGCGGGCTGAAGTCGGGGGCCTTGCTCTTCTGGATGGCGCGGATGCAGCGGGTGAAATCGGCCCCGCTGCCGAGCAGGCCGGGGTTGAGGAAATCGAAGAGCGACCAGAGATCGCCGGGCCGGTTTTCGACTGGGGTGCCACTCATGGCGATGCGCGCCGGTGCCCTGAGTTTCTTCACGGCCCTTGTCTGTCCGGCCCCGGGATTCTTGATTGCCTGAGCCTCGTCGAGGATTATGAGGCGCCAGGGATTCTCGGCCAGCCAGCCGAGGCGCGCGATCTGCGAGTAGGTGGTTAGGACGACGTCGGTCCCCTTCATCCACTCGATTGCACTGGTGCCGCTGCGCCATGCCCCGTCGGGCGAATCCGAGGGGTGCGCGGTGACGACCTTGAGAAGCGGGGCGAAGCGGACGATTTCCTGGCGCCAGTTGCTCAGCAGCGAGGCGGGGGCAACGATCAGCGAGGGCCGGGCGGCGGGAGGCGCGTGTTCGCGGCGGAGCTGGAGCAGGAGGGCGATGACCTGAAGGGTTTTCCCGAGGCCCATGTCGTCGGCAAGGCACGCGCCTAAACCGAGACTCTGGAGGAACCAGAGCCAGCGAACTCCGGCGGCCTGATAGGGTCGCAAGGTCGCGGCGATCCCGGCATTGGGATCGAATTGCCCCTGCTGCTCCGGGCTGCGGATCTTCTCGAGCGTCTCGCGCAGCCACCCGCCGGCCGAAACCTGCGACCAGTCTGCTAGGGCGGCCTCGTCCCCGCCATCGCCGGACGGCCGCATCCCCGCGATGAGCCGCATGCCTGCAAGAAAGCCGATCCCGTCGCGGGCCGCCGAGGTGGCCTCGTTCCAGTGTGCCATGACGGCCGCGAGTTTTTCCCGGTCCACTTCCACCCACTGCCCGCGCAGGAACACCAGATTGTCCTTTGAAGCCATGAGGTCGAGCCACTCGGCATGGGTGAGTTCCTCTCCATCGAGGGCCGCGACGGCCCGGAACGACAGCAGGGCATCGACGCCGATGCCGGAGAGCGTGCTGTCGCCGACGCTGACCTTGACGCCGGCGCGGGGCCCGCGTCCGCCGCGCCACCAGTTGGGGATGCGGACCAGGATGCCGCAGGCTTCCAGAGCGGGGACTTCCTTGAGGAACTGATGGGCCTGCTGTGGCGTCCATGCCTGCGCCTGAAAGAACCGGCGGCTTTCCAGCATCCCGGCGGCCCATGCGCTCTGCTCGGAGGCGCGCTGAACGGGTTCCAGGAGGGTTCGGAGCGCTGCCTGATTCCCTGCGCCAGCGTATTCCTCGAGGGCGCGCGCCAGCGGCAGGTGGACGGCTTTGTCCTGCGCCGAAAGCCGGTGTGTGAAGGTCGCCATGAAGGCAAACGGCTTGTCGGGAGTGCGCTTGTTCTCCGCGAGATGAAAAGTGACGCGGCCCAACTGATGCAGCGCCGGGTTGACGGACCGCAGCCATGCCTTGAGACCGCCCGCAACCTTCGCGCCCGCCACGGCGGCCTGCTGCATTTCCCGCCACAGCCCTGCAAACACGTCAGGAGAGGCATACTCGGCTCCGCGCATCGCCGGAATCCGCAGCGTCAGCTCGGAAAAAAGCCCTGCGGGCGGCAAGACTTCGGGGCCTGCAAGGTCCGCCTCACCTTCAGGGAGCCGCGCGATCCCATTGAGGAAGGTGCCGGCAAACTCGCGCCAGAAATGTGCCTCGGCCGGCCACGTGAACCCCGGCGAGCGTTCTGCCGCGAGGGCAAGCAGACCAGCCCCGGACGATGCCGTAAACGCCGGTACGAACGCGGCAAGAAGGCCCGCCGCCTCCGCCGTTTCCTCCAGCATCAGCCGCCCAGCCGGGCTCAGCACCACTTGATGTCCCATCCCGCACCTCTGTCGGCATTTGCCCCGGAATCAAGCTCGGTTGCGGCAGCGGACTGCGGATTGGCCGGGTGGATCGCCGCCGCATTCACCAGTCCAGGACCAGCCCGTCGCCGGCGGCGCGGGCGTTTGCGGGGAGGCTGGGCTCGGACAGACCGCTTCGTGGGCGCGGTTTGTTTGGGGCAATGAGACAGGGCTCTCTGTGGCCGGAGTGCGCTTCGGGTTCTCGCGCCCCGTTGGGACGCGGGGGGGAACTAGACGGACCTCTTCGGGGTGCGAGACGGACCTCTTCGGGGTGCGAAATCCAGACTAAACACGGGCGCCGTTGGGGTGTGAATAGAGAGACAGGCCTCTTCGCGGCGGGCCTTGTGGGGGCTCAGGCGGGAGAGGTCACAGGCAGGATGCCCGTGCCACTTTGGGGAGGCCGCGCGAAGGGGAATTGGCAGGGGAAGGACAGAAGGACTGTCGAAGAGGGACACGGGCAATGAGACAGGCCTCTTCGTGCCCCCGCTTCGTGCCCGTCGCCGGCGGCGCGGACGTGTGCGGGGAGGCTGCCTATCGGACTGACCTATTCGTGGGCGCGGTTTGTGTGGGGCAATGAGACAGACCTCTTGCGGGCTCGTGTGTGGGGTAATGAGACAGGCCTCTTGCGGGCTCGGAGTGCGGCGGCGGGAGGAGTCGGCAGGGGGCAGGATCGCGATGATTAGACAGACCTCTTCGAGCTCCGGTTTGTGTGGGGCAATGAGACAGGCCTCTTGCGGGCTCGGAGTGCGGCGGCGGGAGGAGTCGGCAGCGGGCAGGATCGCGATGATTAGACAGACCTCTTCGAGCTAGACAGACCTCTTCGAGCTCGCGCGGGCGCGTTGGGCGCGTTGGACGAGGCAATGAGACAGACCTCTTGCGGGGGGTGAACAAAGAGACAGACCTCTTCGTGGGCGCGGGAGAACAGGGATCAGCGGGGACGCGCGAGGGGGCGGTGCCTTGCGAAGTGGGCAATGGGTGGAGACGTGGACTGGAAAGTCCGCGCTCCGTTGGGCAGGGCGCGACAATTGGACAGACCTCTTCGCGGCGGGGGCCACGATCCGTTGCCGGGGGAGACCGGGCCCGGGTGGTGGGGCTCAGGGTCTGGCGGCGGCGAGGAGGCAGAGGCCTGCGCCGATGGCCATGCCTGCGGCGGCGATGCCGCGGCCGGTGTCGGTGGAATCGCGACCGTGTGAGCCGATGTCATCGGACTGGCCCCATGCGAGGATGAGGAGGATGAAGCCGGCGAGGGCGGAGGGGACCCTGAGGAGGGAGCTGTGTTTGCTGACGGTGCCGACGGCTTCGCCGAGACGTTCGGTGAAGGTGGGAGGGAGTTCTGGAGGCATGGTGGTCAGGCGACGATGTCGGTGATGACGTTGCCGCCGTCGACGATTTCGATGGGGCGGGCGCCTGGGGCCATGAGTTCCTTGTCGGAGTTGATGCCGAGCTGGTGGTAGACGGTGGTGGCGAGGTTTTCGACCGTCATGGGGTCGTTTTCCGGTTCAGCGCCGAGGGCGTCGGAGGAACCGTAGACCATGCCTTTTTTGAGGCCGCCGCCTGCGAGGAGGACGGAGAAGACTTTTGGCCAGTGGTCGCGGCCGGCGGTGGCGTTGATTTTGGGGGTACGGCCGAATTCGGAGGTGACCATGACGAGCGTGCTGTCGAGGAGACCGCGTTCGGAGAGATCGTTGATGAGGCGTGCGTAGGCCTTGTCGAAGTTGGGGACTTGGCCGCCCATGGCGCCTTGGATGTTGTCGTGGTGGTCCCAGCCGCCGTAGGTGACGGAGACGAAGCGGACGCCGGATTCGACGAGACGGCGGGCCATGAGGAGGCGCATGCCGGCTTCGTTGCGGCCGTATTCGTCTTTGAGTTTATCGGCTTCCTTATCGAGGGCGAAGGCGTCGCGGGCCTGCGGGCTGGAGATGAGTTTGTAGGCGTCCTGGTAGAACGTGTCCATGGCCGTGAGGGCGTCGGACTTTTCGAGGGCCTTGAAGTGGTTGTCGATGCCGTCGAGGATGGAGCGGCGGCGGTTGAAGCGGCCTTCGGTGATGCCGCCGGGGAGGGCGAGGTCCTGGACCTTGAAGCTACCGCCTGCGGGGTCGGCTCCGAGGCTGAAGGGGCCGTAGGCGCTGCTGAGGTAGCCGCTGCCGGCGAATTCGTTGGGTTGGCCGGGGATGCAGACGTAGGGAGGGAGGCTGTTTTTGGAGCCGAACTCGTGGGAGATGACGGAGCCGAAGCTGGGGTACTGGAGGGCTGGGCTCGGGCGATAGCCGGTGAACATGTTGTGCGTGCCGCGTTCGTGGGCGGCTTCGCCGTGGGTCATGCTGCGGACGACGACGAGTTTGTCGGCGACCTGGGCGGTATTTTTCCAGAGTTCGCCGAACTGGATGCCTTCGACGTTGGAGTTGATGGCTCCGAGGGGGCCTCGGTATTCGGGCGGGGCGAGGGGTTTCGGGTCGAAGCTTTCCTGGTGGGCCATGCCGCCTGGGAGGAAGATGTGGATGACGCTTTTGGCTTTGCCTTCGACGGACTCGTAGTGTTTCTGGTCGGCCCGGGCCTTCATGCGGAAGAAGTCGCCGAGGGAGAGCCCGAGAGCGGTGCAGGTGCCGACGTGGAGGAAGCCGCGGCGGGAGAGGGAGCGAGCGTAACGGGAACCGGAGTCCATGGTGGGTACAGGTAAGATTTGGCGCAGGATACACCAGAACTGCGGGAGCGGGGCGGAATTTTCACGGGAAATTTCCCCGTGTCGGCGTTGGGGGATCCGGGAATGGGGGGAAAAAGGGGTGGAGCGTGAGCGTTGAGGATGAGTTCTGCGAACTGATGACCCTTGAGACGAGTATGAGAACTGTATTCCGAGTGCTGCCGATGCTGGTGACGATGCCTATGGCTGGGGTGGCTGCGGATGGAGGGAAGTACAGGGAGGAAGTGCTGCCGGTGCTGAAGGCGTCGTGTTTTGGGTGTCACTCGGCGGAGAAGCATAAGGGGGATCTGGATCTGGAGCGGTTTGGGAGTGTGGAGGAGATGATGAAGGAGCCGGAGGTGTGGCAGGCGGTGAGGGATCAGGTGATGGATGGGGCAATGCCGCCGGAGGACGGGGAGCCGATGGCGGAGCGGGAGCGGAATGTGTTGTTAGGCTGGGTGCGTGGGATGCTGACGGAGGCGGCGCGGGAGCATGCGGGGGATCCGGGGCCGGTGGTGCTGCGGCGGTTGTCGAATGCGGAGTATACGTGGACCCTGCGGGACCTGACGGGAGTGCGGGGATTGGATCCGGCGCGGGAGTTTCCGGCGGACGGGGCGGCGGGCGAGGGATTTACGAATGCGGGGGCGGCGCTGACGATGTCGCCGTCGCTGGTGACGAAGTATCTGGAGGCGGCGAAGGAAGTGGCGCAGCATGCGGCGTTGCTGCCGGATGGGTTGGCGTTTTCCGAGGCGACGACGGCGCGGGACCGGACGGAGGAGAAGCTGGCGGCGATCCGGGCGTTTTACGGAAAGTACTGCGGGTCGGAGGGCGGGACGAAAGTGAACCTGCAGGGGATACAGTTTGAGACGAATGGGGGTGGGCGGCTGCCGCTGGAGAAGTACATGGAGGCGGCGATTGCGGTGCGAGGCGGGGCGGAGATGCGGGTGGCGGCGGCGGGGTTGAGTGAGCGTTATCTGGAGCGACTGGTGGGGGTGTTAGGGAGTGAGGATGGGTCGCCGTGGATGGGGCCGTTGCGGGCGCGGTGGCGGGAGGCGAAGGCTGGGGAGGGAGCGGCACTGGCGGCGATGGTGGGGCCCTGGCAGCAGACGATGTGGCAATTCACGACGGTGGGGCACATTGGGAAGCGGGATGGTCCGCGGGCGTGGCAGGTGCCGGTGGAGCCGTTTGCGGAGAGTCAGGAAGTGAGGATGAAGCTGCCGGCGGCGGGAGCGGACGGGATGGTGACGGTGCGGCTGGTGGCGACTGATGCGGGGGACGGTGCGGCGGGGGATCTGGTGCATTGGACGATGCCGAGACTGGTGGCGGCGGGGCGGCCGGATCTGGCATTGCGGGATGTCAGGGCGGCGATGGCGGGTTATGAGCGGGCGCGAGCGGCGGTGGGGCCGACGGCGGCGAAGAGCCTGGCGGCGGTGGCGGAGGCTGGGAAGGATGGGGCGAAGCCGGTGGGCGAACTGGCGGCGAAGCACGGGGTGGATAAAGGATTGCTAGGCGCGTGGCTGCGGCTGACGGGGACTGGGTCCGTGGCGGAACTGATGACGGGGAAAGTGGAGAGCCAGTCGGGCGCGGTGAAGCTGAGTGGTTGGGGCGGGGCGGATGCGTTGAGTGTGATTGCGAATCCGTCGGGTGAGACGGTTAGGATTCCCGGGACGATGGGACCGAAGAGTCTGGCGATGCACCCTGCGCCGCAGCGGGCGGCGATTGCGGCGTGGCGGGCTGCGGAGTCGGGGAAAGTGGGGGTGGCGTGGACGGTTAGGGATACGCATCTTGATTGCGGGAACGGAGTGAGCTGGGCGCTGGAGTTGCGGCGCGGGGCGGCGCGAGTGGTGCTGGGATCGGGGGTGACGGAGGGAGGGAAGCTAGTGCAGCCGGAGACGGTGAAGGGACTGGA
>JAIXVE010000040.1 GCA_027483175.1 Verrucomicrobiaceae bacterium | reverse complement strand
GTGCGCATGGCAGCGCCGGCGGTGAGAGGGAGGAAGCCCGGGAGGTTTTCCATGACGACGGGCATGATGGTGAGGTACTCGAAGTAGACGAGGCCGAGGTTGGCGAGCTGGGGGATGAGTGTGTAGAGGAGGAAGACCCCGCCCATGGAGACGAGGAAGGCCCAGCGTCGGTTGCGGAGGACGGTGCCTGCGGTGAGGCCGGTGAAGTGGTAGAGGAGGGCGGCGGAGAGGACGACCGCGTAGACGGGGAACCAGTTAGCTGCGGGGACCTTGCCGTGCCAGAGCCCCCATGCGGTGAAGGGGAGCGTGACGGCGAAGAGGATCCATTCGCGGATGGGGAGGCCGAGGAGGTAGCCGAGGACCTTGGCGAGGGGCGTCATGGGGGAGAGCCGGAGGTAGTCCATGGTGCCTTCTTCGGCTTCCGCGGTCATGCCGCCGGCGACCTGGGCGGTACCGATGACGAAGAGGATGAAGCCCTGGAGGGCGAGGAGCGGGAGGAGGCAGAGACGTTCGACGGAGGCGAGGTCGAGGGTTAGGCCGGGAGGGACGCCTTTCCCTTCGGCGATCAAACTGGCGGCGAGCTCATTGTGATAGCGGAGCTGCGACATCCCGATGGTGCGGGCGAGTGTGAAGATGAAGCCGGCGAGGAGGATGAAGACGATGAGGGAGGCACCGAGGGCGCGGGGGCGGAGTCGGGTGCGGAGGAAGCGGCGGAGGATGGGATTGCGCCAGAGTTGCCATGCTGGGGCTGGGCCGGGGAGGGAGGGAGCGCTCATGAGTTCTGTTCTGCGACGGAGATGAGGAGGTCTTCGAAACTGGATTTGCGTTCTTCGCAGGCGGTGAGGCGGAAGCCGTTCGCGAAGAGCCCTTCGAGGAGATTGGCCTGGGCGTCGGGGGTGCCGGAGAAGGAGAGGGAGATGCGGCCGTCGTGGAGGGAGACGTCGGCGGTGTCGGGTTGGGAGCGGAGCCATGCGGCGGCGTCGTCGGGGTTGGCGAGGACGGAGATGGTTAGGCCGCGTTCCTTGCGGTCGAGGGCGTGGCGGACCTCGTCGGCGGTGCCTGAGGAGAGCAGGCGGCCGCGGTTCATGACGCAGAGAGAGGTGCACATTTCAGCGAGTTCGCTGAGGATGTGGGAGCTGATGATGATGGTGGAGCCTGAGGCGGCGAGATTGCGGAGAGTGAGGCGGAGATTGCGTCGGGAGAGAGGGTCCATGCCGCTGGCGGGTTCGTCGAGGACCATGACCTTGGGTCGGTGGAGGAGCGTGCGGGCGAGGACGAGACGCTGGGTCTGGCCGCGGCTGAGGGAGCGGCACATGGCGTTGCCGCGGTCGGCGAGCTGGACTTGTTCGAGACATTCCTGCCAGCGGGTGCGGCGGTCGGAGGCGTTGCCGCCGAGGAAGGATTCGCAGGAGAGGTCGAGGAATTCCCAAACTTTCATGTCCGAGGGGACAGGGGCGAGGTCGGGCATGTAGCCGAGGATGCGGCGGGCTTCTTCGGGGGCTTCGAAGATGTCGATGCCTGCGAGGCGGACGGAGCCGTAGGTGGGAGTCTGGAGCGTGGCGAGGACGCGGAACGTGCTGGTTTTGCCAGCGCCGTTAGGACCGACGAGGCCGAAGACCTCGCCCTGGGGGACGGCTAGGGTGAGGTCGTCGACGGCGATGAAGTTGCCGTAGTCGACGCGCAGCTGGCGGATGTCGATGGCTGGAGGTGCGGGGGTCATGGGCGGGATGCGGGGAGAGATGGGGGAGATTCGCGAGGTGGACAATGGCGCAATGCGTGGGAGAGTGTGCGGGTATGCGTCATGTGATTTATCTGATTACGGGATTGGTGATCGGGGTGGCTGGGGCCGTGCTGGTGCGGGACAGCCTGCCGCCGGCGGCGGGGACTGCGGAGGCGCGGCTGCTGGAGGTGGAGAAGGAGTTGAAGGATACGAGACTGCGGCTGGCGAAGATTGATCCGGCGCAGGCGAGGCCGCGGGAGGACAGCACGCATGCGTTAGGGCGCGGGATGCGGCTGGCGATGGAGGACATGAAGGCGGGGAGGCCGGTGGATCCGAATGTGCTGTTTGATGCGATCAAGCCGCTGATGCGCGATTTCTTTCCGTTGTTTGACAACCTGCGGCGGCGGGATGAGCGGCGGCGATTTGAGAGCCTTGCGGGGGAGTATGGGAGGAAGTACAATCTGACGGCGGGGCAGCAGGAAGAGTTGAAGCGGTGGATGGTGGAGCGATCTGAGGCGAATGCGGCGGCGTTCAAGGCGGCGGCGTTCGGGGAGCAGTCGCGGTTTGCGGATTTTGCGAAGGCGTCGCGCGGGCAGCGCTGGGATGATGGGATTGACGGATTTATGGAGGGGCAGTTGAGCGGGGAGAAGCTAACGACTTACCGTCGGGAGCGACTGGAGGAGAAGGCTGGCCGGGTGGAGCATGAAGCGGACTGGAAGATGCAGCGACTGAACGCGACGGTGGGGTTGGATGAGGCGCAGCAGGATCAGGTGTTCGGGATCATGGCGCGGAATGCGCGGGATTTTGATCCGCAGATGCAGATTGAGGGAGTGACTGGGGAGGCTGCGCCTAGAGGGGATCGGGAGGCTGCGATTGAGGCGGTGCTGCGGCCGGATCAGCGTGCGGCGTACGGGCAGTGGAAGGAGGAGCGGCGGGCGAGCGCGGCGCGGGAGTTTGAGGAGATTGGAATGAAGCTGCCGGATGGGTGGGATGCGTTAGAGGAGGATTGAACTCCTCTGACGGTTAGTGAGGCTTGATGTGGTGCTGGTCACAGGCGGGACGCCCGTGCCAGTGTGCTTGCCATGTGGGGACTATGGCATTGAAGTCACAGGCAGGATGCCCGTGCCACTTTTGCTTGATGGGGTCACAGGCAGGATGCCCGTGACACTTGGCGGTGTCATGCTGGGTGGGAGTGGCGGCCTGGGAAGGTGAGTTCGGCGATGCCTGATTTGTCGAGATCGCCGAGGCCTGCGGCGACCATGCGGTCGAACTGGGCGGCGGTGGCTGCGGCGAGGGGGAGGTTGAGGCCTT
>JAIXVE010000257.1 GCA_027483175.1 Verrucomicrobiaceae bacterium | reverse complement strand
GGGCTGCATGAATTGCAGGTGCGATTGAACGAAGCGCTGCAGAGGTTGTCTGAAGATCATCGGGCCGTTGTTACCATGTTCGACATTCAGGGGATACCCCATGCGGAGATCAGCCGCATCCTCGGAGTGTCGGAAGGGACGGTTCGATCCAGACTGCATTATGCGCACAAGCAGCTGCAGGCCTGGCTTTCTGACTGCCTCCACTGAAACCCGCCGCCAACGTTATGGACAAGGAAGCATTACTACAGGAATTCCTCCGCACTAAGGGGCATCAGAGCCCGCCTGAGGGGTATGCCGACGATTTGGTGGAGCGGTTGCGTGAGCAATTGAGGGAAGAGCGGAAGGAGCGGCCGGCGTTTTCGCTGAGCAGGTGGCCGGAGGTGCTGGCGGAGGTGATGAGGAGGCCGGCGGTGGCGTGGCCGGTCGGGCTGGCGGCGGCGGCATTTGCGGCGGGGTATTTTCTGAGGAATGATCCGCCTGCGGCGACGCCGGGTGGTGGTGGGATGGTGGTGGAGCCGGCGGCGGTGCGGGAGGGAGGTGGCGCGGTGCGGTCTGGAGCTGTGGCGATTCCGGTGGGGTTTGGGTCGGAGGAAGCGGCGCCGGTGCCGGTGGATCAGAGTGGGCCGGAGGGAGTGCCGCCTTCGGAGGTGCCAGGGAAGCGGCGGACGGTGACGCAGCCTGAGAACCGGTGAGGGAAAGGCGGAGCTGGCGGGGGGCGTATGGGGAGCGGATATGGACCGCCGAATGCTGCTGGTGATGACGATGGCCGCGATGAGTTGCCCTTGGGCGGCTGGAGCGGATGGGGAAAAGAAGCCTGCGGGTGCGGGGGGGAAGGAGTGGAGGCCGGTGTGGCAGGCGCGGGAGGTGACTGGTGATCCGTTGTTTTTCGTGAAGCCTGCGGGTGGCGTGGCGAAGGCGCAGTTATTGCGGGTGCCGAGGGAAGCGCCGGTGTTGCGGAGTGCGACGCTGGAGAGGACGTATGAGGCGGGGCGGGATTACACGTGGAAGGCAGGGACGCGGGAGATTGAGCTGGTGGAGGGGACGCGGATTCCGTTCAAGACGGAGGGTGAGCTGCATCCGCCGGCGAATGCGCCGCACAGTTACCGGGAGCAGCGGGGTGGGAAGGCGTGGATGCTGTTCGGGGAGGGGCGTTGGTTTCACGATCTGCAGAGTGTGGCGGCGTATGATGCTGCGGATGACTGGGCGGGGCCGGAGGTGGCGGCGGCTCCGGATGAGCAGTTAGGGGGATTGCGGGCGCGGCTGCGGCGTGGGGAGGCGATCCGGATGGTGACCCTGGGCGACAGTATTTCGACCGGAGCGAATGCGTCCGGGAGAGTGGCGGCACCGCCGATGCAGGGAGGGTATCCTGACCTTGTGGCGGCCGGGCTGGAGGAGCGGTTCGAGGTGAAGGTGGCGGCGAAGAATCTTTCGGTTTCGGGGATGGATTCGGCGTGGGGTCGGGAGCAGGTGGGCGCGGTGGTGGCGGAGCGGCCGGATCTGGTGCTGCTAGCGTTCGGGATGAACGATGCGTCGGGGCGGCGGACGCCTGAGGCATTTGCGTCGATTACGGGGGAGATCCGGGATCGGATCCGGAAGGAGCTGCCTGGGTGCAGTGTGATACTGATAGGGCCGATGACGGCGAATCCGGAGTGGTCGCATTCGGCTCCGGAGCTTTATCCGGCGTACGCGGCGGCATTGGGGAAGCTGGCGGGAGCGGGGACGGCGGCTGCTGATGTGACGGCGGTGTGGACTGCGGTGGCGGCGCGGAAGACGTATTTATCGCTGACGGGGAACGGATTGAATCATCCGAATGATTTCGGGCACCGGCTTTATGCGGATGTGGTGCTGGCGGTGATTGGCGGGCCGGTGCGGTGATAGGGAGCTGCTGTCAGTTAGAATCGCCGGCTTTGGTGAGGGGCCAGTGGCGCATGACTGAGGGGGCGAAGGGGGTCCAGAAGCCGCGTGGGAGGTCGGCGGCGGCGAGGGCTTCGGTGGTCCACTGATTGCAGGTGCGGATGAGGTGATAGTGGCCGCGGGCGCGGTAGAAGGTTTCGCCGGGGGTGTCGCGGTTGAGGATGAACTGCTGGGCTCCGCCGCCGGGGCGTTGTTCTGCGGAGTCTTTGATGAAGGAGGCGAGGCGGCGGATCTGGTCGGGGGATGCCTTGAGGCGACGGCTGTCGGTGAAGAGGTCCGGGGAGTCGTCGACTCTGGTGACGCTGAGGGCGGAGGCGTGCATGCCGAAGGCGGCACCGGCGGCGATTTCTGCGGTGAGGTCCGGCCATTCGGGGACGCGTTCGAAGAATTCGCGGTCGCCCCAGCCGATCATGAGACGGCGAGGGGCGGCTGGGCCTGTGGGGAGGCCGAAGAAGGCAGCGAGGTCGTAGCCTGCGCCGGTGGTTGGGATGACGATGCTGGTGTGCATGCCGTTGGAGACGATCCAGACGTCGATGCCGCCTTTGTCCTTGGTGGTGCCATTGCGGGTGATGGTGCCGAGGCCGAAGCCTGCGGCGAGGTAGATGACGGGGATGAGGACGATGAGGGCGAGGAGATTGGTGAGCCGCCGCCACCAGCGGACGAAGAACGGGGGGCGCAGAGGGGCGGGGTTGCTGGTCATGTGAAGTGGTTAGAATTCCGCGCTGCCCGGGGTGCGTGCGAAGGGGATGACGTCGCGGATGTTGCCGACGCCGGTGACGAACATGAGGAGACGTTCGAAGCCCATGCCGTAGCCGGCGTGGGGGACGGAGCCGTATTTCCGGAGGTCTGTGTACCACCAGTAGTCATCGGGATTGACGTTGTGGCGTGCCATGCTGGCGAGGAGGACATCGAGACGTTCCTCGCGCTGACTGCCTCCGATGAGTTCGCCGATGCCTGGGACGAGGAGGTCCATGGCGGCGACGGTGCGGTCGTCGTCGTTGAGGCGCATGTAGAACGGTTTGATTTCCTTTGGGTAGTTATAGACGGTGACGGGGCACTTGAAGTGTTTTTCGGTGAGGAAGCGTTCGTGTTCGCTCTGGAGGTTGAGGCCGTATTCGACTGGGTATTCGAAGGGATGGGAGGAGGCCTTGAGGATGGCGACGGCGTCTTCGTAGGTGAGGCGCTGGAAGGGGGTTTCCGCGACCATGGTTAGTCTGGCGATGAGTTCCTTGTCGACGAAGCGGTTGCAGAACTCGATGTCTTCGCGGCATTCGGAGAGGACGGTGCGGACCATGTCTTTGACGTGGGCTTCGGCGAGGTCCATGTCGGCGGCGAGGTCGCAGAAGGCGACTTCGGGTTCGATCATCCAGAATTCTGCGGCGTGGCGGGAAGTGTTGCTGTTTTCGGCGCGGAAGGTCGGGCCGAAGGTGTAGACCTTGCCGAGGGCGCAGGCGAAGGTTTCTGCTTCGAGCTGGCCGCTGACGGTCAGGAAGGCGTTGCGGCCGAAGAAGTCCTGTTCGGGCGGGGTGTTAGCGCCCTGAGGGAGAGTGGTGACGCGGAACATTTCGCCTGCGCCTTCGCAGTCGCTGGCGGTGATGAGGGGGGTGTGGACGTTGACGAAGCCGCGTTCCTGGAAGAAGCGGTGGACGGCGAAGGTGAGGCGGCTGCGGATGCGGAAGACAGCGCCGAAGAGATTGGAGCGCGGGCGGAGGTGGGCGATGCTGCGGAGGAACTCGAGGGAGTGGCCTTTTTTCTGGAGAGGATAGGATTCGTCGGCTGGGCCGATGAGGGAGAGGGAAGAGGCGTGGACTTCCCATTGCTGTTCGGAGCCCTGACTGGGGACGAGCTTGCCGGAGACGGCGATGGAAGCGCCGGTGGTCATTTTGTGGAGGTCATCGGAGCCGGGGATGCCGGCGTCGGCGACGATCTGGATGCCTTTGAGGCAGGAGCCGTCGTTGAGTTCGAGGAAGGAGAAGGATTTGGCGTCGCGGCGGGTGCGGACCCAACCGGAGAGGAGGACGGCGTCGTGAGGGGAGGCACTGGCGAGGGCTGCTTTGACGGACAGTTGCATGGGGCGAGTGTCCGCGGGGCGGTGGCAGTGTCAAAAACAATGACGGCGGCGGCGGGTGGTTTCGCTGCTGGACTTGGGGAGGGAGGTGGGAGAGGGTATGGGGGTGATGAGATGGATGATGATCTGGTTGCTGCTGCTGGGCTGGCTGGTGCCGCGGCTGGTTGCGGGGGAGCATTTGATGCATGGTCGGGGTGGGAATCCGCTGGCGGTGCCGGTGTGGGATGAGTTTTTTGCGGAGGGGCCGTTTCGGAGGCTTGAGGGTGAGGAGCGTGGGGTGGCGGAGAATTGCCGGGAGGGCTGGGCGGCGGTGTTGCGGCTGGATGATGGGGCGGCGGAGCGGTGGTTTCGGGCGGCGCTGGAGCGTGAGCCGGAGAATGGGGAGGCGATGGTGGGGTTGGCGGCGGCGAATTCCGGGATGCCGGGGAGGGCGGCGGCGGCGGCGAGGCAGGCGCTGGCGGTGATGGGTGAGAGTGCGCCGGGATTGATGCGGGAGCTGGCGGCGGCGTGGGTGGCGAGTCTGAGTGCGTTGCCGGCTGCGAGGGTGTCGGACGGGGCGTCGCGTGCGGAGTTGCTGGCGGCGGGGAGTCGGCGGAAGTATGATGCGGGGGAGGCGTCGAAGGTGTTAGAAGAGCGACTGGCGGGGTTGGCGGCGGGGGAACCGCTGGCGGGGCTGCTGCTGGCGCGGCTGCGGTTGTCGAGGGGTGTGGGGGAAGTAGATGAGGAGATGGTGCGGCGGGGAGCGGAGAAGTTTCCGGGGCAGGCGCTGGATTGGCTGAGAGGGCCAGGGGAGCGACCAGTGCCTCCGGCGCGCGTGGCGCCGTCGGTGGCGGCGGCGGCGGCGTGGGCGGGGGGATTGGAGCGGGCGGGATGGCTGAGGGAATCGGCGGCGTGGTTTGGTGAGGCGGCGAGGCTGGCGAGTGCGGCGCTGACGGCGGATCCCGGGGATGGGCGGGCGATGCGGGGATTGCATGAGGCGTTGTGCGGGAGGGCGAGGGTGCTGGCGTCGGCGGGGGCGGTGGATGAGGCGCTGGAGGCGGCGCGGGAGGCTGGGGATTCGTGTGTGCTGGAGACGGCGGTGCGATTGGAGGAGTGGGGAGTGGTAAGGGAGACGAGTGGGCGGGCGCTGGCGGCGTTGTCGGGGCCTTCGCTGGAGCGGATCCGGTGGCTGCATGCGGAGACGCTGGGTGCGGCGCGGGAGCGGGATTTGCTGAGGATGTTTCCGAAGCTGGCGGCGATGCGCGGGGCTTATGAGCAGATGCGGGTGACGCCTGAGTTGGCGGACGCGGCGGGATTGGAGGCGGCGGCGAATCTGATTCGGGAGACGGAGGGATGGATTGCGGTGGTTCAGGGGCAGCCGGTGCCGGCGTGGCCGGCGGTGGATGCGTTAGTGTCGGCGGTGCGGTTAGTGGCGCTGATGAAGGCGGCGGGTCGGGAGGCGGAGATTCCGGCGGCGTTCAAGGAGGTGGTGCCGATGGGGTTGCCGGAATGGCGTGCGGCGGCGGCGTGGCTGGCACCGGTGCCGGATGGGATGGTGGCGAGGTGGTCGCGGCAGGAGGGGGACGGGGAGCTGATGCCGGAGAGGGCGATGGGGGCGATGTGGTCGCCGGCGGGAGCGCCGGGATTGCCGGGGATGGAGACGGCGGGGCCGCGGGTGGTGATTTTCTTTCTGGGGTACCGTTGTGATCACTGCCTGAAGCAGTTGGATATCTTCAAGCTTTGGGAGGCGCGGATTCGGGCGGCGGGGGCGTCGCTGGTGGCGGTGAGTGTGGACAATGCGGAGCGGGTGGCGCGGACGTGGGCTGGGCCGGATCGGACGAAGGAAGAGCCGTATCCGTTTCCGATCCTTGCGGATCCGGAGCTGGGGCACTTCAAGGCGTGGGGGGCGTGGGACGGGTACGGGGGGCGACCGGTGCACGGGACGTTTGTGACGGACGGGGCGGGGAAGGTTCGGTGGCAGCGGACGGGGACTGAGCCGTTTTACGATGCGGGTGCGGTGGTGGCGCTGCTGGAGGCGCTGCGGGTGGAGAAGGGGAAGGAGAAAGGGGTGGAGGCGGGGGAATGAGGAAGTGAGAACGGCGAAAACTTCCGTTGTCATCGCTGGGGTGGTTCCTATAATCCGCCCTCCCGTCCGTCCCGGCCGGAGAGCAGCCTGAGGATTGCCCGGTGGTTGTGAATCGAGGTTTCCGGGGGGTGCGGACAGTCCTTTTTCTCCAATCTGACATGAACATCACCGTCGAAAAACAACAGAACTGCACCGCCAATGTACGCGTGCAGGTGCCCGAGGCCACCCGCAAAGCAGCCCGCGATGCGATTGTGGGGGCTTATGCCCGCGATGCCGCCCTTCCGGGGTTCCGCAAAGGCAAGGTGCCGCGTCCGGTGGTGGAGAAGCGTTTTCATGATGAGATCGAGCGCGAGCTGATTGACCGGCTGGCGAACGATGCGTTGGGCGTGGCGGTGAAGCAGGAGAATCTGCGGGTGCTGTCGGTGGGCGGGTATCGGCCGGAGAACGAGACGACGTTCACGCTGAACGTGGTGCTGGCTCCGGAAGTGACGCTGCCGGAATACAAGGGCCTGACGATCCGGGTGCCGTCGTTTGCGGTGACGGACGCGAAGGTGGACGAGGTTCTGAAGCGGCAGCAGGAGAGCCTTGCGACGATTACGGAGGCTGACCGTGCGGTGCAGGACGGCGATTTTCTGAAGATCGACTATACGGCGAAGGCCGGGGACCAGCCGCTGACCGAGCTGCTGCCGGAGTCGGAGCATTTTCTTGCGGCGAACACCGGGTATCTGGTGAAGGCGGTGGAGAGCAGTTTTCTGCCGGGTTTTTCGTCACAACTGACGGGGATGAAGAAGGGTGAGACGAAGGACGTCACGGTGACGATGCCGACGGAGAATGTGAATGAGGCGGTGGCTGGCAAGGAAGTGGTGTACACGGTGACGGTTCAGGAGGTGAAGGAGGCGATTCTGCCGGAGCTGAATGATGCTTTTGCGGAGCAGGTGATCGCGGGGCAGACGCTGGAAGGGTTGAAGGAGCTGATCCGTCAGCATCTTGAGAGGGAATCGGCGCAGCGTGATGTCGAGCAGAAGCGGATTGCGGCGATGGTGGCGCTGCGTGAGAAGATCGAGTTCGAGCTGCCGGAAGCGGTGGTGAACAATGCGACGCGGGAGCGGGCGCAGCAACTGGTGCGGATGAACATGGAGCGCGGGGTTCCGCAGGAGATGATTGTGGAGAACGAGGAAGAGATCATCAAGGCGGCGGCGGATCAGGCGCGGGTGGATGTGAAGGATGAGTTCATCCTGCTGGAGATTGTGGCCCGTGAGAATCTTCAGGCGACTCAGGAGGAAATGGTGAGGCGGGTGACGGCGATTGCGGCGAGTTCCCGGAGCACGCCGCAGAAGGTGATCAAGACCCTGCAGAAGAACAATGGGATTGAGAACCTGCGTCATTCGATCGTGCTGGCGAAGGCGCTGGACGTGCTGGTGGCGCATGCGGTGGTCGAGGTTGACGAGAACATGGAGCCGGTGCCGACGGGTGCACCGCAGGACTGATTGCCGACGTATTGCTGAGGCGAGAAGCCCGTCCGGTGCTGATGCCGGGCGGGCTTTTTTTTCCGGGGTGAGGGGAGCGGTCCCGTTTTCCCGGAAGGTTGCCATTTTCCTTGAGCGGGCGGGCAGCCGCCGTTACGGTCGCGCCCCACTCTCCACCGTATTTCCCCCCAGACCATGTCTCAGAAGATCGAATCCAGCCTTGTTGAAAAACGTGTTTTCAAACCGTCGGCCGCCTTTGCGAAGAAAGCGCGAGTCGGATCGATGGCGGAGTACAAGAAGTTGTGGGAAGAGAGTGTGAAGACGCCTGACAAGTTCTGGGCGCGGGAGGCCGGGGAGCTGACCTGGCAGACGAAGTGGGGGAAGGTGCTGGAGTGGACGGCGCCGTTTGCGAAGTGGTTCAGTGGCGGGAAGCTGAACATGGCGGAGAACTGCGTGGATCGGCATGCGGCGAATCCCGCGCGGAAGAACAAGGCGGCGATCATTTTCGAGGGTGAGCCCGGGGACACGAGGACGCTGACGTATCTGCAGCTGCAGCGTGAGGTGAGCCGTGCGGCGAACATGCTGAAGGCGAACGGGGTGAAGTCGAAGGACCGGGTGATTATCTATATGCCGATGGTGCCGGAGGCGGTGATTGCGATGCTGGCGTGTGCGCGCATCGGGGCGGTGCACAGTGTGATTTTCGGCGGGTTCAGTGCGAATGCGATTTACGACCGGATCCTTGATAGTGGGGCGACGCATGTGATTACGGCGGACGGTGGGTGGCGGCGAGCGAAGGTGGTGCCGCTGAAGGACAATGTGGACACGGCGCTGGCGATGGGGAAGACGCCGGTGAAGCGGGTGATTGTGCTGAAGCGCACGGCGCAGGAAGTGCAGATGACGGTGGGGCGGGATGTGTGGTGGCACGATGAGATGGCGAAGGTGAACGCGGTTTGTCCGGCGGTGGGTTTTGATGCGGAGCACCCGCTGTTCATTCTGTACACGAGCGGGAGCACGGGGAAGCCGAAGGGGATTCTGCACACGACGGGTGGTTATGCGGTGCAGACTTATGCGACGGCGAAGTACATTTTCGATCTGCGTGATGATGACATTTACTGGTGCACGGCGGATGTGGGGTGGATCACGGGGCACAGTTACATTGCGTACGGGCCGCTGCTGAATGGGGCGACGGTGCTGATGTACGAGGGAGCGCCGGACACGCCGCACATGGGGCGGTTCTGGGAGATCATCGAGAAGTACCAGGCGACGATCCTGTACACTGCGCCGACGGCGATCCGTGCGTTCATCAAGTGGGGTGACGAGCATGTGACCAAGTACGACCTGTCGAGTCTAAGGTTGTTAGGAAGTGTGGGTGAGCCGATCAATCCCGAGGCGTGGATGTGGTATCACAAGATGATTGGCGGCGGGCGCTGTCCGATTGTGGACACGTGGTGGCAGACCGAGACGGGGTCGATTCTGATTTCGCCGCTGCCTGGGGCGACGCCGACGAAGCCGGGGACGGCGACGCTGCCGTTCTTCGGGGTGGATGCGGCGATTGTGGACGAGGAAGGGAATGAAGTGGGGCCGAATCAGGGCGGGAGGCTGGTGGTTAGGAAGCCGTGGCCGTCGATGCTGCGGACGCTGTGGGGGGACAAGAAGCGTTATGTGGATGTGTACTGGAAGGAGTACAAGAAGCTGGGGTATTATCTGACGGGAGACGGGGCGCGGCGTGACAAGGACGGGAATTTCTGGATTGTGGGGCGACTGGATGACGTGCTGAATGTGTCAGGTCACCGGTTGGGGACGGCGGAGGTGGAGAGTGCGCTGGTTTCGCATCCTGCGGTGGCGGAGGCGGCGGTGGTTGGGCGTCCTGACGAGATCAAGGGTCAGGGGGTGGTGGCGTTTGTGACGCTGAAGACGGGGCAGCATGCGAGTGCGGAGCTGACGAAGGCATTGAAGACGCACGTGGCGAAGGAGATTGGAGCGATTGCGCGGCCTGACGACATCCGGTTCACGACGGCGCTGCCGAAGACGAGGTCCGGGAAGATCATGCGGCGGCTGCTGAAGGAGATCTGTGCGGGTGGGGAGGTGAAGGGGGACACGACGACGCTGGAGGATTTCAGTGTGGTGGCGTCGCTGGCGGCGAGTACTGGCGGGGACGAGGGATAATGGAGAGAGGGCGTTCGGGCTGCGCCGTGGAGGCGGCGCAGCCCGAGTGGTTGTTAGGGCAACGACGGGGGCTGCGCTGCTGCGGGAGGGTGACGAAATCGTTGGAGCGCGTTCGTTGCGGCGGCGGAGGGGTGGGGGATAGAGTGGCGGTGTGAAACCGAACATCACTTTTGTCCTGCCGATTCTTGCTATGACCGCTGCCTGTATGCCGATGGCAACGGCTGCGATCTCCTACACAGCGGAGGGACAACTGGTGACGCAGGATTTCAATGCGCTGCCGGCGGTGAACACGACGCTGGTGGGGACTGGGGTGGTTGGGTTTCAGGCGGCATTGCCTGGGGCGAGCGACTGGGAAGTGGCGCGGCGCGGGGGGACGGCGGTGACGGACACGGCGATCAATTTGGCTTACGCAACGGGCGGGCGATATTATTCCGCTGGTTCGGATGTGGCTGACCGCGCGGTGGCGGCGTTGGGATCGGGGAGCTTTTTCGGAGCGGTCGGGACGTCGCTGGTGAACAACAGCGGGGTGACGCTGACCTCGTTCACGGTGAGTTACGCGCATGAGATCTGGGCGGTGCAGGGGACGACGACGCAGAATGCGACGGAGGACCGGATGGCGTTTGCCTATGGGTTTTCGGGTGGAGCCGCCACGGCGGGGAATTATCTGACGAGTACGTCGTTGATTGCGCTGGCGGATCTTGATGCGGTGAGCCCGGCGAGCAATATGGTGCTAGGGGCGGTGAATGGTGACAATCCGAACCGGCAGCGGGACGGAAACGCTCCGGCGTTCCGGACGCTGAAGACGGCGACGGTGAGTGGGATTTCGTGGGAGCCGGGGCAGAGCCTGTATCTGCGCTGGAGCGACAGTGATTCGTCAGGATTTGATGCGACGCAGGGGATTGATGATTTCGCGTTTTCGGCGGTGGTGCCGGAGCCATCGGTGTGGATTTCGCTGATGGTGGGAGCGGCGGCCGTGCTGCTGCCGCGCCGCCGGTGGTGAGATGGTGGCGAGCGAATCAATTTCCTGACATGAAGACTGATTTCTGTGCCGCTGGGCTGACAGCGGCGGTGCTGGTGGCGTGTGTGGTTTCTGCGGCGGCGCAGGTTTTGTTTACCGGGAGCCATGAGGAGGGATTTGACACCCTTCCGGCGACGGGATCGCAGACCCTAACGGGCACGGCGACGGTGGGATTGCAGGTGGCGGTACCGGGATTACCGGGATGGCAGGCGGCGCGGATCACGGGGACGGGGACGTCGAACGTGACGATCCAGACGGCGCAACTGACGGGTGGCAGGTTGTATTCGTATGGTTCCAGCGGAGTGGCGGAGCGTGCGCTGGGGGCGCTGGGTTCCGGGACGGCGGCGATGGCTTTTGGGACGGCGCTGGTGAATGACACAGGGAAGGTGGTGACGGCGCTGCACATTGAGTTCTGGCGGGAGACGTGGATGCTGCAGAGCACGACGACGGCGAATCAGTACACGAACCGGTTGGCATTTGCGTGGGGTGTGGCTGGGGCTGAGTTGACGGAAACGACCTTTCTGAGCAGCCCGCTGATGACGGGGGCGCCGGACCTTGATGCGGTCGCGCCGGGGGAACTGACGCTGACGCTGGCGGTTGATGGGGACAATCCGGCGCGGCAGCGGGATGGCAATAGTGAGGCGTTCCGGAGCAAGGTGAGTGGCGACCTAACGGGGATTGACTGGCAGCCTGGGGCGGTGCTGTTTCTGCGCTGGAATGACCGGGATGATGGCGGATTCGATGCGGGTGTGGGGATTGATGATCTGAAGATCACGATCCCTGGGCCGCCGGCTCCGCCTTCGCTGACGATTGCGCCGGTGCCATCGGGTCGGGTGCGGCTGTCGTGGGACACGGTGCCGGGACGGTTTTATGAATTGCAGCGGAGCCGGGATCTGACGGTGTGGCCTGCGGAGGGCGGGGTGCCGTTTGAGGCGGCGGGGCGAGCGCTAGGGTTTGTGGATGAAACGGGAGAGCGCGGGTTTTACCGGGTGGTGCAGCGGGAGGCGGCTCCGGTGGCTGCGCCGCTGCTGGACGGGCAGGCTGAGGCGTTGTTCAGCGTGATTGGTCCAGACGGAACGACGGCGGATACGGTGCTGGAGGGCCGATTGCTGGAATTGCTGGGGAAGGCGAAGGCGGGGTCTTCGGTGCGGGCGGCGGTGTACACGTGGGATCGGATGAGCATGGCGGATGCGTTTGTGGCGGCGCAGGAGCGCGGGGTGGATGTGCGGGTGATTTGTGGTGGTGATTTTCCGGCGGTGCAGAGTCTGGTGGAGCGATTGCCGGCCGGGCACGTGATTGCCTGCCGGAATGCGCAGGGAGAGGTGATGGGAGCGATGGGCGGGCGGATCAACCATAACAAGTTTTTCCTGTTCTCGGACGTGACCGGGGACGGGTCGAAGGTGACGGTGCAGTCGTCGGCGAACCTGACGGAGACCCAGCTGACGCGGAACAACAACATGGTGATTCTCCGGGGGCGGCCTGAGGTTTACGACGCGTATCTGCGTTACTGGAATGACATGTCGCTTTGCGTGGCGGAGCCGGATTATTACCGGGTGAGCGGCCAGACGGCTCCGATTGGGCTGCATTGTTTTCCGAGGGCTTCGGCGGATGCGGGGACTGGCAGCGGGGATCCGGTGGTGGAGGCGCTGGATGGCCTGGATGCGAATGCGGGTGGTAGCGTCAGGGTGGCGATGGCGACGTGGTCGAATCCTCGGAGTGCCATCGCGCGGAAACTGGTGGCGCTGCGCGGAGCGGGTATGGATGTGGCGGTGCTGGTGAATCCTGCGGAGGCGGGATCGGAGATTCTGGCGCTGCTGGAAGGTGCGGGGATTCCGGTGCGGCGGTATGCGCCTGTGCATTCCAAGTATCTGCTGATGGATGGCGTGTGGAAGAGTGTGCAGCGGAAGGTGGTGCTGACGGGATCGCATAATTTCACGGATCCGGCGCTGACTGGGAATGACGAGACGATGCTGCGGATTGAGAGCGAGGCAATTCATGCGCGGTTTATGGCGGATTGGAATGCGATGGCGACGCATCCACTGGCGCAATGAGTTGCTGAATCACGGGCGGCGGGATGGGGATGGCGGGCGTAAGGAAGGGGGATGTTGAAGCCCCCTAGACGCGTGCTGCTGGTATTTGGTGATCAGTTGAATGCTGATGCCTCCGTGTTTGACGGGGCGGATCGGGATCGGGACGTGATCTGGATGGCGGAGGCGTCGTCGGAAGCGACGGTGGTTTGGTCGCATCGGCAGCGGATTGTGCTGTTTCTGGCGGCGATGAGGCATTTCCGGGATCGACTGCGGGCGGATGGGTGGACGGTGGATTACACGGCGCTGGATGAGGTTGATCATCCGGGGACGTTAGGGGGTGTGCTGGCGGCGTTTCTGGAGGAGCGGCGGCCGGAGGAAGTGTGGTGCACGCATCCGGGGGAGCATCGGATTCTGCGGGGAGTGGAGCAGGTGTGCCGGCGCGCGGGTGTGCCGCTGACGATTTGTGAGGACCGGCGATACTTCTGCAGTCTGGAGGCGTTCCGAAAGCATGCGGCGGGGCGCAAGGAACTGCGGATGGAGTATTTCTACCGGGAGATGCGGCGGCGTTACGGGATTCTGATGGAGGATGGCAAGCCGGTGGGTGGGGAGTGGAATTACGATGAGGAGAACCGTGGTAGTTTCGGGCGAAAGGGGCCGGAGGACGTGCCGATGCCGGTGATGTTTCCGCCGGATGCGGTGACGCATGAGGTGATGGAGCTGGTGGCGTCGCGGTTTCCGGATCATCCGGGGAGTCTGGAGACGTTCGGGTGGCCGGTGACGCGGGAGGATGCGCTGCGGGCGCTGGAGGGATTTGTGAGCGGGCGGTTGGGCGGGTTCGGGCGCTGGCAGGACGCGATGTGGCCGGGCGAGCCGTGGTTGTGGCATTCGCTGCTGTCGTCTTCGTTGAACCTGGGATTGCTGGTGGCTGGGGAGGTGGTGGAGGCGGCGGAGAAGGCGTGGCGGGAAGGGAGGGCACCGCTGGCGGCGGTGGAGGGGTTCATACGGCAGATCCTCGGATGGCGGGAGTATGTGCGGGGCATTTACTGGATGCACATGCCGGGGTACGAAGAGCGGAACGCGTTAGGAGCGACGGAGCCGCTGCCGGGATTCTACTGGACTGGGGAGACGCCTTATGCCTGCCTGAGTGATGCTCTGGGGCAGACTTTGAAGTACGGGTATGCGCATCACATTCAGCGGCTGATGGTGACGGGGCTTTATGCGCTGCTGGTTGGGGTGAACCCGCGGAGGCTGCACGAGTGGTATCTGGCGGTGTATGTGGATGCGGTGGAGTGGGTGGAGATGCCTAACACGATCGGGATGTCGCAGTATGCGGATGGCGGGCTGATGGCGTCGAAGCCGTATATTGCGTCGGGGAAGTATATTCAGCGGATGAGCGGGTACTGTCAGCGGTGTCCGAAGAATCCGGCGCTGTCGACTGGGGTGGAGGCGTGTCCGTTCACGACGCTGTACTGGGATTTCATGATGCGACACGAGACGGTGCTGCGTGCTAATCCGCGGGCGGCGATGCAGGTGCGGCAGCTGGAGCGACTGGATGAGCCGACGAGGGCGGCGATCCGGGCGGCGGCGGAGGGAGTGCGGCGGGATCCAGCGGGGACGGGGGCGGGTGGGGACGCCAGTCCGTGATTGCGCGATGGTGGTGAGGCGGGCAGGTTGTGGGTATGTCTGTTGAAACGCAGCATTTGCCTGGGAGTCCGTCTGGAGGAGTCCGTCCGCTGAAGGACTTTGGGGACTGGATGAGTCCGATGCTGGTGAAGGAGCTGCGGATGGGACTGAAGTCGCCGTTTTTCGTGTGGGGTTTCCTGGGGGTGCAGCTGCTGCTGGCGCTGCTGAGTCTGATGTTTGCGGGGAGGGGAGGCGAGGACCTGGCGATTGTTTTCTGGTGGTGTCTGGCGGGGCCGGTGTGTCTGCTGCTGCCGCTGCGGTTGTCGGGGGCACTGCGGGAGGAAATGGGCGGGAACACGATGGACACGTTGGTGCTGACGCGGCTGAGCGGCTGGCGGATTGTGATAGGCAAGTGGGTTGCGACGGCGGCGCTGCAGGTGCTGATGGCGCTGACGGTGCTTCCCTATCTGATTCTGCGGTATTTTGCGGGAGGGATCGATTTGGTGCAGGAGATTGCGTGGCTGGGGTTGTTTCTGCTGCTGGGAGTGACGGCGTCGGCGGTGCTGCTAGGGTTGTCGTTTCTTAAGTATTTTCTGTTAAGAGCGGCGGTGCTGCTGGCGGTGCTGCTGCACACGTTTGGATTCTGCGCGGTGTCGGTTTTTGAGGTTGCGAGGCAGCAATACGGGATTGAATCGCTGCATGACGAGATCGGGACGGCGGGGATCTGGTACTGTGTGGTGCTGCTGTTGTGGGCAATTTTCTTTTTTCTGGATCTGGGTGCGTCGCAGCTGGCTCCTGATTCGGAGAATCGGGCGACGCCGCGGCGACTGGCGGCGATGGTGATGGTTCCGGTGGCAACGGTGCTGTCGTTGCATTCGAGGGAGAATGATATCCGGGAGGCGGGTGGATTTGTTGCGCTCGGGGCGGCGATGCTGACGGTGGTGCAGGCGATGAGTGAGCAACCGGGGCATTTGAGGCCGCTGGTGCTGCCGTTTGCGAGGCGTGGGTTTTTCGGGCGGCTGGCGGGACGAGTGCTGCTGCCGGGATGGCACACGGGGTTGATTTACGCGACGCTCTGGGTTGTTGCGGCGGCGTGGGTGGCTTCGGTTTATGTGGCGTCCAACTACCGAGGGAGCCCTGTGACTCTGAGGGTTGAGGCCCTGATGATCGCGACGGTGTGCTGTGGTGCGCTGGGCTTCTTCGTTTTCCCGATCGGGCTGGCGGGGATTTTCCGGAAGCTGGCGGCGTGGAATTTCTGGTGGTGGCTTGCGGGGACGGCGATCGGGGCGGTGGTGTCGGGAATTGTGTTAGCGCTGTGGGTGCTATTCAAGTCGACGGGGCTGATGCTGCTGTCGATGGTGTGGCCGGGAGCAACGATTGTTGCGCCGGCCATGGCGGTGGAAATAGCCGAGGAGCAGGTCGAGACGGATTATTTCACGTCAGGATGGTACGAGGGGAGACAGGAAAGGGTACTGCAACTGATGCCTGCGGTGGTTTCTGCGGCGCTGATCTCAGCGGCGATCTGGTGGCTGGTGGCGCTGTGGTTTGGGCGGCGGGAGTTTGCGAGGCTGCGGGCTGCGGAGCGGGAGATTGGGGGCGGCAGTCTGTGATTGCGCGAAGGAGGTGAGGCGGGCAGGTTGCGGGCATGTCTGCTGAAGCGCCGCCTTTGCCTGTGAGTTCGTCTGGAGGAGTCCGTCCGCTGAAGGATTTTGGGGACTGGATGAGTCCGATGCTGGTGAAGGAGCTGCGGATGGGGCTGAAGTCGCCGTTTTTCGTGTGGGGGTTGCTGGGGGTGCAGCTGCTGCTGGCGCTGCTGAGTCTGATGTTTGCGGGGAGGGGAAGCGAGGACATGGGGATTGTTTTCTGGTGGTGTCTTGCGGGACCGGTGTGTCTGCTGCTGCCGCTGCGGTTGTCGGCGGCGCTGCGGGAGGAGATGGGCGGGAACACGATGGACACGCTGGTGCTGACGCGGCTGAGCGGCTGGCGGATTGTGCTAGGCAAGTGGGTTGCGACGGCGGCGCTGCAGGTGCTGATGGCGCTGACGGTGCTGCCCTATCTGATTCTGCGGTATTTTGCGGGCGGGATTGACGTGGTCCAGGAGATTGCGTGGCTGGGGTTGTTTCTGCTGCTGGGAGTGACGTCGTCGGCGGTGCTGTTAGGGTTGTCGTTTCTGAAGTATTTTCTGCTGCGCGCGGCGGTGCTGCTGGCGGTGCTGCTGCCGACGTTCGGGATGTGCACGGTATCGGTTTTCGAGATTGCGAGGCAGAGGTACGGGATTGAATCGCTGCATGACGATATCGGGACGGCGGGGATCTGGTACTGTGTGGTGCTGCTGGTGTGGGCGATTTTCTTCTTTCTGGATCTGGGGGCTTCGCAGCTGGCTCCTGATTCGGAGAATCGGGCGACGCCGCGGCGACTGGCGGCGATGGTGATGGTGCCGGTGGCAACGGTATTGGCGGTGTATTCGAAGGAGAATGATATCCGGGAGGCGGGTGGATTTGTTGCGCTAGGGGCGGCGCTGCTGACGGTGGTGCAGGCGATGAGTGAGCAACCGGCGCACTTGAGGCCGCTGGTGCTGCCGTTTGCGCGGCGAGGGTTTTTCGGGAGGCTAGCGGGACGTGTGCTGCTACCGGGATGGCACACTGGGTTGATTTACGCGACGCTGTGGATTCTTGCGGCGGTGGGAGTGATGGCGGTGTATGTGGCGTACAACGGCGGAAGGAATCCTTTGAGCCTGCGGATAGAGATACTGATAATGGCGACGGTGTGCTGTGGTGCGCTGGGTTTCTTCGTTTTCCCGATCGGGCTGGCGGGGATTTTCCGGAAGCTGGCGGCGTGGAATTTCTGGCGGTGGCTTGCGGCGACGGCGATTGGGGCGGTGGTTTCGGGGATTGTGCTGGCGCTGTGGGTGCCGTTTCCGTCGATGGGGCTGATGCTACTGTCGATGTTGTGGCCGGGAGCAGCGATTGTTGCCCCTGGGATGGCAACAGAGATGGCCCAGGAGCAGATGCGGCTGGATTGGGACCGGGGTTACCCGTCAGGGTGGTACGAGATTAGACAGGGAATGGTGCTTGAGCTGATGCCGGCGGTGCTTTCCGTGGCGCTGATGTCAGCAGTGATCTGGTGGGTGGTGGCGCTGTGGTTCGGGAGGCGGGAGTTCGGCAAGCTGCGGGCTGTGGAGCGGGAGATTGCGGCGGTTAAGGAAGGGGAAGAGCCAGCTCGGCTCTGAAGAAGGCGCGGGTGCTGCTGCCGACTGGGGGTTGGACGGTGGTGTTCTGCGGGGCGGCGGATGGGGACATGAAGCCGCCGCCGGGGACCGGCGTCCATGGGAGGATTCCGTCGGTCCATGCTAGGCGGTAGGGGCGGCCGGGCTGGCCGTTGGCGGAGAATGCGAGACGACCGTCGGGGAGCGGCTGCATGGAGAGGGCGAAGGTGCCGGAACGGCGGTCGAGCGGAAGGGTGCCGCCGAGGTATTCGTTGTAGTTGGTGAGGCCGTCGCCGTCGGGATCGGCGGTGCGGTCGTCGGTGGTAGGATTGGTGCCGTTGAAG
Source organism: Verrucomicrobiaceae bacterium (assembly GCA_027483175.1). Classification (GTDB taxonomy): domain Bacteria; phylum Verrucomicrobiota; class Verrucomicrobiia; order Verrucomicrobiales; family V1-33; genus V1-33. Next base: position 374 of record JAIXVE010000257.1, on the reverse strand, counting down.
GACTCCCAGCCATCGGGCATGCCGTCGAGGTCGGAGTCAGCGGGGGCTGGAGCGGCGGCGATGGTGGTGCTGAGGGCGCTGCGCCCGCCGCCGATGGCGGAGACCTGGAGATTTCCGGATGTGCTGAGCGTGATCCAGCCGGTGAATTCGCCATTGGTGAGGGAGATGGTGGCGGGGGTGACGGCGAGAGGTGCGGAGGTCACCCATGGGAGGGGAAGTGAGGGGTTTGGAGATCCCCATGTGCCGCTGGCGGGCGCGATGACTTCCCAGTCGGCGATGCTGTCGGTGTCGGCGGTGCCTTTTCGCTGGGCGGCCTGGTTATTGAGAGCCGGGAGAGCGGAGCCTTTCCAGATGGAACTGACGGCGATGGATTT